>NZ_JBEOTA010000032.1:0-88883 GCF_040303265.1 Streptomyces sp. NPDC096040
CGCCGCGATCTGGCACAACTTCCAGACCGGGCAGGCGGTCAGCCGCTCACTGACCGCCTATGACCACTGACCGTGTTCGGAAAGACTCGTCTAGGGTTACCGCGTGACCGACAGCAGCAAGCGTCCGATCGCCGTGTTCGACATCGACAACACTCTCGCCGACACCGCGCACCGGCAGCGGTTCCTGGAGCGTACGCCCCGGGACTGGGACGCGTTCTTCGCGGCCGCGCCGCACGACCCGCCGCTCGCCGAAGGGATCGCGCTGGCCGTGGCGACCGCGCAGGAGTGCGAGATCGTCTATCTCACCGGGCGGCCCGACCGCTGCCGTCGCGACACCCTGGACTGGCTCGCCGCCCACGGGCTGCCCGAGGGGCGTGTGCACATGCGGCGCAACGCCGACCGCAGGGCCGCCCGGCACACCAAACTGGAGATCCTGCGCCGCCTCGCCGAACGACGTGAGGTCCGTGTCCTGGTCGATGACGACGAGCTGGTGTGCGACGACGCCGAACGGGCCGGATTCACCGTGGTCCGGGCCCGCTGGGCCGAGCGCTCGGCCGCGCTGGAGCAGGCCCAGGAGGGAGAGGGGCGGACCTGACCCCGTCCGGCCCGGGGCCCGCCGTCGTCAGTCCTCGTCCTCGAGACGGAAGCCCACCTTCAGGCCCACCTGGTAGTGCTCGATCTGCCCGTTCTCGATCTGGCCCCTGACCTGTGTCACCTCGAACCAGTCCAGGTTGCGCAGGGTCTGGTTGGCGCGTGCGACACCGTTGCGGATGGCCTGGTCGATGCCCTCGTGCGAGGTGCCGACGATCTCGGTGACCCGGTAGGTGTTGTTCGGCATCTGGATGCTCCTCTCGTCGTCACTCCAAGGTGCCGCATCCGGAGGCGGAGCGCGAGGCGTCGGTGATCGTGATCGCGGTCAGCCGGTCGCGACGGCGAAGGGGCCGCCGACCCCGAACGCGAGCCGCGCGAAGTTCTCGGCGATGCGGCGGTGTCCCGCCGGATCGGGGTGGACCTCGTCGGGCAGCGGGAATTCCGCGTAGTCCCGTTCGCCGTACAGGTCACGGCCGTCGAGGTAGTGCAGGTTCGGATCGTCGGCCGCGCGCTGTTCGACTGTCCGGGCGAGTTCGTCACGGACGACGTTGAGCGTCAGGCGCCCGGCGGCGCGTTCGGCGGGATCGCCCGTCGCCCTGAACCGCAGGGTTCCGCCGTCGAAGTCGGGCGCGAGCGGTCCGGGAGTGTCCTCCTGGACCGGGCACAGGAGGGCGGACACGACCAGCAGCGGCGTGGTCGGATGCCCCTCGCGCACGGTGTCCAGGAAGCCGTGGACCGCAGGGGTGAAGGCGCGCAGGCGCATGGCGTCCGCGTTGACGACATTGATGCCGATCTTCACGCTGATCAGGTCCGCGGAGGTGTCCCGCATCGCACGGGCGGTGAACGGGTCCAGCAGCGCACTGCCACTGAACCCCATGTTGACCAGCTCCACTTCGCCCTGGGCGGCTGCCAGGGCCGGCCAGATGGCGGTCGGATGCGTGGCGTTCGAGCCGTGGCTGATGGAACTGCCGTGGTGCAGCCACACCCGGCGCCCGCGTGCCGGTGCCTGCTCGACGGGGGCGTCGGTGCGCAGGGCGATCAGCTCGGTGATCTCCGTGTGCGGAAGCCAGATCTCGATGTCCTTGTCACCGGCGGGCAGACCGGTGAAACGGGCGGTGCCGGCGGGACCCTCCGTCAGCTCGGCGGACTGGGTGAAAAGGTCGGTGATCGTGTGTACGTTGCCGCCGGCCACCGTGGCCTGGGCCGTGAGGCGGCCGTCGACCAGCAGGTCGTACACGCCGTCCGCCGGGGCGGGGAACCCTCGGTACACCCGTTTGGTGGGGAGCGTGTCCAGTTCGACGGTGGTGGCCCGGGTACGGAAGACCAGCCGCACGCCGGAGGGCTGGGCCTCGGCCAGGGCCAGTTGGCTGTCGGGGATCTGCCGGCGCGCCCGGGCGGGCAGCCGATGCGGCAGCAGTCCGTGCGCGGTCGCTTCCACGTCGAGGAAGCCGCGCAGGAGGTCCACGGTGACAGGGGTGGTGATCCAGTCGCGTTCGGTGTTCATTGCCTCAGCCTGTTGATCGATATGTCCGGACGGTTCAGCAGGTGGCCCGGTTCCGCAGCAGGGCGTCGAGGGAGTCCACGACCCAGGCCCACGATTCCTGCGCGTCCGGGGTGCTGTGCTCGAAACCCCCGGCCAGCTCCAGGCTGACGTAGCCGTGGAAGACGCTGCCCAGCATCCGGACCGCGTGCGTCTGGTCGGGCTCTGTCAGGTCGTAGCCGCGCAGGATCGCCCGCGTCATCTGGGAGTGCCGCACCCCGGCACTGGCGGCCGCCGTCTCGGGATCGAGCCGGAGTCGGGCGGCGGCGTACCGGCCGGGGTGTTCCCGGGCGTAGTCGCGGTAGGCGTCCGCGAACGCGGCCAGGGCGTCCTTGCCGGCCCGCCCCGCCAGGGCGTCGGCGACCCGGTCGGCGAGTTCCTCCAGGGCGAACAGGGCGATCCTGGTCCTGAGTTCCTGGGAGTTCTTCAGGTGCGAGTACAGACTCGCGACCTTGACGTCGAACCGCCGGGCGAGTGCCGAGACGGTCACCTGGTCGAAGCCGACCTCGTCGGCCAGCTCCGCCCCCGCAAGGGTCAGCCGCTCCGGGGTCAGGCCTGCTCTCACCATAACCTTCCTCCTATCCAGCGACAACAATAAAGCATTTGCCTAAGGCTTTTAGGCAAATTAGCCTGCCGCTCATGAGACCCCTGAGTGAGCGGGAGATCCGCACCGCCTTCGTGAACTGCACCAAGGGCGAGGCCAAGCGCCTGTCCGTCCCCCACGACCTGGCCGAGCGACCGTGGGACGACCTGGACTTCCTCGGCTGGCGGGACCCACAGGCTCCCGACCGCGCCTACCTCGCCGTCGAGCTGGGCGACCGCCCTGTGGCGCTCGCCCTGCGCGGCTCCGGCGCCACCTCCTGGCAGGCGCGGCGCAGCATGTGCTCGATATGCCTGACCACCCACACCGGAGGCGTCTCGTTGATGGTCGCCGCGAAAGCCGGCAAGGCCGGGCAGCAGGGAAACTCCGTGGGCGTCTACCTGTGCAGCGACCTCGCCTGCCCGCTGTACGTACGGGGCAAGAAGGACGCGGGCGTCGGTTCACGCCTGCCCGAGTCGCTCACCTTGGAGGAGAAGATCGAGCGAACCGTCGCGAACCTCACGGCGTTCATCGCCAGGGTCACCGCATAAGGCGACCGGCCTGACCGCCCGTGGTGGCGAATCGACGGGCAGTGTTGCCAGGCCTTGACCCGGCCCATTGGTCCATACCAAAATCCCGTACACCCGTACGAGCACCCGTGCTCGTTCCCCCACGTCGGGCCTTCTCCCCTGTCCGCCAGACAGAACAGGAACCCCTCGTGAGACGTCGTCGCCCGCTCGCCCTCGTCTGTGTGTCCGCCGCGCTGCTCAGCGCCTGTGGCGTCCTGCCGGGCGGAGCGGGCGGCCGGCACACGGTCACGGTGTGGCTGATGCAGAACAGCGCGTCGCAGGAGTTCCTGCGCCGGTTCACCGCGGACTTCGAGCGCACCCACGAGGGCATCCGCCTGGACATCCGTATCCAGCAGTGGACCGGGATCGTGGACAAGGTGCAGACGGCGCTCAAGTCCGACTCCGCGGACGGTCCCGATGTCATCGAGGTCGGCAACACCCAGGTCCCGCAGTACGTCGAGGGCGGCCGGCTCACCGACCTCACGCTGGAGTCGATGCGGGACTGGGGCAAGGAACACTGGCTGCCCGGCCTCGCCGAACCCGGCCGGGACGACTCCCGTCAGTACGGCATCCCCTGGTACGCGGCCAACCGTGTCGTCATCTACCGCAAGGACCTCTTCGAGAAGGCCGGCATCACCTCCCCGCCCAGGACCCGTGACGAGTGGCTGGCCGACACCGGGAAGCTCAACTCGGGCGGGAACCAGGGGATCTACCTCGCCGGGCAGGACTGGTACACGCTCTCCGGGTTCGTCTGGGACGAGGGCGGGGATCTCGCGGAGGAGACGGACGCCGGCTGGAAGGGCGCCCTGGACAGTCCGGCCGCCCTGCGCGGGATGGACTTCTACCGGCGGCTCCAGGCCCTCGGCAAGGGACCCGTGGACGCCGACGAGGAACACCCGCCCCAGGCCCAGGTGTTCGCGGGCGGTCAGGTCGCACAGATCGTCGCGGTGCCCGGACTCGCCCAGTCCATCGTGCAGGAGAACCCCGAACTCAAGGACGAGATCGGCTACTTCCCGGTGCCGGGGCTCACGGCCGAGCACCCCGGCGCCGTCTTCACCGGCGGCTCCGACCTCGTCGTACCGCAGAACACCGACCGGCCCTACGACGCGACCGCCGTCGTCGGCGCACTCACCGGTGCCAAGTGGGACACCGAACTGGCCCGCACCATGAACTACGTGCCCAACAAGACCACGCTGGCGGGCGCGGTCGCCGGGGCGGAGGGGGTCGCCGCCATGGCGGCGGGAGCCGCGCGGGGACGGGCGACCCCCCACACCCCGGACTGGCCGGCGGTCGAGGCCGACAACCCGATCAAGGGCTATATGACCGAAGTGCTCGGCGGAGCGGACCCCGCGACCGAGGCCCGCCGCGCCTCCCGGCGGATCAGCGAACTTCTCGCGCCGGGCTTCGGATGACTCAGCGGGCCACGCTGAGGGAGAGCGCGAAGCGGCCCTGCGAGTCGGTCCACCAGTTGGTCAACTCAAGCCCGGCGGCGGCAAGTTCCGCGGTCACTCCGTCCCGCCGGAACTTCGCCGACACCTCGGTGCGCAGCTCCTCGCCCGCAGCGAACTCCACGGCCAGGTCCAGTGCGGGCACCTTCACGGTCTGCGCGACACGGGAGCGCAGCCGCATCTCGATCCACTCCTCGTCCGCGTCCCACAGGGCGACATGGTCGAAGGTGTCCGGGTCGAAGTCGGCGCCCAGCTCCCGGTCGACGACCGCCAGGACGTTCTTGTTGAACTCGGCCGTCACCCCGGCCGCGTCGTCGTACGCCCGGACCAGTACCTCCTTGTCCTTGACCAGGTCGGTGCCGAGGAGCAGCGCGTCACCGGGCGCGAGCAGCCCCCGGACCGAGGCCAGGAACCGGGCCCGCTCGGCGGGCAGCAGATTGCCGATCGTGCCGCCGAGGAACGCCAGCAGCCGCGGCCCCGGGGTCTCGGGCAGGCTCATCCGGCCGGTGAAGTCGGCGATCAGGGCGTGCACCGACAGCCCCGGCCGCTCCTCGATGAGCGCCTGCCCGGCCTGGGTGAGGGCGCTCTCGCTGACGTCGACCGGGACGTACACCTCGAGGGAGGTGAGCGCGTCGATCAGCAGACGGGTCTTCTCGGAGGAGCCGGAGCCCAGCTCCACCAGGGTGCGGGCACCGCTCACGGCGGCGATCTCGCCGGACCGGGCGAGCAGGATCTCCCGCTCGGCCCGGGTGGGGTAGTACTCGGGCAGTTCGGTGATCTGCTCGAACAGCTCGCTGCCCCGGGCGTCGTAGAACCACTTCGGCGGCAGCGACTTGGGCGTGGCCGTGAGGCCGTTCAGGACGTCGGCGCGCAGCGCGGCGTCCGTCGCGTCCTCGGGAAGGGTGCGGGTGACACGGAGGGGACTCACGTACAGGGCTCCTTCGGGGATACGGATGCCGGGGCCTCGCCCGGTTTCTCGACCGATTCGTCCTGGGCCGGACCGTCCTCGCCCGGCTTCTCGACCGGGGCGAGGGTGACGGCCCGGCGGCTCGCGACGAGCAGCGTGCGGTCGGGTACCTCCCGCCAGCGCGGGTCGTCGTCGTACGGCTCGGAGGCGACGACGACGCGGTGGCCGGGTTCCGAGAGGTGGTAGAGGCTGTCGCCCCAGGCGGTGGCGGCGATGGTCTCGCCGTCGGTGAGCAGGAGGTTCAGCCGCGCGGTCGGGGCCGCCTCGGCGATCTGGAGAACCGTTTCGGCAAGGGCTGGGCCCGGCGGCGTGCCGGACCGCAGCCGGTGCAGAGCCAGCGCCCAGACGAACGCCGAATCCGTGCGCGCCTCCATCGACAGCAGGTCGGCCGGGGGCAGTAGCGGGACGAGGGATGCCACCGACCGCGGCCAGCCGGGGATCGCCCCGTTGTGGCTGAACAGCCAGCGGCCCGCGGCGAACGGGGCAGCCGCCGCCTCCGCGTCCGCACCCGCCAGGGTCGCGTCCCGTACGGCGGCGAGCACGGCGCCGGTGCGCACGACCCGGGCCAGGTCGGCGAAGGACTGGTCGGCCCAGATCGGTCCGGCCCGCCGGTAGCGGGCCGGCTGCGGATCCTCCTGGGCGTACCAACCCACCCCAAAACCGTCGGCGTTGACCGTCCCGTACCGCTGCCGCCGGGGTGCCCACGACTGGCGGTAGAGGGAGTGTTCGGGCTCCACGAGGAGCCGGCCGAGTGGCTCCTCGGTTCCCAGACAGGCCAGATGACGGCACATCAGGCGGTCTCCGCGGCCGAACGGGCGGTGCGGAAGCCGGAGAAGATCTGCCGCCGGATCGGGTAGTCCCAGTTGCGGAACGTCCCCCGGCAGGCCACCGGGTCCACGGCGAACGAACCGCCGCGCAGCACCTTGTACTCGGGGCCGAAGAACACCTCCGAGTACTCCTTGTACGGGAAGGCGCTGAAGCCGGGGTAGGGGAGGAAGTCGCTCGACGTCCACTCCCAGACGTCACCGATCAACTGCCGTACGCCCAGCGGTGACTCGCCCTCCGGGTAACTGCCTGCCGGTGCGGGACGCAGATGCCGCTGGCCGAGGTTGGCGTGGGCCGGTGCGGGTTCGGCGTCGCCCCACGGGTAGCGCCGGGACCGGTTCTCGCCGGGGTGGTGCCGGGCGGCCTTCTCCCACTCGGCCTCGGTGGGCAGCCGGCGCCCGGCCCAGCGGGCGTAGGCGTCCGCCTCGTACCAGCTCACGTGGAGCACCGGCTCCTCCGGCGGTACGACCTCGGTGACCCCGAACCGGCGCCGCAGCCACTGGCCGCCCTCACGGTGCCAGAAGTGCGGGGCGACGATCGAGTGCTGCCGGATGTGTGCCCAGCCGTCGGGCGTCCACCAGCGCTCGTTCTCGTAGCCGCCGTCCTCGATGAAGGCCAGGTACTGGCCGTTGGTCACCGGCGTGGTGTCGATCCAGTAGGGCGCCACCTCCCGTCGGTGCGCGGGGCGTTCGTTGTCCAGCGCCCATGGTTCGGTGGAGGTGCCCATGGTGAACGGGCCGCCGGGGACCAGGACTTCGGCCGGACCGGTGAACGGCGGCGCCGGGTCCGGGTCCGGGGCGGTCAGGGCCTGGGGGCCCTTGCGGAGCTGATGGGTGATCAGCATCGTCTCGTCATGCTGCTGTTCGTGCTGGGCGATCATCCCGAAGGCGAAGCCCGCCTCGGTCAGCCTGGTGCCGCCGCTGAACGCCGAGCCCTCCAGCAGGTCCAGGGCCCGGCCGCGCACCTCCGCCGCATAGCGCCGGGCCTCGGCGGGCGGCAGCAGCGGTAGCGTGGGCCGTTCGGAACGCGGGTGCTCGAAGGCGTCGTAGAGGCTGTCGATCTCGGGGCGCATCGCCTCCCGGCCGCCGACGTTGCGCAGCAGCCAGAGCTCCTCCTGGTTGCCGATGTGCGCCAGGTCCCAGACCAGCGGGGACATCAGCGGGGAATGCTGGGCGGTGAGGTCGGGCTCCTCTACGCAGCTGGTCAGGAGCGTGGTGCGGTCCCGGGCCGTGATCAGGGACTTCAGGGCCCGGTCCCGCAGGGTCTCGATGTCGATGTCGGTCTCGGGGGCGGTCATGCGGGGATGTCCTTCCCGTGGGCGCGGCTCGAAGTGCCGCGCAGGGGGTCCAGCAGGTCGTCGGCCGGGCAGCGGCCCTTGAGGACGTACCGGTCGAAGTACGCCGTCACGGCGGCCACGACCTCGGGGGCCGCGCCCAGCCTCGGCAGGGCCTCCAGCGCCGCCGCGAAACAGCCGACGGCGGCCTCGTGCAGCTCCGGGTCGCCGAGCCCGGTCCGGGCAGCGTCGATCCACAGCGGATTGTGCGGGGCGGGCCGTGTCCCCGCCCGCTCGGCCAGCGGTTTCACCGTCCGGTACGCGGTCTCGGCGGCCTCCGCGTCGTCGAACAGCGCCGCCGTCACCGCCAGCGGCACGATCCAGCCGTCGTCGCCGGGCTGTGCGTCGATCATCCGCAGCTCCAGATGACCGCGCGGCCGGACCGGCGGGAACAGTGTGGTGAGGTGGTACGCGAGATCCGCCCTGGTGGGCGACCCTGACCGGGTCCACTCCCGGAAGGTGAGGCCCTCGGGCACCTCCCAGGGGCCGCTGTCCCGTCGTACGCACATCACCGGGGCGTCCAGCACACGCCGGGCCCAGGAGGTCCGCGGGTCGCCGGCCAGCGGGGGCGCTCCCGCGCGGCCCGCGTCGATCTCCATCCACAGCAGCTGCCGGGTGGAGACCCAGCCGGTGGGCCGGCCTCCCGCCAGGGGGGAGTTCGCGAAGGCGGCCACCAGGACCGGGCCCAGCTGATGGGCCAGCCACCAGCGGCGCGTGTGCCCCAGCGGGCCGGGCTCCTCATGGCCGGCGTCCAGGCAGACCTGCACGGAGGCCGAGCTGCACATCATGTGGCGCCCCGCCGGACCGGCCCGGTCCAGGCACCTCTCCATCGCCTCGTAGCGCGGTTCGCGCAGGAAGCGGCGGGGTGTGTGCCAGGGATCGTGACCGGCGCCCACGAGACCGAGGCCCTGCTCGGCGAGGACCGTACGGACGGCGTCCAGGTCGGCGGATACGGTGCCGATGCACTCCATCAGGGAGGCGGCGGGCGGCGAGCTCAGCTCCAGCTGGCCGCCGGGTTCGACGGTGAGCGCCGACCCGAGGGGCACCGTGCGCAGTGCGGCGTAGGCCGCTTCGAGTCTTTCGGGTGTCACGGGGAGCTGCGGCTGCCGCAGCTCGTGAACCAGCCATTCCACTTCGACCCCGAGCGTGCGGGGCGGGCCGGTCTTGAAGCAGATGCCCTTCACCAGGGCCTCCACCTCGGCTTCGGTGACGGCGGTGCGGTCGTCCGAGAAGTCGGTTTTCACCGACCCGTCGGTACAGTCGCCGCCGTCGGATATCGAGTCGGACATGTAGGGATCCTCCTGAGATTCCACCATGCCGCCGGCCCGGCCGTGGATGGGTCCGGGACGGCACGTCCGTTCCACCCAAGACCTTCGCGCCGATTCGCACAAGGGCACCTATCGGGACGTTCTAGATCGGTAACCTCTGCTTCCTTGCACGTTCGGAACCGTTTCGGGTGCAGGAAACTCCGTTGCACCGCATCACCAGCATCGCCCAGGATGCGTACATGAGCACGACGGGGGAGACCGCGCGGGCCGCGGTCATGGCGTCCACGGGGGTGGCGCCATGAGCGCGCGCCTGCGCGGGATCGCCCAGGAGACCGAAAAGATCGTGGCGTCGGGGGCCTGTCGGACCCCCGACGGCCGGGAGGTCCTCCTGGCGGCCGACATCGCCGCCGTACAGGCGGGGACGCGGATCCACGGCCCGGAACCGGTGCCGGTCCCGCGGACCGCCCCGGTGGAGACGGTCGTCGAGGTCACCGGCGAGAGCAGCTTGGAGGCCGCCCGCCGGCTGGCCGACGCCCCGGTCGCCGTCCTGAACTTCGCCTCGGCCCACAATCCGGGCGGCGGCTATCTGAACGGCGCCCAGGCGCAGGAGGAGGCGCTGTGCCGCGCCTCCGCGCTCTACGCCTGCCAGTTGCACGCCCGCGCCTTCTACGACCACCACCGCGCCCACCGTGACCCGTTCTACTCGGACCGGGTGATCCACTCCCCGGCCGTCCCGGTCTTCCGCGACGACCGCGGCGGCCTCCTCCAGGAGCCCTACCGCGCGGGCTTCCTCACGTCCGCCGCGCCCAACGCGGGCGTGATCCGTCGTACGACGCCGGAACGCGCCGGTGAGCTGGCGGGCGCCCTCGCCGTACGGGCCGAGCGGGTCCTGGAGGTGGCGGCCGCGAACGGTTACCGGCGGCTGGTCCTCGGCGCCTGGGGCTGCGGGGTCTTCCAGAACGACCCCCGGCAGGTCGCGGGGGCCTTCCGGGGGCTGCTGGGCCCCGGCGGACGGTTCGAGCGGACCTTCGAGCACGTGGTGTTCGGGGTCCTGGACCGTACGCCGGGATCGGTGGTCCGGGCGGCCTTCACCGAGGCCTTCCAGCAGGCAGCCCTCGACGGCTGACGCCTGCAAGGCGGAGGAGGCGTGCTGGGGGAGGGCGTGCCAGACCCCGCGACGCCGGCGTGATCCGCCCGGCAACCCCTAGCGGCTCACTTCCAGCCGTAGCGCTCGTGCAGCCGGTTGCGTACGAGGTTGAAACGGCCCCGGTCCAGCGCGCACGCCTCCCGGCGCATGCCGTCCTCGTGCAGCCGCAGTACACGGTCCACGTCCACCCAGGAGTCGCGTCCCGACCGGTCCCAGGGGCCGCTGCCGATCGCCACCCACTCGCGGTCGTGGTCGTGTCGCTTGCTCGACAGCTGTACGGCGAGCAGCGTGCCGGCCGCCTCCCGGGCGACGACCAGCACCGGCCGGTCCTTGCCCCGGCCGTCGTTCTCCTCGAAGGGCACCCAGGTCCACACGATCTCACCGGGATCGGGGTCGCCGTCGTGGGCCGGGGAGTATTCGGTGCGCACCCTGCCGACCTCGTGCGGGTCGGCCTCGGCGGTCGCGGTGGGGCCGTAACGGCCGGGGATGTTCTCGTCGTCGGTAAGCGCAGTCACGAGGGCACCCTAAGGGGCCTCAGCCTGCGAGAACAGGCGGGGTACCGGTGCGGCGCAGCTCCGACTCGATCAACTCGGCGGTGATGTCGGCGCGTTCGATGTGCGGAAGGTGGCCGGCGCCCGGGATCGGCTCGAACCGGCCCTGGGGGAAGGCCTTCGCGTAGGCGGCTCCGTAGGCGGGGGTGACGACACGGTCGCTCTCGCCCCAGATCACCAGCACCGGCTGCGGCGCCCGGCCCAGCCGGGGCAGCAGCTTCGGACTGGTCATCCGGCCGCCTTCGGTGAGCAGCCGCATGGTCGCCATGTTGGCCTGACGGCGGGCTAGTTCGGCGGCGGGGAGGGTGGCCGGGTCGACGTAGAAGCGGTCCGGGTCGTGCCAGGAGTGTTCGGCCTGGGCGCGCGGATCCAGCGCGAAGAAGTCGGTGACCGTCTCGCCCTCGATGGCCGCGCCGACCGCGTTGATCAGGACCAGACCGGTGATCAGTCCCGCCGCGTCGCGTATCGCCATCTCGGCGGCGAGTTGGCCGCCCAGCGAGGAGCCGACCACCAGGACGTCACTCAACTCGCTGTCCTGGAGCAGATGCAGATAGGCGAGGGCGAGGTCGTCGACGCTCGTGAACCAGTCGGGGCGGGGTGTTCCGTCCCAGCCGGGGTGGACCGGGACGAGGGTGCGTCCGGAATCGGCGAGGCGGGCGGCGAGACCGGCGACGGTGGCGGGGCCGCCGCCTCCGTGCAGGACGAGCACCGGGCGGCCGGAACCGGCCTCGGTCAGGGAGATGGACAGGTCGGGATACACCTGGACGGTGCGGTTCGTCGTCATGCCGAGGACTCTAACTAAACATCTTTATATAAACAAGCTTAGTCATCGGTTAGACTTGGCCCATGCACGATGACCTGCAAGTTCTCGGAAGAGCGGTCAAACAGGCCCAGTACCGGCAGCACCGGGCGATGGACAGCGCGCTCTCAGCCGTCGGCACCACCCTCGCGCAGTGGGACGCGCTGCGCGCCATCGACCGGTCGCCGGGCGCCTCGGCGCGCGAGCTGGCCGCGGCCACCTTCCAGAGCGAGCAGGCCTTCGGCACGCTGGTGGGCCGGCTGGCCGCACAGGGCCTGGTGGAACGGCGGCCGGGCCACGGAAGGCGCATCCAACACCATCTGACCCCGGACGGCGAGCGGGTGCTGGCGGCCGGGCACGGGGTGGCCCGCGAGGTCCTCGCCGGATGCTTCGCCGGGCTGACGGCGGCGGAGCGCACGACCCTGCTGGAGCTGTTGCGGCGACTCAACGAGCAGGAGTGAGCAGGGAGGTGCCCCCGGTCCGGCCGGGGGCACCCCTGTCTCCCGCTCTCGGCTACTCGCCGTCCTGCTCCACCGGAACCTTCTGCGTCTTCGGGGCCGCGACCCCGTTGAGAATCGGCGAAGTCCCGTTCGGGACCTGCCCGTTCTGGTTCATCGACGCCAGCAGCTGGCGTGCCAGCCCCAGTCCGGTACCGCCCATCGTGAGCGCCTTGGCGAACATCTCGCCCATACCGTCGGCACCGTTGAGCAACACCATGTTGTCGACGTTGCCGAAGGCGGACGCGCCGGCCCTGACGATCTCCGGCCAGTTCTCGGCGAGTTGCTGGGCGACGACCGCCTCCTGGTTCTCGGCCAGGGCGGCGGCTCGGGCCTTGATGCCCTCCGCCTCCGCGAGACCCTGGGCCTTGGTCGCCTCGGCCTCCGCCAGACCCCTGGCCTGTGCGGCGGCCGCCTCGGCCTCACCGGTGGCCCGAGTGGCGGCCGCGCCGGCCGCACCCCGGGACTTGGTCGCCTCGGCCTCGGCGGCCGCGGCCGTCTTGACCCGGGTCGCCTCGGCCGCCGCGGCCAGCTCCGTCTCCTTCGCCTTTGCCTGGGCCGCCGAGATACGCGCGTCACGCTCGGCCTCGGCCAGCGTCCGCTTCTCATAGGCCTTGGCGTCCGCCGGCTTGCGGACGTCCGCCTGGAGCTGCTGCTCCCGCCGCTGCGCCTCCAGTTCGGCGACCCGGGTCTCCTGGACCACGACCTCCTGCCGGGCGGCCGCGTCGGCGAGCGGACCGGACTGCCTGGCGCTGGCCGCCGCCTTGTCCCGCTCGGCCTGGTAGCCGGCCTGGAGGATCTCGCTGTCCCGGGTGGCCTCCGCCATCCGGGCGAACGAGGCCTGCTCCGCCTCGGTGGCGAGACGGTTCGCCTCCGCCTGCGCGATCCGCGCGTCCCGCTGGACGGCGGCCGCGTGCGGCATCGCCAGGTTCTGGATGTATCCGGTCGGATCCTCGATCTCATGGATCTGCAGGGAATCGACGATGAGCCCCAGCTTCTCCATCTCCGTGCCACAGGCGGCCCGGGTCTGCCCGGTGAGCTTCTCACGGTCGCGGATCATGTCCTCGACCGTCAACCCGCCCACGATGGACCGCAGATGACCGGCGAACACGTTGTGCACCCGCTCGGACATCATCTTCTGCTGGTCCAGGAAACGGCGGGCCGCGTTGGCGATCGACACGAAGTCGTCGCCCACCTTGAAGATGACCACACCCCGCACCTTCAGCGGAATGCCCTGGGTGGTCGCGCAGTCCACGTGCAACTCGGTCTCGTTCAGATCGAGGGAGAGCTTGCGCACCGCCTGCACGCCGGGCAGCACCAGCGTGCCGCGCCCCGTGACGATGCGGAATCCCATGCCCGCCTCAAGGCCCTCGGTCCGGTGGTTGGAACCGGAGATGATGAGCGCCTCGTTCGGTTCGGCGACCCGCCACATCATCTTGAACAGACCGATCAACACGAGCACGGCAACGACCGCCGCCCCCGCAACGACGCCGATGACCATCGGCATACGCCCCCTTTGGATGGTGCCCTGTCGGCACCGAACGAAGGGAGTGTGCGCCTGCGCGAGCGCGGGGTGAAGACGCTGACGGATCCTTGTTGCAATCTTGACGCACACGTCCCTCACCTGGGACGAAGCGCGCTCAACTGTCGTACGCGGGTGTGACGTAGACCGTTCTCGGCGGCAGGTGTTCGACCACCATCACCACCGTGCCCCGCTCGATCCGGGTGCCGCCGTCGGCGGGGTACGCGAGGAAGTGCTCGGCGCCCCCGCGCACCCGGACGATCACCTCGCCGACGAGCCCGGGCCCGATCGTTCCGGTGACCCGCCCCATGAGCCCCACCATCGACGCATCGTCCATGGTCAGAGGGTACGGGCAGGCCAAGCCACGGGAAAGCCGCAGGCCGTCGACCGCAGGTGGTCATACGGCGGGGGGAGCCCGTGACCGCGGCCCGGGCCGGCCACTGCTCGTGCCAGCGCAGCTCGGCCTCCAGCTGGGCGGCGACGGACACGAGCAGTGGCTCGCTGTCGGCCGGGCCGAGCAACTGCGCGCCCACCGGCAGCCCGTCCCCCACGAACCCGGCGGGCACATTGACCCCCGGCCACCCGGGGACGTTCCACGGCCAGGCGTAGGGGCAGGCGGCGATCATCGCCCGGTCGGTGGCGAACTGGCCCAGCCCCAGCATCGCGCCGATGCGCGGCGGGGGAGCGGCCGTGGTCGGCGCGAGGATCGCGTCGTACGACGCGAAGAAGCCGCCGATTCTGTGCCGCAAGGCCGCCTCCGCGCGGCGGGCGGCCCGCAGCGGGGGCCCGCCGAGCAGCCGGCCCAGCCGGGCCGCCTCCAGGGTGCGGCTGTCCAGCAGGGCGGGCCGCGGTAGCTCGCGGACGCGTTCGGCGATCCCCACCGTGGCGCGCGGAACGAAGGTGAGCCCGATCTGGCCGTAGGGCGGGTCGGCCTCCTCGACGGTATGGCCCAACGCAGCCAGTTTCTCAGCGAGTTCGAGCACCCGTGCTCGGACGTCCGGCTGGAGGCGGGCGGGCAGCGCGGTGAACGGCGGCTTCAGGGAGAGCGCGATACGCAGCCGCCCGGGGTCGCGGCCGACCGCGTCGGAAACCGTCAACTCCCCTGGCCGGTGCGGATCCTGGCGGTGATTGCCGCTCGCCGCGTCCAGCAGCAGCGCGGCGTCGGCGACCGTGCGGGCCAGGGTGCCGTTGACGGTGATGCCCTGGAAGGACTCGCCGCGCGGCCAGGTGGAGATACGGCCGCGCTGGGGTTTGATCCCGATGAGATGGGTCCAGGCGGCCGGGATGCGCACGGATCCGGCGCCGTCCGAGCCGAGCGCGGCCGGGACGATCCCCGCCGCGACGGCGGCCGCCGATCCGCCCGAGGATCCGCCGGGGGTGTGCTGCGGCTGCCACGGATTACGGGTGGCCCCGAAGGCCGGACCCTCGGTGAACGGCCACTGTCCCAGCTCACAGGTGTTGGTCTTGCCGATGATCACCGCCCCTGCCGCGCGCAGCCGTCGTACCGCCTCCCCGTCCTCCGCCGCGGGCGGGAAGTCGCCCCGGCAACCGAAGGCGGTCGGCTCGCCGGCCACGTCCGTGTCGTCCTTCACCTCGACCGGTACCCCGAGCAGCGGACGGCGCATCCCGTCGGCCAACTTCCGGTCGGCGGCGTCGGCTTCGGCGAGCGCGGCGGAAGTGCGGACGATCCGGAAGGCGTTGAGGGAGCCCTGGGTGACCTCGATCCGCGCAAGACACTCCTCGACCAGCTGACGAGACGTCAACTTGCCTTCCGCCAAGGCGCCTACAGTTTCGGCAAGGCCCGGGGAACGGTCGTACGCCATGAGAACCCACCTCCGGGAGACGATGCCTGCCGGAGAGTAACGTCGTGGCGGCCCCCGCTGTACAGATTCCGCACAGCCCGCGCCCCGTGGGCAAGGGCGCTGCGTGTTCAGCTGTGGCGGGGGAGCCATAGTGGGGCGCTGCTGCCGCGGGGGAGCAGGATCTCGCGGAAGTGGCCGGGGGTGCGGGTCATGATGATCTGGTCGGTGACGCCCTGGTAGTGGCCGCAGGGGGTGTCGGCGGTGAAGGTGTCGGGGTCGAGGTAGGCGTGCGGGGAGTCGGGGTCGGGGTTGAGGGCGGTCGCGTGGGCATAGTCGCGGTCGAAGACGCCGAGGCTGAGGATCCAGGTGGCGATACGGGTGAGGTTGAGGGTGACGCGGTAACTGCCGCCGTCGGTGGCGCGGCGCATCAGCGCGGCGAGCGCACCGGTGGTGGCCAGCCAGGAGAGCACGTAGTCGTTGACGACGCTGATGTACGGCAGCGCCGGGGTGCTGGTCGGTCGGGCCGCGACGCCGTCCTCGCCCTCCATGAGCATGATGCCGCTGACCGCGCCGGCGGTCTGGTCGAAGCCGACGCGGTGGCTCCAGGGGCCGGTCTCGCCGGCGAGGGAGATGCTGATGTGGATGATGCCGGGCCGGACGGCCGCGGCCTCCTCGGCGCTGAGGCCGATCTTCTCCAGGTAGCCGGGGCGGCGGTTGGCGTAGAAGAGGTCTGCGTCGCTCAGCAGCTCGCGGATCCTCGCCTGTCCCTCAGGCGCGTAGGGGTCGATGGTGGTCGAGCGGACGCCGACGTTGGCGGTGTTGTACGTGGAGTCGTGCTCCAACTCGTTCGGGCGCCAGATGTTCAGGACGTCCGCGCCGTGCTGGGCCAGATCCCGGCCGACCCCGGCGCCGGCGATGATGTGGCCCATACCCAGGGCGCGCACGCCGGAGAGCGGCTGGGCGGCCGCGGCGGACAGGGGTTCGGGCTCGCTGTCGCCGATCTTCTCGATCTTGATCAGCGGCTGCTGTGCGATGTACTCGTACGCGGGCTCGCGGAGAAACTCCTCGGCGGTGCGCAGCATGGGCATCACCACGCCCATCTCGTCGCCCGCCTGCTCCAGATCGGCGGCGTTCCACTTGGAGACGGCGTCCGCGACGGCCTGCTTCTCGGGCCAGGTGCGGAGCAGCTTGTAGACGGTGTTCTTGATCTTCGGGTAGGGGTTGAGCGGCATGACCCAGCGGTCGTCGCGCGTCTGGTAGAAGTCGAAACCGAGCGGGTTGGCCGGGTCCGAGGGTGTGCCGCCGGGGTAGCCGTTGAGCAGTTCCCACTTCTTGTCGTAGAAGGGGCACAGCCGGTGCGGGGCCTTGCGCAGGTCCATGGTGATGTCCTGGCCCTCGCCGGTGCGCCGGCGCCAGAGGGCGGCCAGGGCGACGGACTTGGCGGTCATGCCCAGGGCGGGAACGGCGCCCAGGCGCATGACGCTGGGCACGACGGGGTCGGCCCCGATGAAGGTGATCCTTCCGCCGCTGTCCTCGGGGTGGAGGCCGGCCGAGGAGAGGACCTCGCGCAGGGCCTGGTGGATGTCGAAGCCGTCGTCCGTGGTGGACGGGTTGGCGAGGGTCTTCTGGATGCGGTCGGTGAGTTCTTCGGCGCTCATGGATGCTGCGACCTCTGAGTCGTGGGGGGATGGGGATGTCCGGATGGTGGGGAGGGGGAGAGGGGAGAGGGCGGGTCAGGCGTCGAACGTCTCGCCGAGCGCGCGCATCAGGGCGATCTGCCTGCGGTCGCGTTCGGCGGCGAGTTCGTCGACGCTGCCGCCGAAGTCCTTGACCTGCTCGCTCAGCAGCTGTCTGGTGGGCTCGTCGAAGGCCACCTTCTCCTGGGCCATGTCGGCCCAGCGCCGCTCCATGCCCACGCCGAAATGGTCCATGAAGTGCGTCAGTCCACCCTCCCCGCCGCCGAGATGGAAGGAGCGGAAGGGCCCGGCGACGGCCCAGCGCCGGCCGATGGACGAGGTAACGATGTCGTCGAGCTCCTGCATGGTGACGACGCCCTCGCTCACCAGGTGCACACACTCACGGAAGATCGCCGACTGCAGCCGGTTGGCGACGAAGCCGGGCACCTCCTTGCGCAGCACCTGCGGCTGCTTGCCGAGGCCGCGGTAGAAGGCACGGGCGCGTTCGACCGTCTCCGCCGAGGTCCGCTCGCCCGGAACGACCTCCACCAGCGGCAGCAGATGCGGCGGATTGAAGGGGTGCCCGACGACGAGCCGGGCCGGGTTCCTGAGGACGGTGGCGATCTCGGTGGCGGGGATGCCCGAGGTCGAGGTGGCGAACAGGGCACCGGCCGGTGCGCTGCTCTCGATGGTCTGCCAGATCTCGTGCTTGACCTGCAGCCGCTCCGGGCCGTTCTCCTGCACCAGGTCCGTCTCGCGGACCGCGGTGGCCAGGTCCGGCTCGAAGGACAGCCGCGCGGTGAGCGACGAGGTGTCCAGCCCGAGCGCCTCCAACTCGGGCGCGACCCGCGCGATATACGCGCGCACGGCCTCGTCGACTCCGGGCTGCGGGTCGCTGACGGTGACGGACAGGCCGCGGGCCAGGAACAGCGCCGCCCAGGAGGCACCGATGACGCCACCCCCGACCACGGTGACCTTGCGGATTCCGGCGATGCTGTCGTCCTCGGACATGCGGGACACCTGCTCTTCTTCGGTGGGGGGACGGTCAGGCCAAGTAGTCGTGGACGACTCGAGCGCGGCCCAGGGTCAGGTCGGTGAGGATGTGCGAGGCGGAGACGACCTCCAGGACCGGCAGGTCCGCGAGCGGGGCCAGCGCGTGGGCCAGCAGCTGCAGCCGGGCGGGCCCGCTCCAGGCGCCCTTGACTGTGAGATCGCCTATCTGGGTACGGACGAGTTCGCAGATACGTGGCGAACCGTCGTAGTGCGGAAGCTTCTTGAGCATGAACGTCGGCAGCGTCAGCTCCTCGCGGGCCTTGTCGGCGGCCAGCGGACGGTGCTTGTAGCCCATCGTCGCGCGGGCGACGGGCAGCGAGCCGTAGTCCAGGGTGCCGACGAGAGTGTCCTGGTCGACGAAGAGCCGGGGCCGGCCTAGCTTCTTCGGGAAGGCGCCGATCTCCCGTCCGCTGGCGATCGCGGGGAAGTTGTCCACGTACATCGACAGGCTGTACTCCCCTGTCTCGCCCTCGTACTCGACGACGGCGAGCTGGCCCGACTCCGTGTAGTCGCCCAGCCCCGTGACGTCCGGCATCCGCATGACCTCGAAGCGGACCAGCGGCTCGGTCACCCGCAGCGGCTCCGGTACGAGCCGCTCCAGGGCCCCGGGGTCCGTCCGGTAGGTGATGTTCAGATACTCGCGGTCGGTGAACCGGTAGGGACCCGCCGGAAAGGCCGGGGCGTCCAGCGGTGTGCTGGGTGCGTGGACGACGTCCTCGACTCGCATGGCTCTCGCCTGCCTCTCACGTCCCCGTGGCTGACATAACGACATTAAGGGGACGAGACGCTGTACACCTGTCCTGTGAGTTGCATAATGCAACACGGTCACTGTAGACCCGTCCGCGGTATGTTGCAAAGTGAAACTCCGAGGCGGGAGCCCGGGCCGTAGGGGGCTGCAAGGAAGGGACGCGTACGTGGCCGACGACGACACAGAGCTCCGGGGACTCGTCCGCGAGCTGGTGACTCTCTCCCGGCGTTTCCGGGGCAACGCCGAACGGCTCCATCCGGACCTGAGCTTCGTCGACTACTCCCTGCTGTCCGAGATGGCCGCACGCGACGGGGCTCGTGCGGCAGACCTGGTCGGCCTCTACGGCCTCAACAAGTCCACGATCAGCCGCCAGGTCGCCGCTCTGCAGCGCGCCGGCCTGGTGGTGCGCGAGGCCGACCCGCACAACCACCGAGCCCAGCTGCTCCGTCCCAGCGACCACGGCCGGGAACTGCTCGCCCGCGCCGACGCCCTGATGTACCGGGAGGTCGACACCCGCACCGACGGCTGGGCCACGGAGGAGGTCCAGGCCCTGCGCGCCCTCCTCGCCCGCTACAACGCGGCCGCCTCCGCCGTCGCCGCGGACGCACCGAGCCGCTGATCCGGACGGGAGGGCCCGGTCCTGCGTCAGAGATCATCAAGGGACCGAAGCCGAGCCGGGCGGCACGACGCCCGAGCTACTCGAGCCTGGGCCAGGGGCGGCCGGTGAGGCGCTCGATGTCGGTGTTGAACTGTTCGAGGTCGTCGATAAAGCGCTGGAGGCGTTCGGGTGTCCAGTTCCCGATGACATGGACCAGGCCGGTGACCATTTCCTCGCGCTGCTCGGACAGGCGCTTTCTGCCTTCCTCGGTGATCCGGTATTTGCGGGCCACCCCGCCGTCTGGGTCGAGTGTCCGCTCCACGAGACCGTTCTGCAGCAGAGCGGAGGTCTGCCGAGTGAAGGTGGAGGGTGCCAGCCCGAATGCCTCGACGAAGTCCGGGATCGACATCGGGCCCTGCACCTCCAGTCGGCTGAGCAGCACATAGGCGCTGCGGTCCAGCAGATCGCCGCCGCGTGCGCCCCGCGGTGCCCGCATCTCCTGGTGTCGCGCGAGGATCAGCATTTCCCGCTCGATCCGTCGGCTCGCCTCGTGGGCATCCACCCCGCGTTCTCCTCGGTGTCTTCGTGCTCGGATGGCGATGTCGCCCCACCCTATGACTGGAATGCACCATTCCGTGGAAGTGCATGATGCACACTTGTTGCACGATGCACGTCGCCTATAGCGTGCGTCAGGTGGCCTTCGGGCCCGTGCGGAGCCGCCGGACCGCGAGCAGTTCCTTCCCCACAAGGAGACGCAGATGGCCGACAACGATCAGGTCCTCCCACTGCCGATGCCCAGCGAGAACCCCCTGGAGCCGCCCGTCGCATGGGAGGGACTGCGACGCCGGTGCCCCGTCGCCACTGTCGAGCTCCCCAGCGGAGACCGGGCGAAGTTCCTCACCCGGTACGACGACGTGAAGGCACTGCTGTCCGACCCGCGCTTCACGCGCCCGAGGCCGGAGGACGGCGCCGCGCGGATCGCCCCCAGGGGTGCCGGTGGTCCCGCCGCCGACGGAGAGGGCGCGGTGACCCTGCCGGAGAAGGGCGAGCCGCATCAGCGGTGGCGCCGGCAGGTGGGCAAGTACTTCACCGCCAAGCGTATGACCGCCCTGCGCCCCGCTATGACGAGGACCGCGGAGGCCCTGGTCGACGGCCTGATCGAGGGCGGACAGCCCGGCGACCTCAAGGCCGCCGTGGGCTTTCCCCTCCCCGTCTACGTCATCTGCGACATCCTCGGTGTTCCCGCCGAGGACCGGGACCGCTTCTCGCACTGGTCGGACGCCTTCCTCAACGTCACCCGCTACTCCGGTGAGCAGGCCGCCGCCGCCCAGGCCGAGTTCAGGAAGTACCTGACGGTGCATATCTCCGCCACCCGCGCCGAACCCGGCGACGACCTGATCAGCATGCTGATCAAGGAGAGCGAGGGGGAGGGTGAGGGCCTGACCGACACCGAACTGCTCGGCACCGCCATGGGACTGCTGGTCGCCGGTCACGAGACCACCGCCAACATGATCGGCAAGATGGTGGCCATGCTGCTGGCCGACCGCGGCCGGTGGGAGCGTCTGCTGGCCGACCCCTCGCTGGTGCGGACAGCCGTCGAGGAGGCGCTGCGGTACGACACCAACCTCGGCTTCGGGATGCGGCGTTACCTCACCGAGGATGTCGAGGTGGGCGGCGAGGTACTGCCCGGCGGCACCACGGTGGTGTGCAGCATGCCCGCCGCCAACCGCGACGAGGACGCCTTCACCGACCCGGACGAGATGGACCTGACCCGGTCACCCAACCCCCACCTCACTTTCGGCGCCGGACCGCACTCCTGCCTGGGCCAGGCACTCGCCCGCACCGAACTCCAGGTGGTCCTCGAGGTGCTTCTCCGCAAGGTTCCCACGCTCCGGCTGGCGGTACCCGTCGACGACCTGCGGCCCATCGAGGGACTGCTGGTCGGCGGCCTGACCGCGGTACCCGTCCGCTGGTGACCGGACCCGCCGGGGCCGGAACGCCACGACGTACGAGTGGAGGCGGGGAGATGACGATGAAGGTCAGCGTGGACGTGACCAAATGCTGCGGGGCCGGGCAGTGCGTTCTGACCGCACCCGAGGTCTTCGACCAGCGAGAGGACGACGGCACGGTGGTGTTGCTCGCCCCCGCACCCCCGGAGGAGCAGGCCGCTCCCGTCCGTGAGGCGGCAGCGGTGTGCCCGGCCGGCGCCATCACCGTCCGGGAGGCCGACTGACCCACGGGTGAGGCCGGGGATTTCGCGCTGACCGACGAGCAGGGCGTGTTGCGCGCGACGGCACGGCAGTTCGTCGCCGACGTGTGCTTGCCGGCTGGGGCGTCATCACCGTGGACACCCTCGCGGCCCCACCGCCACGCCCGCCGGAGCGCGGCGGGCACTTCCGGCAGTGGACCGACGACTGCGCTGCCGGTGGGCTTCGGCTTCGCGATCGTCCCTTCGATGGGGGCGAGACGACCGCCTTCGGCCGGCCCACCATCACCGAGGGGCTCGCCGGCGCCGTCGCCGGTCTGCACGGCCTGTACGGGGACCTGCTGCCAACACACCGACACTGCCCGCCCAGTACGAGTGACAGGGCTGTCCGGCCTCTCTGAGCCATCCGCCCGGGGGGCGGGTTGCCGCCCCGGACGTCGACACGGACCGTGGCCGGTGACGTCCGTCACCGGCCACGGTCCGTCGAGCTCAGCCGATGCCGGTGACCTGAAGTGCCGTGGTCCAGTTGGTCCTGATGGCGCTACGGGCGGCGGACAAGGTGATGGTGCCGTTGCACACCGCGTTCTTGAGCTTGGTCTCGACGCCGTCCTTGGTGTACGCGGTCTTGGTCCCGTAGTGCGGTTCGGGCCACAGGTTGCCGGGATCGCGAGGAGCGCCGCCCAGTTCGAGGGGTACCAGGTGGTCCTCCTCGTAGTCCGACATGTTGGTGTCGGAGTAGCCGTAGTCGATGATGCCCTGTGCCTTGAGCGGGTTGGTGTACGACGTGGGCGGGCGAACGGTGGCCGTCCAGCCCGAGACACAGATGGTGCTGCCGATGGTGGACTGCGTGACGGCGGAGTTGTACGAACCGGGTGTACAGCCGGAGTCGGGCAGCGGCAGGTAGGCCTGCGAGCAGCTGCTGGCCTGCGCGGTACCGGCGCTGACGCCGAGGATGAGGCCGCTGAACGCCAGGGCGAGAGAGCAAGCTCCGGCAGTTGATATTCGGGTGATGGAGCGCATGGGAGAGCCTCCTGAGGCACGAAGCACGGTGGTGTGAACGACGTCGTGCCCATGACACTCCAGGGGAGGGCTACGCGGGTAGATCTCGAACGTGAATTCGTTGTAATCGAACGGTTTCTGATGGCCCAACACGGCATGGGCTGGTGCGCACCGCGTCAGCGGATACTGGACGGGTGCGGCTGCAACGCGGGTTGACCCGCCCGCAGTTCTTTGGGCCTGCGGAAGCCGGAGGCGGTGGCCGAGGGGCGGCGGATTCGGCCGGCCGACCATCCGTGCGGCGAGCAGATATACGGCGGTGGCGGCGGCCTGCCGTACGAGCATGGGGCTGTTTGTCACGGTGGCCGGGCCCGACGTCGGCAGCAACCTGCCGTCCACGGGGTCGCCCGCGCTCTTCGTCAGCGCCGGGGCTGCGTACCAACTGGGCTTCATGGGACCGGAGTCGGGCCTGTCGTCGCCTGCCTTGGCAACAGCCACCCACCAGGTGGGGTTCCGCGACGCTCGGCGGCTGATCAGCTGCTGAGCGTTTTTGTACACGATGTCGTCCTGGCTGGACTCGTCGAGCTTGGCGATCAACCTGCCGAAGTCGGCTGGTTCGGCCAGGCCCTCCGCTACCAGGTGCTGGGAGTGAGCTCGGTGATCCTCGCCGAGCTCACCCACGACGGAGTCATGCTGCTCACCCTGAACCGGCCCGAGCGGCACAACGCCTGGACGCGCGAATTCTGCCCCGGGATGGACATGAGCGTGCTGGACGGAGCGTCGTCGGGTGCCCGGCCGTGGCCCACCGACCGGCTGCCCCCACGCACCCGGTCCATTACCTTCCCAAGCCGGTCGTGGCGGCCGTCAACGGCGCCTGCCCTGGCATCGGCTTCAACCAGGCGCCGATGTGTGATGTGCGCTTCGCCGGAGGCGAAGTTCGCCGCCACCTTCAGGGCGCGCGGCCTGGTCGCCGGGGACGGGGTGGCCTGACTGCGGCCCCGGCTCGTGGGCTACGGCAACGCCTGCGACCTGCCGGCGGCGCCCAAGCGGGCCCCCGACCACCGCGAGGGCGTGCTCAGCTTCATCGAACGTCGGCCGTCCGGGTTTGCCGGTCTGGACGAGGCCTCCGCATGACCCGCCCCGAACTTCCCCTGTACTGCCGAACGGTCACCGTCACCGCCTACGAGGAGGACGGCGGCGAGATCCCGGTCCAGGCGGAACTGCGTGACGAGCGCCGTGGGAGGAGCCGCCGCGGGACTTCCCGCACGCCGAGTGCCCGCTGATCGCTCCCGCCGATGGCGTCCCGCTCGGTGGTGTAGCCGATCAAGGCACCGGAATTCGCAGGCCGGGGCGGTGACTCCGCCGAACCAGGCGTTCAACCCCCCTCAGCAGGGCACCTCGTGGAAGGCCCTCTCTTCGGAGAGCGCCAGGGGCCTCGTACCGGAACACTTAACGCTTGATCCCCTACACCACGACGCGGGACGGCCCCCCGCCTCCGAGAGCCTGGTCGGACCGAGCGTGGCCGCCGGCTGCAACCGGGGCAGTCGGAACGGTTCCGGGGAGTCTGGGCCTGGCCGTCGTCCAGTCGTCCTTCTCGGCCCGCAACCGCCGTGCGGCCCACGACCCGTCCTCCACCAGCCGGGTACGCCACGCTGGCCGGCGCCTGGGACCAGGCTGACGCCCGGTCCCGGAAGTCAGCACCTTCAACGGCTCCGACCAGACGCGCCCAAAGGGGCACGAGGCCGAGTCGATTTGCGGCTCCGCCACGTGGGCGCGACCAGCCACAACGGCGCCGCGGCCGAACGACGGCACATCGCGGCCCCACCCGCGGAGCGATCAGTCGAGGTCCACCGGCCCGTCGTCCCCCTTCTTGTCCTTGCCCGAGTGCAGCTGAAGGAGCCCGGCACCCTTGCTCTCCTCCGGCCCCGGCCGGCGCCCTTCGGTGGCCTCCTGGCCGCCGAGGTTCTGCCGGACCGAGTCGAGGATCGTCAGGCCCTGGGAGACCAGGCCCGCCGCGATCTCGCCCAGGCCGTCCGCCCCGTTGAGGACGTTGACGTTGGCGCCGGCCAGGCCGCCGGCCGCCTCCTTGACGATCTGCGGGAGCTGGTCGATCAGCATCCGGTCGAGCGCGACCCGGTCGTAGGAGGCCGCCGCCTCGGCCTGGATCTTCATACGCTGCGCCTCGGCCGCGGCCAGGATCCTGACCCGCTCGGCCTCGGCCTCGGCGGGCCGCACGACCTCGGACACCAGCTGCTGCTGACGCAACTTGGCCTGACGCTGCGCCAGTTCCGTCTGTGCGGCCAGCACCTCCTGCTGGGCGTGGGCCTGCGCCAGCGGTCCGGCCTGCGCGGCCTGCGCCTGCGCGCGGTCCACCTCGGCCGAGTACTCGGCCTTGACGATGGCGGTCTGCCGGGCGTACTCGGCCTGGTTGCGGGCCGCCGCCTGCTCCGCCTCGGTGGACGCCTGCGTGGCCTGGGCCTGCGCGATCTGGGCCTGCCGCTGGATGGCCGCCTTGTGCGGCGCGGACATCGCGTCGATGTAGCCGGTGTCGCCGTCGTCGATCGACTGGATCTGCAGCGAGTCCACGATCAGGCCGATCTTCGCCATCTCCGTCTTGGAGGTGTCCAGGACCTCGGCGGCCAGCTTCTGCCGCTCGGTCACGATCTCCTCGACCGTCATCGAGCCGATGATCGCCCGCAGGTGACCGGCGAAGATCCGGCCGGTCAGGACCGACATCTGCTCCTGGTCGGAGAGGAACCGCTGGCCCGCGTTGATGATGCTCTCGGTGTCGTTGCCGACCTTGAACGCGATCACGGCACGGACGTTCAGCGCGATGCCCTGCCGGGTCACACAGGTCTCCGTCACCTCGGACTCGCACATCGCCAGCGTGAGGAAACGGGTCTTACGGAAGACCGGAAGCACGAACTTGCCGTGCCCCGTCACCACTCGGAACGGCGCGCCCCCCAGTCCCCGCCGGCCCCCCGAGATCAGCATCGCCTCGTCGGGAGCGGGAACGCGGTATCCGAACATGTTGCTTACTCCTCAGCTTGCGCCCGCGGCGTCGCCGTCGAGCGCGTCCAATGGATCCACCCACTCGACGACACCGACCTCACGGCATCCACGCGACTCGATCACGAGCACCGTCGCCCCCGTGGGCAGGGGATCTTCGGACCAGGCGAGAAAGGTCTCCGAGCCGCCTCTGACCCGCACCAGGATCTCGCCGGGACCCGCGGAACCGCGGGTTCCGACCAGTATCTGCCCGGTACAGCCGATCACGGCTTCGTCCGGCGTCATCACGCCTGCTTTCCTATGCTCTGGCCCACGATTCCGACGATAGACCCACCGGGCTCGCAGACCCAACGGGCACGTCGATTCAGCCCGCGTCACCAGGGCATATCCGTCCTAACCGGCCGTGGTCCGCGGCTCGCGCGGCAGCCCGAGCACCTTCTCCGCGAGGATGTTCCGCTGCACCTGCGAGGTGCCGGCGTAGATGGTGCCCGAGCGGGCGATCGGACAGGTCGTCGACCAGGGCGCCGAGGAGTTCGCGGCGCCGGTGTCGTCGGTGCGGTAGGTGGGCAGCGGCGGCCGGCCGACCGGAACCTGGTCTGGGACTCGGGACCGGGCTGAGCGCCCTTGAGCCGGCCGGTGAGAATTCCGGTAGCCGAGACAGCGCGTGATCTCGACCTCGGACGCCGCCGACGACGAGATAGGCGCGGGTGCGGGCGCCGTCGAAGAAGACCTGTTTGAAGTGGAGCTGTCCGCTCATCATGCGGAACGGCCGCACCTCGACACCGGGTTGGTCGAGCGGGACCAGGAGGAAGGAGATGCCCCGATGCTTCGGCGCGTCCGGGTTCGTGCGGGCCAGGACGAAGATCCAGTCGCTGTGATGGGCGCCGGAGGTCCACGCCTTCTGGCCGTCGATCACTCAGTCCTCGCCGTCCCGTACGGAGGAAACGGCTCTTCTGTCCTCCGGGCCTCAGCGCAGCCGCGTGTTCGCCGGCACCTTCACGCCGAGGGTGTCTGCGGCAGCCTGAACGGCACGCCGGCCAGGGAGAGTTCCTCCATCAACACGACCTGGTGGAGCTTGGACAGGCCATGGCCGCCGTACTCCTCGGGCCAGGTGAGCGAGAGACATCCGTGCTCGACGAGCCGTCGGAGGCAGTCCCGGGCGAAGGCCCAGACGGCGTCCTCGTCCAGGACGCCGATGCAGGAATGCCCTGACCTCGGCACGGAACGTCTCGGTCTCCGGGGGGTGTCATCCGGCCGCGGCGTCGCGGGTGCGCTGGTGGTGGCGCCGAGCCTTCATGCGGTTGCCGCAGACGGCCATCGAGCACCAGCGGGCCCTGTTGGTCTTGCTGCGGTCGATGAGGAACAGCCGGCACTCCGGGTTGGCGCACGGCCGCAGCCGGCCCGGCATCGTCTCCTGCAGAGCGCTCCAGGCCAGGACGGCCGCCACCGCCATCCGGCGCTGCGCGGGGACGTCCAGCTGCCATGTCACCCCCGTGGCCGACAGCTGTGGGTGTGAGACGACGTCCGTGAGGAGCGGGGCCAGTGCCGTGGCGGGCCGGCTGTCGGTCACCACGTCCTGCAGGAGATCACGTGCCTGGAGGAGATACCGGCGCTCTTCCTTGCCACCGCTGCCCCCGTGGGCCCGCTGCCAGGACCTGGCCGCTTCCGGATCGGCCAGTCGGTCCTGGACCGTGCCGTTGACCACGGGTGTGCTGTTGAGGAGCTCCAGCAGTGTCTCCTGCTGATCCGGTCCGGTCGCCATTGCCGCCTCCTCCTAACCCGACTGATTCGCTTGAAAGGTTATATCAGTGCGCACCTGCCCGCCGGAGTCCGACCGGTTAAGTCTAACCAGTTAAGTTTGCTTGACTGGTTAGGTGAGGTGTGCTCGACTGGGTGGGTAACCGGTAAAGCGCGAGAGAAGGGTTAGGGACATGGTCTACGCAGTCCATCACCGCACCGCCACCGTCGACGGCCTCGACGTGTTCTACCGGGAGGCCGGTGATCCGCAGGCGCCCGTCGTGGTCCTCCTCCACGGTTTCCCGACCAGCTCGCACATGTTCCGCGACCTGATCCCGGCGCTCGCCGACCGCTACCGCCTGATCGCCCCCGACCACATCGGCTTCGGCCAGTCCGCCATGCCGAGCCTCCAGGAGTTCCCGTACACCTTCGACGCCCTCACCGACGTCACCGCCGGCCTTCTCGATCAGCTGGAGGTCGACCGGTTCGCGATGTACGTGCAGGACTACGGCGCACCCATCGGCTGGCGTCTGGCTCTCCGGGCCCCCGAGCGCGTCACGGCGATCATCACCCAGAACGGCAACGCCTACGAGGAGGGCTTCGTCAAGCCCTTCTGGGACGGAGTCTTCGCCTATGCCGAGGCGCCGGGGCCGGAGACCGAAGCCCCCATGCGCGCGGCGCTCACCCTTGACATCACCCGCTGGCAGTACCTGAACGGAGTCGCCGACCCGAGCCTGGTCAGCCCGGACAACTGGGTGCACGACCAGGCGCTGCTCGACCGCCCCGGCAACGACGAGATCCAGCTCGAACTCTTCCGCGACTATCCCACCAACGTCGACCTCTACCCGCGGGTCCACCAGTACTTCAGCGACTCCCAGGTCCCGCTGCTGGCGGTATGGGGTGCCAACGACGAGATCTTCGGCCCCGACGGCGCCCGGGCCTTCGCCCAGGACCTGCCCAAGGCCGAGATCCACCTCCTCGACTCGGGACACTTCGCCCTGGAGAGCCACCTGGAAACCATCACCGAACACATCCGCGACTTCCTCGCCCGCGCCCTCGCCTGACGCGTGGTGCCCTGCCGGGCCCGTGGCGATCGGCACGGCACCCCGGTCCCGATCTTGGTGGTTCGCTCACCGTTCACAGCGGCCTCATCTGTGCGAAGGCGTGCGTTCGGGCCACGTCGGAAAGGTCCTGGCGGCCTGTCACAACGGAACCCCAGGACGGATTTCGTGACCGAATCACGCGTTCGCCGGTGGCGTCGTAGCCTCCGTGTTCTGCTCGTCGCCGTCGCCGGCCCGACGCTCGCCGTCGGCGCCCTGACCGCGTCCCCCGCCCACGCGGCGGCGGCCGACGACATCCGGATCAACGAGGTGGTGACCACCGGGGACGTCAACGACTCGGTGGAGCTCTACAACAAGGGCACCGCCACGGTGGACCTCTCCGGCTGGATCCTCAAGGACGAGAACGACAGCTCCAAGTACGCGATAGCCGCCGGGACCGCGCTCGCGCCCGGCGGCTTCGTGGCCTTCGACGTCCACAACGCCTTCGGTCTGGGCTCCGCCGACGAGGCGCGCCTCTACCTCGCCGACGGCACCACCCTCGTGGACAGCTTCAGCTGGAGTGAGCACTCCGCACCCTCGTGGTCGCGCTGCCCCGACGGCACCGGTGACTTCGGCTCGGCCGCGCTGACCCTCGGCGCCGCCAACGACTGCGGCACGGGCGGCGTTTCGGCGACGGCCTGGCCGGGCGGCAGCTCGGTCGCCACCGCCGACACCAAGAACGCCTTCGGCTCGGACCTGAGCGGCCTCTACCAGGAGGGGAGCGTGATGTGGGCGGCACAGAACAGCGGCAAGCTCTGGCGTCTGGTGCCGAACGGCTCCACCGCCTGGAAGGCCGACACCAGCAACGGCTGGACCTCCGGCAAGGCCCTCAAGTTCCCCGGCGGCTCGGGCACGCCCGACGACGAGGGCGTCACGCTGACCGGCTCCGGAGCCGGCGGGGGCGTGTACGTGTCGAGTGAGCGCAACGCGGACTCGTCCGGCACCAGCCGTCTGTCCGTCCTGAAGTACGACGTGAGCGGCACCGCCACCACGCTCACCGCCTCCACCGAGTGGAACCTGACCTCGGACCTGCCGTCCGTGGGCTCCAACCTCGGCCTGGAGGGGATCACCTGGGTCCCGGACACCACCCTGACCGCCGCCGGGTTCAGGGACGCCTCCACCGGCGCGGCCTACAACCCGGGCAACTACGGTTCCCACACGGGCGGGGTGTTCTTCGTCGGCGTCGAGGGCACCGGCATGATCTACGGCTACGTCCTCAAGGACGGCGGCACCTTCACCCGCGTCGCCTCCGTCAGCAGCGGCATGGCCGGCGTGATGGAACTCCAGTGGGAGCCGCAGGCCTCCCGGCTGTGGGCGGTCTGCGACGACACCTGCGACGGCCAGCACCGGACCATGCAGATCAACGCGTCCGGTGTCTTCGCCACCACCGCCGTCTACAACCGCCCCTCCGGCATGGACAACCTCAACAACGAGGGCTTCGCCGTCTCCGGCTCGGACGCGTGCAGCAGCGGCACCAAGCCCGTGTACTGGTCCGACGACAGCAACGACAGCGGCCACGCCCTGCGTCGGGGCACGATCGCCTGCTGATCCGGCCGGCGCGCCGATACCCCGCCGTATCGTACGCGCGGCACCTCACGCACCACCGCAACACAGCGTCAACTTATCTACCGGCACGTCGAGTTCACCGACGTGCCGGTTCCTTTCGCCGCTCCCGGAGGAACCGTGGCAACCGGCCGCCCCCACCGTTCTCATGTGCCGCTGACCCGACGCAGATCCCTTGCCCTCACGGCCGCCCTCGCCGCCGTCTGCTGTGTCACCCTCACCCAGTGACGACGCCGACGACCTGCCCGGCCGGGGCTATCTCGCCACCAACCCCGCCGAGTTGGTCTGGGACTACTTCAACTGGCCCGGCAAGCTCTCCTCGCCCGACCTCGCCTACACCTGGGACCAGTACAACGGCATCACCTCGTGACACGCCATGCCCAGAAGGGGCGGCACCCCGGCGGCACCGTCGTCCACCGGGTCCTCGACGCCTTCCCGGTGCCGCTCCGAAGATCCCGCCCGCCGACGCCGCCAAGCGTCGCCTGGACCGCCCATCCCGAGCGCGCGCGATGACCGGCCAGGTCACCGAGCTGGCCGCGCGCCCACCTCGGCGAGGGCGGAGTCGTCGACACCCCGGACGCTCTTGCGGCTCGGCACCGACGTCGGCGTACCCGAGGACGACGTACGGCGGATGCTCGACGGGGACACGTACGCCGATGCCGTCGCGGCCGACGTCCGCCAGTCAAGCCGTCATGGCGCCACCGGCGTGCCGTTCACCGTGCTCGACCGCGCCTACGGCCTCTCCGGGGCGAAGCCGGCCGGCACCTTCCTGTCCGCCCCGCGCACCGCGCACGCGGACACCTCCCGGGCGAGGCGCTGAGCAGCGCTCGACGCGCGCGATCGGCCCGGAGCTGGTGTGCTGGGGGAGGGGTTCGGCCGTTCCCGTCGTACCCGTTCCGGGAGATCCGGGAGAGACGTATGAGTACCTACCGAGTCGCGCAGGTGACCGCTGCGGGCGGGCCGTTCGAGATCGTAGAGCGGGAGGTGCCCCGGCCGGGTCCCCGGCATGTGCGGATCGCCGTGGAGGCCTGCGGCGTCTGCCACAGCGACAGCTTCTTCGTGAACGCCGGAGTGCCGGGCATCACGTTCCCGGTGGTGCCCGGGCACGAGATCGCCGGGCGGATCGAGGAACTCGGCGAGGGCATCGAGGACTGGGGCTGGCAGATCGGCGACCGGGTGGAGGTCGGCTGGTTCGGCGGCAGCTGCGGCCACTGCAAGCCCTGCCGTCAGGGCGACTTCATCGTGTGCGAGAACCTGAAGACGCCCGGCCGGAGCTACGACGGCGGCTTCGGTGAGCAGGTGATCGCGCCGGTCGACGCCCTCGCCCGCATCCCCGAAGGGCTGACCTCGGCCGATGCCGCGCCCCTCGGTTGCGCGGGCGTGACCACCTTCAACGGGCTCAGGCGCAGCCCGGCCGAGCCCGGTGACCTGGTCGCCGTCGTCGGTCTCGGCGGGCTCGGCCACCTCGGGGTGAAGTACGCGGTGGCCATGGGTTTCGAGACGGTGGCCGTGGCCCGCGGCGCCGAGAAGGGCGACTTCGCCAAGCAACTCGGCGCCCACCACTACGTCGACTCCACGGCCGCGACACCCGTCGGGGAGGCCCTCCAGTCGCTCGGCGGCGCCAGGGCCGTCCTCGCCACCGCCGGGAACTCCCAGGCCATCACGGCGGCCGTCGACGGGCTGGCGCCCCGGGGCGAGCTGGTGGTGATCGGCATCGATCCCGAGCCGCTCGGGGTCAGTCCGCTGCAGCTGCTGGGGAAGGGGCGGGTGGTCCGCGGCCATCCGTCCGGCACCGCCCAGGACGTGCAGGACACCATGGAGTTCAGCGCCCTGCACGCAATCCGCCCGACGATCGAGACCGTACCGCTGGAGGAGGCGGACGCGGCCTACCAGAAGATGCTCAACGGGGCCGCGCGCTTCCGCATGGTGCTGACCTACGGCTGACCGACCGGATCACTCCCGTACGGCGCGGGCCGCGAGTAGCGCGATGTCGTCCTCGGAGCCGATGGCGAGGTGGTCGAGGACGGTGTCGACGATCTTGTCCAGCGGGTCGGTGGGGGACAGGGACAGACCCGTCAGACGGGCCAGCCCCTGGTCGATGTCCTCACCGCGCCGTTCCACCAGCCCGTCGGTGTACAGGAGCAGCACACCTCCGCGTTCCGGGGCGACGCGCTGTTCGTACCGGCCGAGCCCGCTGCCCAGCGGCGGGCCGACCGGGACCGGCACCAGCTGGATCCCGCCCTCGGGGGCCAGCCAGACCGGCGGCAGGTGTCCGGCGCTGGCGTAGGTGAGCGTGGCGACGTCCGCGTCCCCGAGTGCCAGGAAGCAGGTGGCCACCCGTTCGAAACCGGAGTCGGCGACCATCCGGTCCGCGTGCTCCAGGATCCGGCGCGGGGAGAGCCCGGCGCGCGCCAGGGCGCGCAGCGTGGAACGGTAGTGGCTCATGGCCACCGCCGCGTCCACGCCATGGCCCATCACATCCCCGATGACCAGCATCGTTCGGCCGTCGGGCAGGGCCAGGACGTCGTACCAGTCGCCGCCGATCAGCGAGCCGTCGTCGGCGGGACGGTAGCGCGCGCTGGTCTCCACACCGGCGTGCTGTTGCAGCTGGCCGGGCTCGGCCAGCAGGGCCCGCTGCAACTCCAGGGCCATGGTGTGCTCACGCTCGAAGCGGACCGCCCGGTCGAGGGCGCGGGCGGCGCGGGCGGCGAGTTCGCGGGCCACCGTGGCGTCCTCGTTCGAGAACGGCCCGGAGTCCCCGGCCCGGGCCAGCAGCAGGCTGCCGAGGTACCGGCCGTCCGAGACCAGCGGCGCTAGGAGCACCGAGTGGACACGGGCGGTCAGGCACGCGCGGGCCGGCGCCCAGCTCGGGATCAGCGCCCGCCACTGTGCCGCCGTGATCGCGTTGCGCCGCAGGACCCGGCCCGCCGCCAGGTTCCGCCGGGTCCCGGTGCCGCGCGGCCAGCCGACCAGCTCACCGCGCGCGTCCAGTGCCGGGAGACCGGTGACCAGGCCCGGTCGGGTCGCGTACGCGGCGAGCCGGGTGGGCGTCCGCCGCGCCGTCGCCGTGTCCGCCGGACTGAGCTCCACCCCGGCCGCGTCCGCGAGCTCCGGTACGACGAACTCCGCCAGCTCCCGGCAGGTCCCGGCGACATCGGTGCCCGTGCCGATCCGGGACGCGGCCGCGTCCAGCAACGCCAGGCGCCGATGGGCACGCTCCAGCTCGTAGACGTACTGCTGCGGCTCACTGATCTCCAGGCCCACCCCGGCGACGCCCACCACCTTGCCCGTGCTGTCCACCAGCCGGTGGTACACACACCGCCACTCCCGCACCTGGTACGGCGAGTCCACCCAGGTCCGCCCGGTGACGACGATCTCGCGCGGCCGCCCGTCGTGCAGGATGTCCCGCAGCACCTGCTCCGACCGCTGGATGTGCGGAAGCACCTCGCGCAGGGTGTGCCCGAGGTACGCGGCGGCGGGCAGGCCCGTCATCCGGGCCATGTGCGGGTTGACGTACAGATAACGCAGACCGGTGTCGAGGACCGCGAAACCGACGGCCGAGTCCTCGACGATGCCGCGCAGCAGATCGATGTAGCCGATGTCGGCGGGTGGTGCGCCCGGTCCGGCCGGTCGTGGTGAGGAGGTGCCCCTGTCCACCCGGTCCTCCTCGCCTGCCCCCGCCCACGGCCGCCCTTATCGTCCATCAGGTCCCGGTACCGCGCATCCCGGGACGGCACCGCAGCGCATCCCGGACGCGCCCGCTCACATCGCCCGGAGCCGGTCTGTGCGGTGGCCTTAACCGCCATCGATGAGGAGCGGTGACGCCGGCGTAATCACCCGTGCATACGGTCTAGGCCGGACGGAAGAGGCTGACCAGCAGGAACAGGGGGCGCCCGTGGCAGCGCCGGACGCGCGCAGCACCGACACCGGCAAGGTGCGCACGGTCTGCTCGTACTGCGGGGTCGGCTGCGGCATGGTCCTCGACATCGGCAGGGGCCCCGACGGCCGCCGTACCGTCCTCAGGGCCTCCGGCGACAAGGAGCACCCGGCGAACTTCGGGCGGCTGTGCACCAAGGGCGCCACCACCGCCGACATGCTCGCCGCGCCCGGCCGGCTGACCACCGCCCTGCTGCGGCCCGAGCGCGGTGAGGAGGCCGTTCCCACGGCCGTGGACACGGCGGTCGCCGAGACCGCGCGACGGCTGCGCGCGATCGTCGACGAGCACGGACCGGACGCGGTCGCCCTCTATGTCTCCGGCCAGATGAGCCTGGAGGCCCAGTACCTCGCGAACAAGCTCACCAAGGGCTTTCTGCGCACCAACAACATCGAGTCCAACTCCCGGCTGTGCATGGCCAGCGCAGGCACCGGCTACAAGCTGTCCCTCGGCGCCGACGGCCCGCCCGGCTCGTACGAGGACCTCGACAAGGCGGACGTCTTCCTGGTCATCGGCGCCAACATGGCCGACTGCCACCCCATCCTCTTCCTGCGCCTGATGGACCGGGTGAAGGCGGGCGCGAAGCTGATCGTCGTCGACCCGCGCCGCACCACCACCGCCGAGAAGGCCGACCTCTTCCTCCAGGTGAAACCGGGCACCGACCTCGCCCTGCTCAACGGCCTGCTCCACCTCCTGTACGAGAACGGCCACACCGATCCCGAGTTCATCGCCGCGTACACCGAAGGCTGGGAGGCGATGCCGGAGTTCCTCGCCGACTACCCGCCCGCCGCCGTCGCCGCGATCACCGGCATCCCCGAGGCCGACCTGCGCGCGGCGGCCCGGCTGATCGGCGAGGCGGGGGAGTGGACCAGCTGCTGGACCATGGGCCTCAACCAGTCCACCCACGGCACCTGGAACACCAACGCCCTGGTCAACCTCCACCTCGCCACCGGCAGGATCTGCCGACCCGGCAGCGGCCCCTTCTCCCTCACCGGCCAGCCCAACGCCATGGGCGGCCGGGAGATGGGGTACATGGGACCGGGCCTGCCCGGCCAGCGGTCGGTCCTGGTCGACGCCGACCGGGCGTTCGTCGAGGAGGTGTGGGGACTGAAGCCCGGCACGATCCGCGCCGACGGGGTCGGCAAGGGCACGGTCGAGATGTTCCAGAAGATGGCGGACGGCGAGATCAAGGCCTGCTGGATCATCTGCACCAACCCGGTCGCCTCCGTCGCCAACCGCAGAACCGTCATCGAGGGCCTGGAGGCCGCCGAGTTCGTCGTCACCCAGGACGTCTTCACCGACACCGAGACCAACGCCTACGCCGATGTCGTGCTGCCCGCCGCCCTGTGGACCGAGTCCGAGGGCGTCCTCATCAACAGCGAGCGCAACCTCACCCTGGCCCGCCCCGCCGCCGACCCGCCCGGTGAGGCCACCGCCGACTGGCGCCTGATCGCCGGCGTCGCCCGTGCGATGGGCTTCGAGGACGGCTTCCGCTACGACAGCGCGGAGCAGATCTTCGAGGAGATCAAGCGGTTCCACAACCCGAAGACCGGTTACGACCTGCGTGGAGTCAGCTACGACCGGCTGCGCACCACCCCGGTCCAGTGGCCGGCCGCCACCCCCGACGGCCCCGACCGCAACCCCGTCCGCTACGTCGGCCCCGACGGCACCCTCACCTTCGCCACCGCCTCCGGCCGCGCCGTCTTCCACGCCCGCCCGCATCTGGACCCCGCCGAGATGCCGGACGACGACTACCCGTTCGTCCTGAACACCGGCCGTCTCCAGCATCAGTGGCACACCCTCACCAAGACCGCGAAGGTCGCCAAGCTCAACAGACTCAACCCCGGCCCGTTCGTCGAGGTCCACCCCGAGGACGCGGCCGCGCTCGGCCTCGCCGACGGCGATTCCGTCGAGGTCGCCTCACGGCGCGGCCGGGCGGTACTGCCCACCGTCGTCACGGACCGGGTCCTGCCCGGCTCCTGCTTCGCGCCCTTCCACTGGAACGACCTGTTCGGCGAGTACCTCAGCGTCAACGCGGTGACCAGCGACGCGGTCGATCCCCTTTCCTTCCAGCCCGAGTTGAAGGTGTGCGCGGTGGCGCTGACCAAGGTGTCCACACCGGTGAGCGTGCAGGTGCCGGGTATCGAGGAGACCCCGGCCGTGCTGCCCGCCGCCGCCGCCGCTGCCGCTGCCGCTGCCGCCTCCGTCTTCGGCCTCGACCCGGTCCCGCCGCCGGTCCTCACCGAACCCGAACGGCAGTACCTGGTCGGCTTCCTCGCCGGCATCCCGGCCGGCGCCCCCGGCGTCCCCGTCCTGCCCCCGGACGCGCCGTTCAGCCCAGAACACGCCCTGTGGGTCAACGGCACCCTCGCCGGCATGTACTCCCGCAGCTCCGCGGTCCCGGTCACAGCACCCGCGCGGGGCCGGCAGGTGGTGATCCTCTGGGCCTCGCAGACCGGCAACGCCGAGGACTTCGCCGCCACCACCGCCGAGCGCCTCACCGCGGGCGGCCACGCGGCCTCCCTGGTCGCGATGGACGAGGCCGACCCGGCCGCCCTGCCCGCGGGCGCCGACCTGCTGCTGATCACCAGCACCTTCGGCGACGGCGACGCCCCCGACAACGGCGCCGGCTTCTGGGACGGCCTCGCCGCCCTCGACGCCGGGCGCCTCACCGGCCGCCGGTACGCCGTCCTGGCCTTCGGCGACTCCTCCTACGACGACTTCTGCGGGCACGGGCGACGCCTGGACCGCCGTATGGACGAACTCGGCGCGGTCCGGCTCGCCCCGCGCACCGACTGCGAACCCGACTACGAGACGCAGGCGGAGTCCTGGCTGGACCAGGTTTTGACCGCCCTCAAGGACGGGGCTGCCGTGGCCGCCACGCCCCCCGCACCCGCCCGGTCCCGGCGCCCCGCCCCCACCACCGCCAGGCTCGTCGGCAACCGGCTGCTCAGCCTGCCCGGCGCCGGCAAGGAGGTCCGCCGCTTCACCTTCGAAACCCGCGACAGCGAGACCCCGCTGGTCTACGAGGCGGGCGACGCGCTCGCGGTCCGCCCTCTCAACTCCCGTGACCTGGTGGCAGAATGGCTGTCCGTCACCGGCCTCGACGGGGCGACCGGCGTGACTGTCGACGGAGTCGGTGACGTCCCGTTCTCCGAAGCCCTCTTGCGGCATCTGGACATCACCAGGATCACCCCGGACCTGCTCCGCTTCGCCACCGAACGCACCCGTGACGCATGCGAGTTGCGCAAGCTGCTGCGTCCCGACAACAAGGACGAGCTGGCCAAGTGGTCCTGGGGGCGGCAAGCGGTGGACGTCGCCGCCGAGTTCGGGATCCGCGCCGATGCCGGGGAGTGGGCGGGCGTCCTCGGCAGGCTGCAACCGCGCCTGTACTCCATATCGTCCAGTCCGCTCACCGACCCCCACCTGGTCTCGACCACCGTCTCCGTCGTCCGCTACGAGAACCTGCACGGCAGGCCCCGGCAGGGCGTCTGCTCGCCGTTCCTCGCCGACGCCGAGCCAGGCACCCCCGTCCCCGTGCATGTGCAGCGCTCCCCGCACTTCCGGCCGCCCGCCGACGCGGCGACACCCATGGTGATGGTCGGCCCCGGCACCGGTGTGGCGCCGTTCGTCGGCTTCCTGGAGGAGCGCCGTGCCCGTGGTCACCGGGCTCCCAACTGGTTGTTCTTCGGCGAACAGCACCGGGCCACCGACTTCTACTACGAGCAGGAGCTCACCGCCCTGCTCGCCGAGGGCACACTGAGCCGTCTCGACACCGCCTTCTCCCGCGACCAGCGGGCCAAGGTCTACGTCCAGGACCGGATGCGCGAACACGGTCCGCTGCTGTGGTCCTGGCTCCAGGACGGCGCCCACTTCTACGTCTGCGGCGACGCCTCGCGGATGGCCAAGGACGTCGACCGCGCCCTGAAGGACATCGCCACCGTGCACGGCGGACTGACCGAGGACGAGGCGACCGTGTACGTCAAACAGCTGGCCGCGGACCGGCGATACGTCCGGGACGTCTACTGATTCGTCATCAGCTGCCGCATGGTGAGGGCCAGTTGTAGCCGGAACCGGCCCTGCGGGGTGCGCACCGACCAGCCCAGCAGGTGCTCCGCGTGCGTCAACCGGTCCTGGAGCGTGGAGTGATGGACGCTGACCTCGGCGGCCGCCGCCCGCAGGCTCGCCGTCGACGCGACCGCGTGCAGCGTGCGCAGCATCCAGGGCGCGTCCACGGCCGCCGCCTCCACGGCACGGACGTCCGGTGCGGGCTCCGCACCGGGTACGACGATATCGCCGAGCAGCGCGACACCGCCCAGCTCGTCGGCGTACACCACGGGCGACCCCGGCCCCTGCGCACGGCCGTCCGAGGCGAACCGCAGCGCGGTGCGGGCCGCCGCCCAGGAGCGGGGGAGATCCGCCACGGCCACGGCCGGGCCCACGCCCGCGCGTCCCGCCTGCGGCACCGCCTGCCCGTCCGCCACGATCCGGTGCGAACCCCCGGCCACCGCCACCGCCCGGAACCGCACGGACGGGTCGCCGGTGTCCAGGCCGAGCCGCCGAGCCGCGTGCAGCCGGGCCGCCGGCGGAGCGTCGGCGTCCAGGACCGTCTCGACCAGCGCCGGATCGTCCACCGGCGGTGCCGGGGCCCGGCCCCGGGTGCGGTCGAGCACGGACCGCGCGGCCGCCGAGGCCCGCTCCAGGATCACCGCGTCGACCACGCTCGGCCGGTCGGACCCGGTCCGCTCCAGCCAGAGCGCAGGCGGCCCACCCGGCACCAGCGGCGCACACGGCCAGCCGGGATCGGGCGCGCCCGCGCCGTCCTGACGCCGCCCGTCCGGCTCCACCCGCAGCCGGACCCGCCGCTCCTCGTCGACCAGCCGCGCCGGACAGCCGGCGAGCACCGCGGCCCCGCGCACCAGCGCCTCCAGACCGGCCCGGGTCTCGGCCAGTCGGTCGAAGTAGGCGATCACCGCGACGGCGGCCCCGGCATCCGGGTCCACCGCGGCCAGCCGCCCCGCCAGCTCTTTCATCCCGCCATGATGCGCCATCCGGCAGTCCGGGAGGAGAGTCGGGCACGGCGGCAGGCAACCGATGCGGACGCCCACTTCTCATAGCTGTCGAGATACACAGCGTCGACACAGGTACCGACCGACAGGAGCCCTCGCTTGGACCGCAACGAGGCCGTGCGGGCCGCCGCCGGCCCGTCCCGCCGAAGACTCATGGTGTACACGCTGGCCGCGGCCACCCTCACCGTCGCGGCCCCGCTCGGCTGCGACACCCCGCGGGCCGACTGCGCCACCACGGCCTCCGACGTCCTGGTGACCGGCACCGACGAGGAGATGCTCGTCCTTGAGGTCACCGCCGCCAACCAGGTCGTCGTACGGCTGCCCCGGGTCGAGGTCGGCCAGGGCATCACCACCGCCGTCGCGATGATGACCGCCGAGGAGCTGGACGCCCGCCTCGCCGATGTGCGGATCCCGCTCGCGGACGCGCGCCGCAAGGGCAACCAGTACACCGGCGGCTCCAGTTCGGTCAGCTCGCTGTACGGCCCGGCCAGGCGGCTGGCCGCCACCGCGCGCGCCCGGCTGGTGACCGCGGCCGCCCGCCGCCGGCGGCTTCCCGCGCACACCCTGCGCACCTGGAACACCCGGGTCGTCGCCCCTGACGGCCGGACGGCCACCTTCGGCTCCCTCACCGCGAGCGCCGCCCGGATCCGCGTCCCGGAGGTGTCGAGCAAGCCCAAGCCGGCCGCCCGGCACCGGGTGATCGGGAAGCCGACGACCAGGATCGACGCCCGGGACATCGTCACCGGCGCCGCGTGCTCGCCAAGGCGGCGGCGGCCGGTCACTGGGGCCGCGCGATGCCCGAGGGCACCGCCCAGGGCGTGGCCGTCCACGAGGAGTACGGATCCTGCGTCGCCTGCCTGGCCGAGATCGACGCCACCGACCCGAAGAACCCCCGGGTCACCAAGGTGGTGATGGCCGCCGACGTCGGTACGGCCGTCAACCCGAGCGGTCTGGAGGCCCAGCTCATGGGCACCGCCGTCGACGGCATCTCCACGGTGCTGCGGGCCGGGTTGCACATCGACCGGGGCGCGGTCCGCGAGGGCAGCTTCGCCGACTTCCACTACGCCCGCCAGCGGCACGCCCCCCTCGCGTTCGAGGCACACATCATCCCCTCGGATGGGGAACCGGGCGGCGCCGGTGAACTCGGCGTCCCCGCGGCGGCCGGCGCGGTCGCCAACGCCTACGCCCGCGCCACCGGCACGAAACCCCGCACCTTCCCCCTCGGCTTCTGACCCACCGCCTCCCAACTCGCAGAAGGGCACAGATGCGTTCGTACTCCTTCGTCCTCAACGGCGAACCGGTCACCGTCGAGGCACCCGCCGACGTGCCCCTGCTCTGGGTGCTGCGCGACCTGCTCGGTGTCACCGGCCCCAAGTACGGCTGCGGGGTGGGCGTCTGCCGCGCCTGCACCAGTCACCTCGACGGCGAGGAGATCCAGCCGTGCACGGTCCCGGTCGCCGACTGCGCGGACCGCAGGGTGACCACCATCGAGGGCCTCGCCGACGGCGACACCCTGCACCCGGTCCAACAGGCCTGGCTGGACTGCGACGTGGCCCAGTGCGGCTTCTGCCAGCCGGGCCAGATCATGGCGGCCGCCGCCCTCCTGAAGCGCACCGCGCATCCGACGGACGCCGACATCGACCGCATCGAGAACGTCTGCCGGTGCGGCACCTACTCCAGGATCAGGGAGGCGATCAAGAAGGCGTCCGCGAACGGGGGCTGAGAGCGCGCCGGTCGAAGGCGAAGCCCGCACCAGGACGCGGTGGCCGGCGCAGGGGGTTGTCCCTGTGATCATCAGCCGTACCGCCGACTCCTCCTCCGGTTGCCCGGACAACGACCAAAGAGACCCAGGCATAGACGATCGGCCGACGCCCCGACCACCGCGCCCGTCCCACGATGGAACCATCCGACGAGCGGGAGGCATCACGTGAGGACAGCACGGGGGAGTGCGGTCGCCGCCCTGGCCATGGCGACCGTACTGGTATCGACGGCCGGCGCACCGGCCCCGCACCACCCATCCACCACGCAGCTCTACGTGGCCCCGTGGGGCGACGACCACGGGCCCGGCACCCTCGACCAGCCCTTCGCCACACCGGCCCGTGCCCAGCAGGCGGTACGGGCCATGGCCCCGCACATGACCTCGGACCTCGTGGTCAACCTACGCGGCGGCACCTACCGACTGACCGCTCCTCTCCGCCTGACCCCCGCCGACTCGGGCCGGCACGGCCACCGGGTGGTCTACCAGGCGTACGGCTACGGCACCCGGCACCCGGAGGCGGTCACCCTCAGCGGCGGACGCCCGATCACCGGCTGGCGCCCCGAGCCCGGGCAGCCCGGGGTCTGGCGGGCCGACGTGGGGACCCTGGAGACCCGCCAGCTCTATGTCGACGGTCACCGCGCCCCGCGCGCGGCCCGGGGCGCACCCCTGCCGGGAAAACTGAAACTGACGGCCACCGGCTACACCACGACCAGCAGGACCCCGCTCTCCTGGCGCCACCCCGCCGACCTCGAAGTCGTGTACCGCTACGACTACGTGGAGGGCCGGTGCGGTGTGGCCGCGATCTCCACACGCGCCGCGGGCAAGACCACGATCTCCATGGACCAGCCGTGCTGGCGGATGGCCCGGGCCCTGTACGGAGCGGACGCCCTGACACAGACCCACGAGGTGGAGAACGCCCCGAACTTCCTGGGCAAAGCAGGTAGTTGGTACCTGGACCGCTCCCACCCCGCCCACCACACCCTCCTCTACCGCCCCCGCCCGGGCGAGGACATGACCCGAACCGAGGTCCTGGCCCCCACGCTCCAGACCCTGCTCAGCGGGACCGGCAGCTCCGCCACCCACCCCGTCCACGACATCACTCTCCGGGGTCTGACCTTCGCCCACGCCACCTGGCTGGCGCCGAACGAGCCGGCCGGTTTCGCCGCCGCCTGGAGCATGTACATGCGCCCGGGCAAGGGCGGTGACATCACGTCCCTCACGGTGCCCGGCAACGTCACGTTCCGGCACGCCGAGCACATCACCCTCACCGGCGACGGCTTCACCCATCTCGGCGCCCAGGGCGTCGACTTCGCCGCCGACAGCTCGCACAACACGGTCACCGGCAACGTCTTCACGGACATCTCCGACGGCGGTATCGCCCTGGGCGTCCTGCCCCCGGCCACCCGGGGCACGAACACGGGCAACCGCGTCACGGACAACTGGATCCACCACATCGGCGTCGAGTACCGCGCGGCCTCGGGAATCTGGAACAGTGCCACCCAGGACACCTTGATCGCCCACAACCAGGTCGACCACGTCCCGTACACCGGCATCCTCTCCGGCCCCAGCGAGGACCTGCGCGGCCTGACCCGCCGCAACCGCATCCTCGGCAACCGCGTCTTCGCCACGAACCGCCTGCTGGCCGACGGCGGCGGCATCTACCTGCGCGGCGAACAGGGCCCCTCCTACGCGAACGGCGCGCTGGTGGCCCGCAACGCCGTCACCGACAGCGCCCACGGCGTATGGAACATCGGCATCTACACCGACGACTCCAGCAACCGCATCACCGTTCGCGACAACGTCGTCCACGACTACGTGGCGTCGATCGGCGGCTGCAGCGAGAACTGGGGCAACCGCCCGGTCCGAAACATCCGCTATCTGAACAACTACTGGGACGACAAGGTCCCCACCTGGCTCCCCCGCCGCCCCTACCCCGGCGCCTGGCCCGCCGCCCCCGACTGCGGCGACCCCCAGCACCTCCACTTCACCCGCAACACCCTGCTGACCCCGACCCACACCTGCGCATCCCTCCCGGCCTGCGCGACCATCACGGACAGCGCAGGCCCAAGGCCGCGGTACCGCGGAGCACCGGGCCTGCGCTGACCGCCGGGGCCGCCCGATCCTCAGGGCGCCAGCAGCCGCCGCAGCCAGTCCAGATGGGCCGTCCTCGCCGACTGGGACAGGGCGGCCTGGGGGGCGAAGCCGTCGAAGCCGTGGAAGCCGCCGGGCCAGACGTGGAGTTCGGCGACACCGCCCGACTGCCAGATGCGGGAGGCGTAGGTGACGGTCTCGTCGCGGAAGGTCTCGGCGGAGCCGACGTCGAGGAAGGCCGGGGGGAGGTTCGTGAGGTCGGTGGCGCGGGCGGGGGCCGCGTACGGGGAGACGTCGGGGCCGCCCCGGGTCTCGCCGAGGAGGGCGGTCCAGCCGGTCTCGTTGGCCGTGTGGTCCCAGACGCCGAGGCCCTTCATCTGGTGGCTGGAGGGGGTGTCGTTGCGGTCGTCGAGCATCGGGCACATCAGCATCTGGCCGATGACCGAAGGGCCCTGACGGTCCCTCAGAAGGAGCGCCAGGGCTGCGGTGAGGCCGCCGCCCGCACTCGCACCGGCGATCACGATCCGCTCAGGGTCGCCGCCGATCTCCTTCGCGTGCCCCGCCGTCCACAGCAGCCCGGCGTACACGTCCTCGACCGGCGCCGGATGCGGATGCTCGGGCGCCAGCCGGTACTCCACCGACACCACCACCGCGCCCAGTTCCCTCGCCCAGGCCAGCGGGAGGTCCACGCCCACCCGGTTGTTGCCGATCACCATGCCGCCGCCGTGCACGTGGTAGATCACCGGCAGCGGGGCGGGGCCGGGAGCGGCGTTGGGCCGGCAGATCAGCAGGGAGATCTCGGGGGCGCCCGCCGGGCCGGGTACCGCGCGGTCCTCCACCTCGAAGGCGCCGTCCATGGTGAGGTCAATGTCGGCGAGCAGCCGTATCCCCTCGCCCTGCCTGACCGTGGCTATGTCGTCCATCGTGAACCCCGGTGAGACCATCTCCCCGATCAGTCCCAGGGCAGCGGCGAGTTCGGGGTCGAACGGGGGCGGTACGGAGGTCATGGCGGCTCCTCGCGGCGGTGGTGGACTGCGGCTCGTACGGCCATGATCCGCGCGCCCCTCCGGCCGCCGGCGCCGCCGGACGGCGGAACCTCTCCGCCGTCCGGCGGGTGGTCCGCCGTGTCGATCCGACTGTCATACCACTCCGTCGACATGCTCTTCGCCCTCGGCTCCGACGAGGACACGGGAGTCCGCCGATCTTCGAAGCTTGACTTGGAGTGCGCTCGAAGTCCTAGCGTCGGCACGGCGGCAGACCATCCGGGCGGAACGGAGAACGGCCATGCGCGTGGGCGTGCACATCAACCGGTTCAACCATCCCGAGGGCGGCCCCGCCCTGGGTGCCGAACTCGCCGCCGCCGGTGCCGCGGCCGAGGCGGCGGGTGTCAGCTGGGTCTCGGTGATGGACCACTACTTCCAGATGGAGTTCAACGGCGGCGCCGAGGACGCCATGCTGGAGGCCTACACCACGCTCGGCTACCTCGCCGGCCGCACCTCCACCGTCCAGCTGGGCGCCCTGGTGACCGGGGTGACCTACCGCCACCCCGGACTCCTCGCCAAGATCGCCACCACTCTCGACGTGGTGTCGGGCGGCCGGGCCACGCTGGGCATCGGGGCCGCCTGGTACGACCGTGAGCACCACAGTCTCGGCGTGCCGTACCCGCCGCTCGCCGAGCGCTTCGAGCGGCTGGAGGAGACCCTGCGGATCTGCCTGCAGATGTGGGACCCGGAGAACAACGGCCCCTTCGAGGGCAGGTACTACCGCCTCGCCGAGACGCTGTGCGTACCGGCGCCGGTCAGCTCGCCGCACCCGGAGATCATGATCGGCGGCGGGGGAGAGAAGAAGACCCTGCGCCTGGTCGCCCAGTACGCGGACGCCTGCAATCTGATCCCCTCCTCGCCGGAGGAACTGCGCCACAAGCTGGAGGTGCTGCGCGGGCACTGTGACACCGTCGGGCGCGACTACGACACCATCCGCAAGACCATCGCGTACGGCGCCGAGCCTGCCACCGAGGGCGACCTGGACGCCTTCACCCGGGACATCGAGGGGTACGCCAAGCTGGGTGTCGACACCGTCATCCTGTCGCCCCGCCTGGGCGAGACCTCGGGGTGGATGGAGAGCTTCGCGGCCCCGGCCGTCGAGCGGCTCGCCGCGATCGACTGAGGCGCGAAGGGGCCGGTGCTCTGTGCGTCCCGGCCCCTTCCGTCAGGCAGGGCCTCAGGCGGCGACAGCCACGTTGCCGTGCAGACGCGCGACGACCTCGGTCAGCTGGGCGGCGACCTCGGCGTCGTCGACCGGGTGGGTCTCGGCGAAGCGGGTCACCGAGCCGGGGATCGACAGCTTGATGTCCTCGACCACCTTGCCGCCGGCGATGCCCACGGCCTTGCGGGCCTCGTCCTGCGCCCACACGCCGCCGTACTGGCCGAAGGCGGTGCCGACGACGGCGACCGGCTTGCCGCCGAAGGCGCCGGCGCCGTAGGGGCGGGACAGCCAGTCGATGGCGTTCTTCAGGACGGCCGGGACGGTGCCGTTGTACTCGGGGGAGAAGAGCAGGAAGGCGTCGGCGGCCTGGGCGGCCGAGCGCAGCTTCGCGGCGGCGGCCGGGACGCTGCCCTCCACGTCGATGTCCTCGTTGTAGAACGGGATGTCGGCCAGGCCCTCGAAGACCTCGACCTCGGCACCCTCGGGGGCGAGCTTGACGGCCGCCTCGGCGAGCTGGCGGTTGTGGGAACCGGCACGAAGGCTGCCGACGAGCGCAAGGATGCGGACAGACATGGGGGAACTCCAAGGGGGCTGAAACGCTGCTGTTACGAATCCGGACCGAGGTCCGGTTAATTTCTAACACCTTAAACGGACTGCGGTCCAGTTCTGTTCCCGATGCTTTACGCTGTCTTCATGTCCAGCGTCCTGCCGCCCTTCCCGCAGCCCCAGGAGCCCTTCGACGCCCCCCAGTTGCTCGATGTGGGGCCCGCCGCCGAAGAGCTGTGCCTGCGCGCCGACGCGGCCCGCAACCGCGCCCGGCTGCTGGAGGCCGCCGCCCGGCTGATCGCCGAGCACGGGGTGGCCGGCGTCACCATGGAGGCGGTGGCCGCGGCGGCCGAGGTGGGCAAGGGCACGGTGTTCCGCCGCTTCGGTGACCGCACCGGGCTGCTGATGGCGCTGCTCGACCACTCGGCGCGCCGACTCCAGGCCGACTTCCTCGGCGGGCCGCCGCCGCTGGGCCCCGGTGCCCCGCCGGTCGAGCGGCTGCGGGCGTTCGGTGTCGCGGTGCTGTACCGCGCCGCCGAGCAGCTCGATCTGCAGCTGGCCGCCCAGCCCGAGCCCACCCGGCGCCACGCCCACCCCTCGATGGCGGCGCTGCGTACCCATGTCACCGTGCTGCTGCGGCAGATCCAGCCGGACGCGGACTGCGAACTGCTCGCCCACACGCTGCTGGGCTATCTCGACCCCGCCCTGATCCACCATCTGACCAGGCAGTGCGGGATGCCGATGGAGCGCCTGGAGGCCGGCTGGATCGACCTGGTCGCCCGGGTCACGCGGACGGAGCCGCCCCGCTGACCTCCTTCCCGTGGGCGGTGAACATGCCGACCAGGCCCTGCGGTGCGTCGGCGCGGAACAGCACGGCGCCGTTCTGCGCGGACTCCGCCGCGGACCGCTCGGCGCGCGCGAACATCGGCTCCTCGTAGGCGGCCAGGGCAGCCTCGGTGTCACCGGGGTGCGCGACCAGCGTGAGGCCCAGGTCGGCGCCGTCGATCAACGCCGGATTGGCGCCTTCGCCGGCGAACGGCGACATCAGATGGGCCGCGTCACCGAGCAGGGTGACGCCGGGCCCCCGGTCCCAGCGGTGGCCTACCGGCAGGGCGTGGATCCGCCGCGGCACCAGCACGCCCCCGGCGTCCGCGACCAGCGCCCGCAGGCTCTTGTCCCAGCCGTCGAAGTGCTGGAGTACGGCCCGCCTGGCCGCCTCGGTGTCGGTGTCGGTGAAGACGATCCCATGTAACGAACGCGTTCGTTGCGAACAAGTTCGGGACGAACCTGTTCGTCCGGCGGTGTGGCGGGCCCACTTCGTGCAACGGTGAACCACCTTGCCCCGCCGGGCCCCCCGCCCCGGCCTTCTGCCAAGATGCCGTACGTCATGGTGCAGATACCGAATACGCCCTCGGCAGCGTCGCCGACTCCGCGCTCGGTCCCCACGAGCGCCGATGTGGCCCGTCTGGCCGGCGTCTCTCGCGCGACCGTCTCCTACGTCCTCAACAACACCAGTGCCGTACGGATCAGCGAGCCCACCCGCCGCCGGGTCCACGAGGCCGCCAAGGAACTCGGATACGTGCCCCACGCGGCCGCCCGCAGCCTGCGCGCCGGCCACAGCCGTATGGTCCTGATGCCCGCCCCGGCCATCCCGATGGGCCCGCTGTACGGCCAGTTCATCAACGACCTCCAGTGGGCCCTCAGCCGCCTCGACTACACGGTGGTCCAGTACGGCACCGCGGGCCTGCGCGGCGACGAAGCCGCCCGGGCCTGGGCCGAGTTGAGGCCGGTCGCCGTGCTGGTTCCGGGTGCCGGCCTCGGCGTCGAGGGCGTCGCCGTCCTCAAGCGGGCCGGCGCCCGCGCCGTGGTCACCCTCGGCCCCGAGCGGGTCGACGGCGCGCACGCCCTGCTGATGGACCATGACGCCGTCGGCCGCTGCGCCGGTACCCACCTGTACGCCCGCGGCCGGCGCCGCATCGGCGTGGTCGTCCCCGAGGAGACCGGCCTGGAGACCTACTCCCGGCCTCGCCTCGAAGGCGTTCGCCAGGCCCTGTGCGACACCGACGCCACGGTGACCGGGCTGCCGCTCGGCTACACGGAGGAGTCGGCCGCCCGACTCGCCGCGCGCTGGCGGGAATTGGAGGTCGACTCGGTGTTCGCGTACAACGACGAGTACGCGATGCTGTTGATGCGCGCCCTCCAGGACGCGGGCGTGCGCGTCCCCGAGGACACCGCCGTGGTCGGCGCCGACGACCTGATGCTCGGCCGGCTGCTGCGGCCCCGGCTCTCCACGATCCATATCGACCTGCCGTCCGGCCGTGACCTCGCCGAACTGGTCGACCGCCTGGTGCGCGACCCGGGCGGCGCACCGGAGACACATACGGTGCTCGGCGCCTCGGTGGTGCGGCGCGAGTCCAGCTGATCGGTCACCCTGGTCGGGGCGGTGCTTTTCCCGACGCCCTGACTAGGATGTTGCGCGCTCAACAAAACGGCTCACGGACGACGTGGGCCGCGCAACCCGGTGATCGATCGGAGAGCCGACATGCCGCTGCTCGACCCGAAGACCTGGCAGGCGAGCGCCCTGTCCGGCCCGCAGTACGCCGTCACCGAGCCCGCCACCGGCGACACGCTCGGCACGGTCACCCTGGCTGCTCCCGCGGACGTCTCCCCGGCCGCCACGGCCGCCCGTGCCGCGCAGCGCGACTGGGCCCGCGCACCGCACTTCGTGCGGGCCCAAGTCCTGCGTCGCGCGGGCGACTTGTTCACGGAGCACGCCGACGAACTGCGCGAGTGGATCGTCCGCGAGTCCGGCTCCATACCCGGCAAGGCGGACTTCGAACTGCACGTCGCCGCCCAGGAGTGCTACGAGGCGGCCGCCCTCGCCTCCCGCCCGGCGGGCCAGGTCCTGCCCAGCGAGGCGCCCCGGCTGTCGTACACCCGCCGGGTCCCGGTCGGCGTGACCGGGGTGATCGCGCCGTTCAACGCGCCGCTGATCCTGTCCATCCGGTCGGTCGCCCCCGCCCTCGCCCTGGGCAACGGGGTGGTCCTGAAGCCGGACCCGCGCACCGCCGTCTGCGGCGGGCTCTCCCTCGCCGCGATGTTCGCCGCGGCCGGACTGCCCGAAGGGCTGTTGCAGGTGCTGCCCGGCGGGGCCGACGTCGGCGCGGCACTGGCCGAGGACCCGCAGGTGCCGGTCATCTCCTTCACCGGATCGACGGCGGCCGGCCGCGCGGTCGGTGAGGCCGCGGGCCGCCATCTCAAGCGCGCCCACCTCGAACTCGGCGGAAACTCCGCCCTGATCGTCCTCGAGGACGCCGACCTCGACGCGGTGATCTCCACCGCCGCCTGGGGATCCTTCTTCCACCAGGGCCAGATCTGCATGACGACCGGACGGCACCTGGTCCACGCCTCCCTGGTCGAGGAGTACGTCGAACGCCTCGCCGCCAAGGCCGACTCCCTCGCCGTCGGCGACCCGCACCGCGAGCAGGTCCACCTCGGCCCGATCATCGACGCCGGCCAACTCGCCAAGATCCACGCCCTGGTGGAGTCGAGCACCGCCCACGGCGCGAAACTCGCCGCCGGCGGCACCCACGAGAAGCTCTTCTACCGGCCCACCGTCATCACCGGCGTCGACGACCGCACCCCCGCCTACACCGAGGAGGTCTTCGGGCCGGTCGCGCCCGTCCGCGCCTTCGCCGACACCGCCGAGGCCGCCGCCCTCGCGGCAGACAGCTCCTACGGCCTCTCCCTCGGCATCGTCACCCGGGACGCGGCACGCGGCCTGGACCTCGCCGAACGCATCCCGACCGGCATCGTCCACATCAACGACCAGACCGTGAACGACGAGGCCGTGGCCCCCTTCGGCGGAGTCGCCGCCTCCGGCACCGGGGCGCGGTTCGGCGGCGAGTCCAACCTGGACGCGTTCACGGACGTGCGGTGGACGACCGTGCGCGGGGACGTGGCACCGTACCCCTTCTGAATCGAGCTACAGCCAGCAGACCCAGCTAAAAGATATAGCCGCAGTTAGGGTCCCTAACTGCGGCTATGGGGTGTTACTCAGGCGGTAGCTTCTCACCCGGGCGGTAGGCCGTCACTCGCCCTGCGCGCCGCCCTGCTGCGCGGCGATGCTCTTGCGCACCTCGTCCATGTCCAGCTTGCGCGCCTGGCCGATGACGTCCGTCAGGGCGGCCTCCGGGAGGGCGCCCGGCTGGGCGAAGACGGCGACCTGGTCGCGGACGATCATCAGCGTCGGGATCGACTGGATGTCGAACGCCGCGGCCAGTTCCGGCTGCGCCTCGGTGTCGACCTTGGCGAAGACCAGGTCCGGGTTGGCCTGCGCGGCCTTCTCGTAGACCGGGGCGAACATACGGCACGGGCCGCACCAGGCCGCCCAGAAGTCGATGAGAACGAACTCGTTCTCGGTGACCGTCTGGTCGAAGTTCTCCTTGGTGAGTTCCACGGTGCTGCTCATGCGTGTTTCCCTCTTCCTGATGTGGGGGGCGCCCCGCTCCGGGACGGACCGTCCGCACAACACGTCAGGCCGGGTGGGTATTCCGGCCAGGTACCCGTGTGGCCCCGGCGCACACCACCCGTAAGACTGACCCCATGACGGAAACGGAATCCATCGCTTACGACGTAGTGGTGCTCGGGGCCGGGCCCGTGGGGGAGAACGTCGCCGACCGCACCCGTGCGGCCGGCCTCTCCACCGCGGTCGTGGAGAGCGAACTCGTCGGCGGCGAGTGCTCGTACTGGGCGTGCATGCCCAGCAAGGCCCTGCTGCGCCCGGTCATCGCCCAGGCGGACGCCCGCCGCCTGCCCGGTCTCAGCCAGGCGGTCCAGGGCCCCCTCGACACCCCCGCGGTCCTCGCCCGCCGCAACGAGTTCACCTCGCACTGGAAGGACGACGGCCAGGTCGCCTGGCTCGACGGCATCAGTGCCGACCTGTACCGCGGCCACGGCCGCCTCGCCGGACCCCGCACGGTCACCGTGACCGGCCCCGACGGCACCCTCACCACCCTCACCGCCCGGCACGCGGTCGCCGTCGCCACCGGCACCCGCGCCCAGCTGCCCCATCTGCCCGGCCTCGCCGAGGTCAAGCCCTGGACCAGCCGCGAGGCCACCAGCGCCCAGGAGGCGCCCGGCCGGCTGATCGTCGTCGGCGGCGGTGTCGTCGCCACCGAGATGGCCACCGCCTGGCAGGCCCTCGGCTCCCGGGTCACCCTTCTGGTCCGCGGCAAGGGCCTGCTCAACCGCATGGAGCCGTTCGCCGGTGAACTCGTCGCCGAGGCGCTCAAGGAGGCAGGTGTCGACGTCCGCACCGGCACCTCCGTCGAGTCGGTGACTCGCGAGAACGGCACGGTCGTGGCCGTGACCGACGCCGGCGACCGCATCGAGGCCGACGAGATCCTCTTCGCCACCGGACGCGTCCCGCACACCGACGACATCGGCCTGGACACCGTCGGCCTGGAACCGGGCTCCTGGCTCACCGTCGACGACACCCTCCTGGTCGAGGGCACCGACTGGCTCTACGCCGTCGGCGACGTCAACCACCGGGCGCTCCTCACCCACCAGGGCAAGTACCAGGCCCGGATCGCGGGCGACACCATCGCCGCCCGCGCCTCCGACACGCCCCTCCTGGACGGCCCCTGGGGCGCCCACGCGGCCACCGCCGACCACCACGCCGTACCGCAGGTCGTCTTCACCGACCCGGAGGCGGCGGCGGTCGGGCTCTCCCTCGCCGAGGCGGAGCAGGCGGGGTACCGGGTGCGGGCCGTCGACGTCGAGTTCTCCTCGGTCGCCGGGGCGGGCCTGTACGCCGAGGGGTACAAGGGCCGCGCCCGCATGGTCGTCGACCTGGAGGCGGAGATCCTGCGCGGGGTCACCTTCGTCGGCCCCGGTGTGGGCGAGCTGATTCACTCGGCGACGGTCGCCGTGGCCGGGCAGGTGCCGATCAGCCGGCTGTGGCATGCGGTGCCGTCGTATCCGACGTTGAGCGAGGTGTGGCTGCGGTTGCTGGAGGCGTACCGGGGGTGAGGGCCGAAGGGGCCGCGTAGCGATACGGCCCAGCGCCCCTTCGGGGGCGCTCCCGACCGGGAGGCGGTCCTGGTCAGGGCAGCCTGAAGCCCAGCTCCGCCGCCGCCGTCGTCGGGCTCGGCTCGGCCCAGCGCTCCGCCATCGTCTCGGTCGACGACAGTGAGCGGAGTTCGGCTCGGTCCAGGTAGAGCGTGCCGTCGAGGTGGTCGGTCTCGTGCTGGACGATCCGGGCCGGCCACCCCGTGAACACCTCGTCGACCGCGCGGCCGTGCTCGTCCTGGCCGCGCAGTCGTACCTCGGCGGGCCGGGCCACCACCGCCTGATAGCCCGGCACGCTCAGGCAGCCCTCGAAGAAGGCGGCGCGGGCGCTGCCGACGGGCTCGTAGACCGGGTTGACCAGCACCCGGAAGGGCTGCGGGACCCGGCCGCGGGCGACGGCGACCTCTTCGGGTACCGGCGCCGGATCCTCGATCACCGCGAGCCGCAGCGGGATGCCGACCTGGGGTGCGGCCAGGCCCACGCCCGGTGCCGCGTGCATGGTGTCGCGCAGCGCCCCGACGAACCGGGCCAGCAGCTCGCGGCCCAACTGGCCGTCGTACGGCTCGGTTCCGCGCCGCAGGACCGGGTCGCCCGCCGCGACGATGGGCAACGGGCCCCCGCCGGCGAGGAGTTCCTCGACCCGCTCGGCAAGAGGTGCGCGATCACTGGGAGATGCCATCGGGCCAGCATGCCACGGGAGGGGATGTGACGCGGGTCACTTTACTCGCCGGGAACTCGGCCCCCTCACCCCCCGACTACTGGACCGGCATCATCCCCCGCACGAGTCCCCGGAGAACCCCGCCGATGTCCACAGCCCCCTCGACCTCCCCCAATCTCGGCTCCGCTCGATCGGGGGGACCCCCATCGGACGAGCCCCCGCAAACCTCCCTCCCGGCCGCGTCCCCGAGCCGCTGGGCCCCGCTGCGCCCCCTCGTCCTGCGTCTGCACTTCTACGCCGGCGTTCTGGTCGCCCCCTTCCTGCTCGTCGCCGCCACCACCGGCCTGCTGTACGCCTGTTCCTTCCAGGTCGAGAAGCTGGTGTACGCGCATGAGCTGACCGTCCCGGTGGGCAAGACCGAACTGCCCATCTCCGAGCAGGTCGCCGCGGCCCGCAAGGCCCACCCCGAGGGGACCGTCTCCGCGATACGGCCCGCCCCGGAGGCGGACGCGACCACCAGGGTCCTGCTGTCCGGGGTGAAGGGCGTCGGTGCGGACCACACACTCGCCGTCTTCGTCGACCCGTACACCGGGAAGGTGCGCGGCGCGCTCGAACAGTACGGTTCGACCGGCGCGCTGCCGCTGCGCACCTGGATCGACGAACTCCACCGCGATCTGCACCTCGGCGACACCGGGCGGCTCTACAGCGAGTTCGCGGCAAGCTGGCTGTGGGTGATCGCGGGCGGCGGACTGGTGCTGTGGTTCTCCCGGCGGCGGGCGCTGCGCAAGGTGCGCGGCACCAGCGGGCGGCGGCGCACCCTCGGCCTGCACGGCGGCGTCGGCGTCTGGGCCGCCGCCGGTTTCGTCTTCCTGTCGGCGACCGGCCTGACCTGGTCGACCTATGCCGGTGCCAACATCGACGAGCTGCGCACCTCGCTCGGCCAGGCCACGCCGTCCGTCTCGGCGGCCGCGAGCGGCGGCGAACACGCCGGGCACGACATGGCGTCCATGACCGGCGGCGACGCCCAGCACGGGGTGGGCCTGGACAAGGTGCTCGCGGCCGCCCGCGCCGAGGGCCTCGGCAACCCCGTCGAGATCGTCCCGCCCGCCGACGCGAACAGCGCCTACGTCGTCCGGCAGATCCAGCGCAGCTGGCCCGAGAAACAGGACTCGGTCGCCGTCGACCCGTCCTCGGGCGAGGTGACCGACGTACTGCGGTTCGCCGACTACCCGGTTCTCGCCAAACTCACCCGCTGGGGCATCGACCTGCACACCGGGATCCTCTTCGGCATCGTCAACCAGCTCGCCCTGGCACTGCTCGCGCTCTCCCTGATCCTGCTGATCCTGTGGGGCTACCGCATGTGGTGGCAGCGCGGCCGCGGCGCCGCCTTCGGGCGGCCCATCCCGCGCGGAGCCTGGGCGGAGGTCCCGCCGTACCTCCTGGTCCCGGCGATGGCGGTGATCGCGGTGGTCGGCTACTTCGTGCCCCTGCTCGGGATCCCGCTCGCCGCTTTCATCGCCGTGGACATCGCGCTCGGCGAGATCGCGCACCGCCGTGGGCGGCGGACCTACGGCAGCAGGGGCGGCGTGAAGTAGCGTGGTGAGACACGCCGACGAGCGTGTCACCACGCCGGAGGGAGACGGGGACTATGGCGCGGGCCCGGCGCGGGCAGGGGGAGCTGGAGGGTCAGGTGCTCGGCGCGCTGCGCGAGGCCGGCGGTCCCGTCACCGCCGCCTGGGTGCAGGAGCGGCTCGGCGGCGACCTCGCCTACACCACCGTGGTGACCATCCTGACCCGGCTGCTCGCCAAGGACGTCGTCGCCCGTGAACGGCGGGGCCGCGCCTTCCTGTGGACGCCGACCGCCGACGTGGCCCGGCTCGCCGCCCTGCGGATGCGCCGGCTCCTCGACGGCGAACGGGACCGCGAGGCCGTCCTGGCGAGCTTCGTCACCGCGCTGCCGCCCGGCGACGAGCAGGTGCTGCGGGCGCTCCTGGAGACCGCCGGGCCGGGACGGGTGAACAGTTGGAACACCGCGCACACCGACCATGGCGGTACGGAAGACTGACCGCCCATGGGGGTCTTCGTCTTCCTGCCGCTGGTCCTGCCGCTGACCGCCTGGCCCGTCGCACGGCTGGCCGAGGGACGGCTGCATCCGCGCACCACCATCCGGCTGCTCACCGCGGTGGCCGTGGTGATGGCCGTGTGCAGCACGCTCTGCCTGGCCCTGCTGATGGTGGTCGGCACCGCCCAGCTCCCCGCCAACCCCCTCCCGGACGCGTGGTCCGACCCGGAGGTGCGGGCCGCCGTGCCGCAGGACGGGTTCGCGGGCCGTGCCGCCATCCCCGCGCTCGGCTCGGTCGCCGTGCTGTGCGGGCGCACCCTCCATCGGCACCGCCGGGTCACCCGGCTCGCCCGGCGGGCGCTGACCGGACTGCCCGGCCGGAAGGTGTCCGTCCTGCCCGACCGGACCCCCTACGCCTATGCGCTGCCCGATCGGATCGTCGTCACCACCGCGCTCCTCGACGGCCTCGCCCCCGGTGAGCGCCGGGCCCTGTTCGCCCACGAACGCGCCCATGTCGCCGCCCGGCACCACCGGTACCTGCTCGCCGTGCACCTGGCGGCACGCGCCAACCCCTTCCTGTGGCCGCTTCGTACCGCGGTCGCCTACACCGCCGAGCGCTGCGCGGACGAGGAGGCGGCTCGCTCGGTGGGGGACCGGCGCACGGTCGCCCTTGCCATCGGCAGGGCGGCGCTGCTGTCCAGGGGCACCCCGGCCCCGACCCTGGCCGCGCTGGCCGCCACCGGACCGGTGCCGCGCCGGGTCGCCGCGCTGCTCGGTCCCGCCCCCTCGGCCCGCGGCTGGCCGTCGGCGTTCACCGCGGCCGGCCTCGCCGTCTGGGGCGCGGCCGCGGGCACCCTCGTGTCGGCGATGTCCTCGGCGAACTCTGCGGTCACCCTGTTCCTGATCCTGCACGCGGCCACTCCGCTGTGACAGCCGTACGACAGTCAAAGGGGTCCCTGGAATCCAGGGACCCCTTTCACCTGACTGACGCTCAGTCCTGCGGGAAGTCGCCCGCCAGTGCCGAGGCGAGGCGCAGATGCGGTTCCGCCTCCTCGTGCCGGGCCTGCCGCTGGAGCGTGCGGCCCAGCATCAGCCGGGCGTAGTGCTCCACCGGGTCGCGTTCGACGATCTCCCGCAACTCGGCCTCGGCACAGCGCAGTTGGGCCGAGTGGTAGTAGGCGCGCGCCAGCAGCAGCCGGGGTCCGGTCTGCTCCGGCACCTCCTCGACCAGCCGGGCGAGCACCCGCGCGGCGCCCGCGTAGTCCTTGGCGTCGAAGAACAGCTGGGCGCGGTCCCAGCGTTCGGCGAGAGTTCCCTGGTCGTAGTACGTGGTGTCCACTCGTGACCTCCTTCGAGCCCGTCAACCGGGCAGCATAGTTGAATATTCCACTACCCGGTCTGGTGGGTGGTTTGGCGGCGCCGGTACGGGCTACCCGGCCGGTGCACAGAGATGTGCCGGGCCACCGAGAAAGGGGAAACGCCGTGCGTCACGAGCCTCTCGGGCGAACCCGGCAGCCGCTGTCGCGGGCGCGCTCAGGAATGATCGGCGGCCGCGTCCCGCGGACCGGTACCGAACCGGTCACCGCCCGGAGCGCGGTACGCCTGCGCCTGCTGCTGAGCGGCATCTTCCTGCCGCTGTTCGCCGCTTCATGCGTGCTGTTCGGCGTCTGGGCCGCACACTCCCGGGCAGTGGACAGTCCCGGCCGCGCAGTCCTGGTCGCCCTCGCCGTCGTCTGCGGGGTCCTCGCCCTGGCGGCGGCCCTGGACCTGCTGGTCGTGATGCGTCGGCTGCGTCGGGAGCGGCGCCCTTCCCGGTGAGTTCAGGCCCCGGTCGCAGGCCCTGTGAAGCGGCCGGTCGTGGTGGTGTCAGGGGCCCTGCCCATACGTCCGTCACGGCGGTGGTGGGCGGTACTGACGGCCATGACGGCCAGACCCAGACAGAAGATCAGCGCCAGCGCGAGACCAGAGCAGAAGATCGCGAGCGGGCTGAGGGTGGCGATGTGGTGATCGAGCACGGACACGGTGTAACCAGGTCCGCCGGACAGGTTGCCGGCGATCGCCAGGGCGGTGAAGGCGACGGTCGCCGCGAGAAGGAGCAGTCCGAGGAACAGCATCCCAGTCATCTCCTCAGGTCCTCAGGAAACGGTCCTGCGGATCGAGTACCTGCGACACGGCGGATTACACGGCGCCCAACCCGACACGGCGTGCGGTCTCGGCATCGCTCCCCCGGAGCGGGGGCGCGGCCGGGGGGACGGTCGCATCACCCGGACCGGACCGGGTAGTCGGCCCCAGCGCACACCTCGGTGCCTTCGCATACCGGTGACAACGGTGAGTCGGTGAATGGACCATGACGACGAAGACCCACAGGAACTCCGACAGGAAGACGACCGGCACGACGGACGAGGCGGTCGTGCACGCGCTGCTCGACCGGCAGCGGCGCACCTATCCGGCGCAGGCCGGCATCCGCCTGCGCAACACCCCCGCACCGCTGTACCAGACGCTCGTGCTCGCGAACCTCCTCAGCGCCCGTATCAGGGCCGACATCGCGGTGGCCGCGGCCAGGGCCCTGTTCGACGCCGGGCTGCGCGACGCGCGGTCGATGGCGGACGCATCCTGGCAGCAACGCGTCGACGCCCTCGGCAAGGGCGGCTACCGCCGCTACGACGAGCGCACCTCCACCATGCTCGGCAAGGGAGCCGAACTGCTCCTCGAACGGTACGACGGCGATCTGCGCAGGCTGCGCGGGGAGAGCGACCCGCGGAAGGCCTTGACGGACATACCCGGGATCGGGCCCACGGGAGCCGACATCTTCCTGCGTGACGTCCAGGGAGTGTGGCCGGAGTTCGCACCGTACTTCGACCGCAAGGCGTTGGACGGCGCCCGGCGGCTCGGACTGCCCGCCTCGCCCGAAAAGCTCAGCGGTCTCGTCCCCGGCCGCGAGATGCCCCGCCTGGCCGACGGCCTGGTCCACGCGGCCCTCGACAAGCCGCTGGCCGACGAGGTGCTGTCCCTGGCGTCGAAGACCAACTAGGCGAAGCCGGGCAGTCACGACTGCGTTGGTCGTGGCTTGGCCGGGATGCGCACGGCCGGTTGCCTGAACCGGCCGCCGTCCCCGTGGTCCGTACCTGTCTTGTTCGACTCTACGAACTTTCTGCGTGACGGGTACACATCACCGACGAGCTCTGATAGGAAACCTTCCTATCAGAACATCCCGGTCCACCCCCCACCTTCTGGAGCCCACGTGAGGCATCCGAACAACCCCACGACGAACACCGTCCTGACCTCCCGTCGCACCTTGCTCGCCCTGCTCGGCGCGTCCGCGGCCGGCGCCGTGCTGCTGCGTCCCGCGCACGCCTCGGCCGCCTCCGCCGCCTCGGCGGCCGCGAGCTGTGTGGGTCTCGACGACCCGGCGAAGAAGGAGATCGCCATGAAGCTGGTGTCGAGCGCGGAGAACTCCTCGCTCGACTGGAAGGCGCAGTACAAGTACATCGAGGACATCGGCGACGGCCGCGGCTACACCGCCGGAATCATCGGATTCTGCTCCGGCACCGGCGACATGCTCGACCTCGTACAGCTGTACACCGACCGCAAGCCCGGCAACGTGCTCGCCAAGTACCTCCCGGCACTGCGCCGGGTCAACGGAACCGACTCGCACTCCGGCCTCGACCCGAACTTCCCCTCCGACTGGCGCAAGGCGGCCCAGGACACCGCGTTCCAGCAGGCGCAGAACGACGAGCGCGACCGGGTGTACTTCAACCCGGCCGTACAGCAGGGCAAGACGGACCGGCTGGGCACGCTGGGGCAGTTCGCCTACTACGACGCCATCGTCATGCACGGCGACGGCGACGACTCCACCAGCTTCCGCAACATACGCAAGCGCGCCCTCGGCAAGGCGAAGCCGCCGGCGCAGGGCGGCGACGAGGTGACCTACCTCAACGCCTTCCTCGACGCGCGCGTATGGGCCATGAAGCAGGAGGAGGCCCACAGCGACACCACCAGGGTTGACACCGAGCAGCGGGTCTTCCTGCGCAAGGGCAACCTGTGCCTGAACACCCCGCTGGACTGGAAGGTGTACGGGGACAGTTACCACATCGGCTGACCCGCCCCCGGGGCTGCCTCGGGCTGTCGTACCGCCGTGTCACCGTGCGGTACGGCAGCCCACCTCGTCGCGCGTGCGGAACCGCACCGAAGTGCCGCCGTCGTGGTGGATCCCGGCGACCTTCTCCCAGGAGTCGATGTCGAAGTGGTCCTTGCCGGGGGGTGCGTGGGGGAGTTCAGTCAGTGGTCAGATGGTCGGCGAGGCCCCGTTTGACCCCGGCGACGAACGCCGTGATCTCCTCCGGGGTGTAGATCAGGGCGGGACCGGCCGGATCGGTCGACTGCCGTAGCGCCACCCGTCCGTCGGCGAGTTGTTTCGTCTGCACGCACTGACCTCCGTTGGGGCCGCTCCAGGGCGACTCCCAGCCCTGCTCGCCGAGGTCCGTGGCGGGCATGCCGTTGTAGACGTCGTGGGCGCTGCCGTCGATGATGGTCATGAGTACTCCTTGCGCATGTGGTTCAGCAGTGCCCTGCTCTGTGCGTCGGAGGTGAGCAGGGACATGCGGTTGTGCGCCTCCAGATGGGCCACGACGTCGGACCGCTGGTCCAGGTACGTCGCGTCGGAGGGGATCTCGCTGTAGACGACGTCGGGAAGCTCGGGCTCCTCGAAACGGAAGTAGGTGAACGGGGCACACGCGCCCACATGGGCGCCGGCGGCGAACGGCACGACGTCGACGCTGACGTGCTCCAGCTCCGAGACCTTCAGGAGCCGTTCCATCTGCGTCCGCATCACCTGGGGGCCGCCGACCGCACGGTGCAGGACGGCCTCCTCCATGACCACCCACAGGGTGGGCGCGTCGGCTCTCTCCAGCAGGGCCTGACGGCGCAGCCGGAGGTTCACGCGCCGCTCCAGGTCCTGGTCGCGGTCGTTGGGGAAGCCGCCGCCGAGCGCCGCGCGGGCGTACTCGGGGGTCTGCAGCAGCCCCGTGGCGTAGTGCGGCTCGTAGTTACGCAGGGCCTTGGCGCCGGTCTCCAGGCTCACGTAGGTGCTGAACCAGGTGGGCAGCACATCACGGTAGGTGTGCCACCAGCCGGGCGCGTTGGCCCGCTCGGCGAAGGCGACGAACTCGTCCGTCTCCTGCCAGTCGGCGCCATAGGTCTCAAGGAGTTTCTCCACATAGAGAGGCCTCAGCGCCACCTCCGCCTTCTCCAGACGGCGGATGGTCAGGGGAGCGACCCGCAGCGCCCGCGCCGCTTCCTCCAGTGACACGCCCGCCTCCTGGCGCCGCTCCTGGAGTCTGCGGCCCAGGATCATGCGCAGCACGGTGGGCGCACTGGCGCTGCTGCCCGCGTTCGACCGTCCTTCGCTCACGCCCTACCTCCTGAGGGAACATCACCGGCGCAAGCCTGACAGTCACTTGATGAAGCGACCACGTCGACACCGGCATGCTGAAATTATCAGGGAGTCGGTTGCAGGTTGAACCCGGCTGCGCGCATAGTTACTTGAGTAAATCGCGGTCACGCTCACGGGCAACGTACGTCTCCCGTGCGGACGTTGCTCAGCTCTGCCTGCTCCCCGCCGCACCCGCCTCACGGAAGGCAACCACCGTGTCCCCCCACGCGACCTCCCCGCTCGATCTGTTAGACGTCGTCGACCCCGAGCAGGCGCACTGGATGGAGCTGCCCGCGCACCGCTCCAGCGTCAGAGTCGCCCGCCGCTCCATGAGAGAGCACCTGAACGGGTGGGGGATGCCCGGCGAGCTGTGCGAGGACGCGGTGCTACTCGTGTCCGAGCTGGTCACCAACGCCATTCGCCACACGTTCAGCGTCCGCATCCTGTGCGGCGTGGGCGTGATCACCGACGGCTGTCTGCGGCTGGAGGTGCACGACCACGACTACTCGCGGCGGGGTCTGCTCGTGCGTGAGCCCGGCCCCGACGACGAGGGCGGCCGGGGACTGCTGCTCGTCGAGGGGCTTGCCGACTCCTGGGGCGTCGACCGGTCCCGGCTCACCAGCGGACACGCGGTGTGGGCCACACTGACGCCCTGACGCAGGCGCCGGGCACCCACCCAGGGGGATGGTGGGGTGCCGGACGGGCGAGGGGGGACTCGCCCGATCCGTCTCTGTGAAGAACCGGCAGAGACGGCGCCGGCCCCGGTGAACACGCTGGCCTCCTGGGGGGAGGGTGACCGTGTTCACCGGGGCACTTTCGCACCCGCCGACTGCTCCAGCACTTCCACACAGCGCTTTCGACACCGGTCCCGCAGGTCATCGGCCTGCGGGACCGGTGTCTGTTGCGGCCCTCGACCGACAACTCGGCTTTCCTTGACAAAATAATTTGTCGGTCCGATGCTGGAACCGGACACCGGACACCGGACATCCAGACAGCAAGGAAACCGAGATGCGTACTCTGATCAGCACCGCCTTCATCTCCCTCGACGGCGTCGTCGAGGCCCCCGGTGGCGAACCCGGCTACCGGAACTCCGGGTGGACCTTCAAGGGCGTCGAGTTCGTCCCCGAGGCGTTCGAGATCAAGGAGCGCGAACAGAAGGAGTCGACCGCGATCCTGATGGGCCGCACCAGCTACGAGGCGTTCAGCCCGGTGTGGCCGGACATGCCGGAGTTCTCCCACTACAAGACACTGCCGAAGTACGTCGTCTCCACCACGCTCACCGCGGACGCCCTGGTCTCGAACTGGGGCGACACCACGATCCTGCGCGCGCTCGACGAGGTCGCCGCCCTCAAGGAGACCGAGGGCGGCCCGATCATCGTGCACGGCAGCGCCGCGCTGAACCACGCGCTGTCCGACGCGGGCCTGATCGACCGCTACCACCTGCTCGTCTACCCGCTGCTGCTCGGCGCCGGCAAGCGCCTGTTCAGCACGACGGACAAGGACACGCAGCAGCTGAAGCTGGTCGAGCAGGAGGCCTACTCCAACGGCGTGCAGAAGGCCGTCTTCGACGTCGTCCGCTGACCGGACCCCGCGCCGCCGTCAGCAGGGCTTGCGCCACACCCCGAGCTCCAGCTTCTTCTGCATCGACGACAGGCCCAGCCGCCTCGACTCGGCGCAGAAGGCACTGGGAGGTTCGTCGTACTCCACATGGAACACGGCCTTGCCCGCCTCGACGAACGGGGCGAGACGCGCGCACTCGTCGTACTGCGCGCACTCCTCGTTGACCGCGAAGTCGAAGTCGGCGAGCAGTTGCGGGATCTGCGGAAGGTCGTTCTTCAGGCCCACCGACATCCCGCGTGCATGCGCGAGGTCCGCGATCATGCGGTTGTAGCGGAGCTGGTCGGCGCCGGTGAGGCGGAACCCGGTGTCGTTGCCATAGCCCTCCACCAGGTCGGGCTCCACCGCGTCGAAGCCCTTGTCGCGGCACATGTCGAAGCGCCGCTCCATGATGGGCCGCAGTACGGACAGCTTGCGGATGTCCAACCAGCGTTCGCCCGCCCAGCCGTTGGTGCCGCCGAGCACCGAGCGGGGGAAGTCGTCCTTGTCGGGCCGGAAGTTCTCCCACGCGCCGACGTTGACGTAACAGATGACCTTCCGGCCGGCGGCGTGCAGCCGGGCCACGTCCGCCTTGGAGTTCTCGAAGCCGTCGATGTCGTAGACGGGCACGTCCACCGTCGGCTTCACCTCTCCGTCGAGCTGCCACTGCCAGGCCAGTCCGGGCTCGGGTTTCCACAGGGCCCTGGCGGGGTGTGCCTCGGAGGAGTCCGTCGGCGTGGCGGTGGGAGAGGCCGGGCGAGCGGTGGCGGACTCGGACGGTGTGGTGGTGGGGGACTTGGACGGCGTGGCGGAGCAGCCCGCCAGAAGCGCCGCCATGACGGCCGCGGTCAGCGCGGCCCGTGCCCTCATGACTGCGCTCCTGTCAATGCGGGTGTCAACTGGGCCCAGGGATTGGGCGGTTCACCCGTCACCGGGCCGCACACCGCCGCGCCCCGCTCGTGCGCGGTGCGTACGGCGAGCGGGACGAGGGCCTCGGGCACACCGTAGACCAGGTGGCACAGCCGCTCGGGCGGCTGCCGGGTGGCCCACGCCGGTCTGCTGAACGCCGAGACGTACGTCGACCAGTGGCCCTCGAAGGTGACGGTGAGGTCGGCGAGGCGGACATAGCCCGGCGCCGGGTGGACGCCCGGGTTGAGCACGACCGTCCCGGCGCCCGACTTCCGTACGGCACGCACCAGTCGGCGGCAGGCGGGCAGCGCCTGCGGAGTCGCCGTCACCCGGTCGAGAAAGCAGCCGTCGGCCGCGTACCACTCCTCGTGCCGGCGTACGTCCTCGGTGACCTCGGCCTGCGCGCGTACCCCGTAGTCGGTGTCGACGTAGCCCAGGAGGAGCGCCCCGGCCGAGCGCAGTGCGTCGGCCGCGGCGGTGTACGCCGGGTCGGGGCGGTCGCCAGGGCCGTTCGCCGGGTTGAGGACCACGCCGTAGGTGCCCTCCGCGGCGGTGATCAGGCGGTGCCAGGCGGCCGGGTCCTCGGCCGGGTGCACATACAGCGGAATCAGCAGGCTCACCGCATACCGTCGCTCTCCCACAGGGCGGCCAGCGCGTCCGCCAGGGTGTGCGCCGGACGCCAGCCCAGGGCCCGGTCCGCGGCGGAGATGTCCGAACACTGCCACGACACCCGCGCCGAACGCACCGAGCCGCCCACGCTCTCCTCGATACGGCCGCGGAAGCCGGCCCGGGCGGCCAGCTCGTGCACCAGCTCACGCACCGGGACGGCCCGGCCGCCGCCGACATTGAGGACGGGCGGCAGCGGTGCGGAAGCGGTGGCCGCGAGGACCACCGCGCGGGCCACGTCCCTTACGTCCACGAAGTCGCGGTACGCCGACAGGTCGCCGAGGCGCAGCGCCGCCTCCGGGTCGGGACCCGCCTCGCGCAGCAGCGCGGTGATCCTGCCCGGCAGCGAGGCGGCCGGCGCCCCGGGCCCCACCGGGTTGCCCACCCGCAGCACCACCGCGTCCAGGCCGGACGCGGTCACCGCCGCCGTGCCCGCCAGCTTGGTCGCGCCGTACGGGCCGGCCGGACTGGTCGGCGCCGACTCGGTGACCGGGGCGTCCGGGGCGCCGGGGCCGTACTCGGCGGCCGAGCCCAGGTGCACCAGACGGGCCGTCGGGGCCGCGTCGCGCAGTGCGGCGCACAGCACCGCCGGGCCGCGGGCGTTGACCTCGGCGAGCCCCACCGCGTCCCCGCCGGTCGCACCCGCACAGTTGACCACGGTGTCGGGCACGACGGCCGCCAGGGTCTTCGCCAGCTGCGCCGGGCGGACGGAGGCGAGATCGACGCGGTGGTCCGCGCCGGCCGAGCGACCGCCGCCGAGGACCTGCGCGCCGGGCACGGCCCGCAGTCCCGCGGCGACATGGGCGCCCAGATAGCCGGTGTGGCCCAGGACGAGAATGCGCATGACGAGGTCAGGCTCCCTTGAGCAGAAGCGACTTGCGGGTGGTGAACTCGGCGTTGGCCCGGTCGTAGTCGTCCGGACGTCCGATGTCCAGCCAGTACCCGTCGAAGTCGTAGGCGTGCGGAGGAGTCTCGGCCTTCAGCAGGTCAAGGACCAACTCGTCGAAGCCGAGCGGGAGTCCGGGCGTGTAGCCGTCCAGCGTCGACCGGGACAGCCCGTACACGCCCATGGAGACGCGGTAGTCCATGCTCGGCTTCTCGGTGAACGCGACGACCTTGCTGTCGTCGGTGGTCAGCACCCCGAAGTCGATGCGCACCTCGCGGGCGTAGGTGGCGATGGTGAGCGGGGCACCGTTGTCTCTGTGCCGGTCCAGGACGTCGGCGTAGTCGAGGTCGGTGAGGATGTCGCCGTTCATCACCAGGAACGTCTCGGGCAGCCGGTGGCGCAGGTTGAGCAGCGGGCCCATGGTGCCCAGCGGGCTCTCCTCGGTGGCGTAGTCGACGGCCAGACCCCACTGGGAGCCGTCGCCGACATAGGCACGGATGATCTCGCCGAGGTGGCCGATGGCCAGGGTGACGCTGGTGAAGCCGGCGGTGGCGAGCTGGCGCAGCACGATCTCCAGGATCGCGTGCTGGTCGCCGATGGGGACGAGCGGCTTGGGCAGCGCGGTCGTGTAGGGCCGCAGCCGGACGCCCTTGCCTCCGGCCAGGATCACTGCGTGCATGGAGCTCCTCCTTCGTGTACGTGCGCAGACGTGCCGGCCGAGGTCAGATGTTGTAGATGCCGGTCTTGTAGCGGGCGAGGTTGGCCGGGTCGCGGAAGAACTCCACGGTGTGCCCGAGGCCCTCCTCCAGGGAGTGGCCGGGCCGCCAGCCGGTGGCCGCGGTGAGCCGGCTCGCGTCGGCGACCAGCCGCATCACCTCGGAGTTGGCGGGCCGGATCCGGGCCTCGTCCTCGCGCACGTCGACGGCGGTGTCCATGACCTTGCCGATCAGCGCGACCAGATCGCCGATCGAGATCTCCCCGCCGGTACCGGCGTTGAAGGTACGGCCCACCACCTGCTCGGCGGGCGCGGTGCCGACCGTCAGGAACGCCTGGGCGGTGTCCTTGACGAACATGAAGTCCCGGGTGGGACGCAGATCGCCGAGGGTGATGGTGCGCTCCCCGGCCGCCAGCTGGCCGATCACGGTGGGGATCACCGCGCGCATCGACTGGCGCGGCCCGTAGGTGTTGAACGGCCGCAGCGTCACCACCGGGGTGTCGAAACTGGCGTGGTAGCTGTCGGCGAGCCGGTCCCCGCCGGCCTTCGAAGCGGCGTACGGGGACTGGGTGTTGATCGGGTGGTCCTCGGTGATCGGCACGGTCTGGGCGGTGCCGTACGTCTCACTGGTCGAGGTGTGCACCAGCCGGGGCGTGCCGAGCGCGCGGACCGCCTCCAGGACGTTGAGCGTGCCGGTGACGTTGGTGTCCACATAGCTGTGCGGGGCCTGGTAGGAGTACGGGATCGCGATCAGCGCGGCCAGGTGGTAGGCGGTGCCGGCGCCTTCGAGGAGGCCGCGGACCGAGCCCGGGTCCCGGACGTCACCGAGGACGATCTCCACCTGGTCCAGGACGTCCTGGGAAAGGGTCTCCAGCCAGCCGTAGGAGGAGAAGGAGTTGTACTGGGCCATGGCCCGCACCCGGTGCCCGGAGGCGACCAGCGCCTCGGTGAGGTGCGAGCCGATGAAACCCTCGGCCCCGGTGACGGCGGCGAGCGGTTGGGAGGTCAACTGCGGTGTCCTTCCAGTCGGTTGAGTGCGGGGGGAGTGACTATCCGTGCGGGGCGGGGCGGCCGAGCAGCACGAGCGCGCCGGCCGCGAGACAGAGCGCGGCGGCGCCGCAGCACAGCGGCAGGGCGAGACCGGCCCCGGGGAGGTGGAACACGGTGAACGCGCCGGCGACGGTGGCGGCGGTGAGACAGAGCGCGGCCGACGGCCAGGCAGCGCCGAACGCCTGGAGCAGCAGCGCGGTCCACAGGGTGGCCGCGAGCAGCAGCAGGGCGGCCGGGGCGGCGCCCGTGAGCAGAGCGGCGGGCAGCAGCGGCAGCAGGTAGAGCAGCAGGCAGAGGGCGAGGATGCCGGCGGAACGCAGCAGGAACGCGGCGGGGGTGGCGGTGGCGCGCAGCGCAGCGACCGACAGCCCCCGGTAGCGGTACAGCAACCACTCCGCGGGCCCCATGCTCACGGTGAGCACGATCACCGCGTACGGCGCGTGCGGCTCTGCGTGTCCCTCCAGGAGCACCAGCACCCCGGCGGCCAGCCCGAACAGACCGTACGGCAGGGACCACAGCACCTTGGGCCCGTGGCCGGCGGTGACGGCCGGGACCGAGAGGGTCTTCCGCAGGACCCACCCGGTGACCGCGAGGGTCGCGGCGAGGGCCAGCAGCGGCAGCCCGGCCCGCAGCGGACGGCCCGGCTCCCACCAGGGCAGCACGGCCGCACCCGCGATCAGCGGGCTGAGCGCGGCCAGCAGCAGCCGTTCCCGGGCCAGTACAAGCAGCACGCCCGCCGCAGCCAAGTAGCACGACTGGGCCGCGGCGGCCAGGACGACCCGGCCGCCTCCGGAGACCAGGGCGGCGGCCCCCGTGGCCAGCACCGCCCCGACCGGGGCGCCCAACAGGAGAGTACGGGCCGCCTCGTGCCGTCCGGTCGCCATCCGCAGGTGGGCACGGTGGCCGAGGGCCTGTCCCCACGCCCAGGAGACCAGCCCGGCCACGATCAGCGCGGGGGCGTGCCCGGCCGCGTTCCACAGCGGAGCGGTGAGCAGATACGCCAGTCCGGGCAGGGCGAACAGCACGCCCCGCAGCAGACAGCGCACGGTGTCCGGGCGCCACGGGTCGGCCGCGGGCACTGGTTCCGGGAAGGACCTGGGCACCCGTTCGTAGAGCGCCGAGGCGAGCGAGAACAGGTTCGGGTGGCCGTACCGCTCGTTGATCAGGGCGGCGGACAGGCCCTCCGCCTCGAGCAGCGCGGCCACTTCGTAGGGGTGGACGGCGGGACCTATCCGGTCGGCGAGTTCGGCGGCGAGTTCGCTGACCGCGTCCTCGTCCGGGCCGCGCCGGGGCAGCCGTATGGTCAGCGTGGTGTCGTCGAGGGCCCAGCGCGGCCGGCGGCGGCGCGGTGGCCGGGTCTCGGCCAGGCGCAGGGCCAGCGTGTCCTGTTCGGAGCCGCCGGGTTCGAGGGAGATCGGTCCGCTCACAGGGCCACGCTCCCGGTGACGGACGCGGCGGACAGCCCGGCCGGGGCCGCCGGCTCGGCCGCCGACTGCCCTTGGCGGTCGGGCAGTTCGAGGTAGATGGCGCGGAAGGTGTCGATGGTCTGCCGGAGCGTGAACTGCTCGATCACCCGCAGCCGGGCCGCCTCGCCCATCGCCCGGCGCCGCGCCGGGTCGCCCAGCAGCTCGAGTGCCGCCGCCGCCATGGCCTTCGGATCGCGGGGCGCGACGACCAGCCCGGTGTCGCCGACCGCCTCCCGGACCCCGCCGACGTCCGTGGAGACGGTGGCCCGCCCGCAGGACATGGCCTCGATCAGCGTGAACGGGAAGCCCTCGCTGATGCTGGAGAGCATCACCACGTTGCCGGCCGCGTACGCGTCCTTGATGTCGTCGACCCGGCCCTCGAAGGTCACGGCGTCGCCATGGCCCAGCTCGGCGGCCAGGGCCTTGCAGCGCTCCCGGTAGGCCTCGCCGCCCCTGGGCGTCCCGCCGAAACAACGCAGCCGTGTCTGCGGGACTCGGGCGCGGACCAGGGCGAAGGCCCGGATCAGGGTCTCCAGGTCCTTGATGGGGTCGACCCGGCCCGCCCAGCTGAGGGTGGGCACCTCCGGCTCCGGTCCGGCCGCCGGGAACGCGGCCGGATCCACGCCGTTGTACACGGTACGGATCGCCTCCGGGTCGGCGCCGCCCTCCTCCTCCCAGAGCCGGTTGTAGCGGTTGCCCGGGGTGATCAGGGCCGCCTTGCGGTAGGACTCGCGGGCCAGCAGCCGGAAGAAACCGAGCACGACCGCCTTCACCGGCCAGCGGTAGGGCGCGGTCCGATAGCCGAGGTAACGCTCCCGCAGATAGACGCCGTGCTCGGTGAGCAGCAGCGGGACCCCGTGCCGTTCCAGGGCGGCCAGGCCCGGCAGCGCGGCGACGCCACCGCTCACCGCGTGCGCGACCCCGCTCTCGGGCAGCGGGGCGGTCAGCGGGCGCAGGGCGTGCTCCAGGAGGGCGGTCGCGGTGAGCGCGTCGTGCAGGGTGGGCCGGGCCTCGCGCACGGCCAGCCCCGGCCGGTTCCACAGCGAGGTCAGCACGGTGATCGCCGTGTCGGCGCGCAGGAACGGGCTGAGCGTGCCCTCCGCCGCGGCCTGGGCCAGGGCGTACAGGGCGGCCGGGAAGCCGTCCTCCTCCCGGGGGTCGAGCAGCGCGGCCAGGAACCGGCCGTAGTCCTCGGCGAGTTCGCGGCGGGCCCGGCCCCGGGGCGCGCGGCCCTGCGGAGGGTCGCCCCACATCGGCACGGACCGCACGTGCGAGACATGCGCGGGCAGGTCCCAGACGACGGGTTCGCGTCCGGTGCCGGTGACGGCGACTATGTCGAAGTCGATGTCGGGCATGCCCTGCACCAGTTGGTCGCACCAGACGCTGACGCCGCCGTGACTGTGCGGGTAGGTGCCTTCGGTGAGCAGGGTGACGCGCGTAGTGCGGGTGCTTGGCGCGCCATGGGGAAGGGGCATCGGTGTGCTCCACGGCCGAGGTGTGGGGTGGTCGTGCCTGTCCCGGCCGCCGGGCGGGCGGCCGGGACCGCGGGTCGGTTCTCGCTTCGGTCGCCGGTGCTGCGGAGCGTCGTTCAGCCGCCGACGGTGGCGGGTACCGACTCCGTCACACCCGCGGGGACCCGGGTGTCGGGAGCGGGATCCGTGGCCGGGGTGGTGGAGCCGGCCGCCGTGACCGCCGGGGCAGCGGTGGTGGCGGGCAGGGTGAGGCTGAGCGGGGTGCCGGCCGAGGGGGTCCAGCCGGAGACGGCGCCCGCGTACGCCGAGCCGAACGCGGCGCCCGCCACGGTGGTCCCGGTCGGCAGGGTCGCGGTGACCTCCAGGCCGGCCGGCGCCTCCACGGTCACGGCGTCGCCGACGCGGTAGGCGGTGACCTGGCCGGCCTGGAGCGCGGCCTGCCAGTCCGCCCGGCGCTTCAGCTCGGTCCCGATGTCCTTCAGCCGCAGGTTCACCACGGGCGTGTTGTCCGCGAACAGGGCCTGGTAGCCGTCGAGTACGCCGTCCAGCACCGGGTAGGCGATGCGGTCCTCGGCCAGGTTCGACTGGTGGATGTAGTGCGGCCGGGGGTCGTTGGACAGCACATGGCCGAGGGCGATGCGGGTCTCCAGCGGCACGATCTGGCCCTTGTAGCCGGTGCTGGTGTCCAGCGGCGCCGACAGGCAGGTCGTGGTGGCCGGGTTGTCCTCGCAGATACCGCTGCCGCCCTGGGCGCGGCTGGTATACAGCCAGTTGTACTCGTCGACCTCCTCAGAGGCCTTGCCGGCGTTGTAGTAGACGTTCATCGGGTAGCGGGGCACGGTCAGCGCCGCCCCGACCTGACGCTGCTGCGGGTCGCGGGAGTTGTCGGAACCCAGGAAGTCGATGCCGTTGGCGGCGAGGGCGGGCGCCAGGTTCGGGTTGTCGTCGGGCTGCTGCGGCAGCACCCGCATCCCGGAGTGCTCGCCGGTGATCAACTCGTCGTTCTTCAGGGGGAGTCGGTTGGCCTGCCCCCAGGCCCGGTTGGTGGCGATCTGGTCCGAGATCTCGCTCTGGCTCACCCACTGGGTGCTGCCGTCGGCGTTGGTCTCGCACTTCCAGGGCACCACCGTGGTGTCCTGCACACAGCCGAGGAAGGCGTGCGAGTAGGTGTGGTTGATCCAGCGGAAGTCGTTCCGGTCCGCGATCAGCCGGTCGGCGAGCTGGTCGACGCCGTTGTTGTCCGCGCGCTGGTCGTCGCTGCCGCCGCCGTTGAAGGCGAAGTCGAGGGTGAAGTTCTTGCTCTGCTCCCAGGCCACGGCGTGGTCGACGTCGTCGGGCGTCATCCGGATCGGATCCGGGGTGGCGTTCGGGTCGGTGCAGTCGACGTCGCCGGGCGTGCAGTTGAGCTGGGTGTTCCAGCGGTCGTCGCCGAGGAACAGGTCGTCCACGTGCACCGCGAAGTAGTTGCGGGAGGCGCCGAGGTGCACCCCGCCGGTCATCCACTCGACGATGCCGCGGGCCAGCAGCCGGAACTGCTCCTGGTACTGGTTGTAGACGAAGGTGACGACGAGCTCGCGCCGGCCGTCGTGCCGGTACTCGCCGACCAGGGAGCCCTTCGTGGACTGCCCCGGGATCGTCGCCTCGACGTAGGGCGTGAAGTCGGCGCCGGCCACCGGCTGCGAGAGGTAGGCGTAACTCTCGCCCACGGACGGGTCGTTGTCCTCGAAGGGCACGGTGCCGTCGAGGTAGCCGAACGGACCCGCCTTGCCGGCGTCGGTCACGTCCGCCTGGGCGCCGTCGATACTGCCGGAGTAGCCGCCGTAGACCGGGTACTGCAAACCGGCTTCTGGACGCGCGTAGGTGTAGGCATCGACCTGGGGGATCTGGTAAGTCTGTTCGTATGCTGTGAGCGCGGCCATCTCGCTCGAACCGGCCGCGAACGGGTTGTCGTTGGGCAGGACGACGGCCTGGAACTTGGCGCGCGGCCGCCCGTCGACGGTGTCCGCCAGGAAGCCCGTGTCGATGGTCTGCCGTCCCGACTGGGTCAGGTCGATCTCGGTGAACGGCGTTCCGGAGCCGGTGAGTTCGGCTGCGATGGCGTCGGTCGACGGTCCACCGTCGCTGACCAGCAGCACCCGCAGGTCGATTCTGGGTGCGTCGTCGGCATGGGCCGCGCCGGCCGGCAGGCCGAGCGTGGCGATGAGCGCGCCGACCGTGAGCACGGTCGTGCGTATGGTCCGCTTCATGCGGTGAAGTCCCCTCCCCGGGCAGGGGTGAGCACGGCTCCGTAGAGCGGACGCACCCCCTGCGCCGACGCCGGCTTCCCCCTCAGAGGCCAGTTCGTCGACGCATCCGTCGCGTCACATAGTGATGCCTGTGTGTAGCTTTCGCGGTCGTGTTGCGAAACATGACGGAAAAGAGCAGGCGACCAACAGGACTTCGATGGAACCGAGTTGTCCGATTTTCCGTCCGCGCTGCAGGCCGGGCCCTCGATGGGGGAGAGAGCGCCCGGCCCGGGACCATTGGCTGATCACAGACCTTTTCAGGTCATCCCCGACAGGCCGTCAGGCGCACAGGACGCGCGTCTCGGGCGTGTAGACCGGGCCGCCGCTCGTGTTCGTGGAGTCGCTGAACTCGGCGTAGAAGTACGAGTAGAAGCCGATGTTGCCGTTGCAGCCGGAGTCGGCTGCGACGCTGAGCGTCAGGGTGACGGTGCGGCTCTGCCCGGGCGGGATGGTGGCGCCGTAGTCGGTGCCGAGGTTGGTGGGCCCGGTGCCGGAGCAGGCGGTGCGGGTGCCGTCGGCCGCGGCCAGGCTGCAGCCGGTGAAGTTGTACTTCAGGTCGGGGCGCTGGGTGGTCAGATAGGTCGGGTCGATTGTCTGGTACACGAACCAGACGTCGTACGTCTTGTTGTTGGTGATCGTCATCGACAGGTTCACCGTGCCGCCGGGCGTGGTGGTCGCGGTGTCGGTGGCGAAGGTGAGCTCGGCCGGTGCCGGGTCGGCGCTCGCGCTGGGGGCCAGCCCGAAGGCGGCGAGAGCGAGGGCGAGGACGGCGCCGAGGCCGAAGCGTCTCATCAGTGGTGATCGCATGGCCGGGAGGCTAGGCAGCCGGGCGGGCGGCGTCTTCTCCCCGCGAGCGAACAGACACCCTAAGTGACTGAAAGGGTGTCCGTCGTGAAGAACATGTGATCGGTGCGTGAAGGGCTGGTCATCGGGCCAGACGCGCACGTGACCGGCGCGAGCCGGAGCGGCCACCGGGCCCGGCGGGCGGCATCCCCGCCTCCCCGAGACGGTCCCTGGTTGGCGTGTACCTGATGCACCAACCTCTCCTTCCGCCCCTCCGCCTCCCGGGATTCTCGGCCATCCGCCGAATTCCGGCCCCGCACGCCCCTCACCGCTGACAGCTCGGGCACCAGACGGTGCGGCGCCCGGAGATCCGGCAGGAGCGCAGCCGGGTGCCGCAGCGCGGGCACACCGGTTCGTCGTCGTCGCGGCGGCCGGTGAGCCAGGTGCGGCGCGGTGGCACCCGTGCGGCACGGTTGGCGGCGGCGAGCACCCGCCGCATCGCGGTGAACAGACGACGTGCCTCGCTCTCGGAGAGTTCCCGCGCCGGGCGCCCGGGAGCCACCCGGGCGCGCCAGAGGATCTCGTCGCTCAGCAGGTTCCCGAGGCCGGCGATGACGGACTGGTCCATCAGGACCCCCTTGACGGCGCCCCGCCGCCCGGCGAGCGACGCCACGAACGCCTCCCGGTCCATGCCGAGCGCATCGGGTCCCAGGCCGGCCAGGACGCGCTCCACCCCTTCGGGCCCCTCGACCAGCCGCAGTCCCTGGAGCTTGCGCAGGTCGCGGTAGCGCAGCTGCCGTTCGCCGTCGAGGGTGAGGACGATCCGGTCGTGGCGGTCCACCGGGTCCTCCACGGAGGCGCACAACAGTTCGCCGGTCATGCCGAAGTGCCACACGAGAGCCGGGCCGTCGCCGACCGGGGCGACCAGCAGCTTCCCGTGTCGACACGGTCGGCCCAGCCGCCGCCCCTCGATCTCGCGGCGCAGGCGCCGCGCGGTGACACCACGCAGCACGCCCGCGTCCCGGACGTCCACGCGGCGGACACGTCGCCCCCGGCCGCAGGAGTCCAGCACCTCGCGGAAGCCCTCCACATCCGGCAACTCCGGCATGCGTACCTCCCGGCGGTCGCCCCCGCCGCGATGCGCGGCACCCTACCGGGTAGCCGGACTCGCGCACGTCAACCGCCGGGCGGCCGCAAAGGCGGCCACGACCGGCCGGAACGATGTCGAAACGATGTGCACCGGCACGCGCCTCGCCCGCATGACCCGGCCCGGTACGGGGCATTTGGCAATCATGAAAGACGCGCCTGTGGTGGTGCAGCCGCCTGGGCCCGACGGCGGCAGGCGGGTGACCATCCGCGGAGAGTATGTCGGCACCGCCTATCACCTGCTCGACGTCGTCGAGTTCCTGCGCCGGGCCGGGCTGCCCGAGGCCAATACGACGGTTGACGACCCGGACCTGATCGAGTGGCGCGGCATGGGTCCAAAAGCCTGGACGGCCGCCGGCTGATCCGGGGACCGGCCTGCTGCCGGGAAGAGGCCTGCACGAAGCCGTGGCCCGGCTCCGGAGTGGCCGCACGGCCGGGTGACCGGACGGTGAGCGGGGCCGTGCGGGAGAACCGTCCCCTTGTGCCATCGTCACGCCAGAGGACTCCGCGGCAGCGAGGCGAGCAGATCGGCCGGGTCTTCGTACACGGCGTCGGCACCGGCCTCCTCCAGGTCCGTACGGGGAATGCCGCCGCACAGCAGTGCCACGCACCGCACCCCCGCACTGCTGCCCGCCCGCATGTCCCACACCGTGTCGCCGACGAACACGGCCCGCTCTGCCGGCACGCCGGCCTGCTCCAGCGCCCGCTCCACGGGCTCGGGCGCCGGTTTGCCCGCGGTGACGTCGTCGGCGCTGGCCGTGCCCGTGATGGCGTCGTCCGCCCCGATCGCGCGCCTCAGCGCGGACAGCTCCTCGCCACTGGCCGAGGTGGCCAGGACCACCTTCCAGCCGTCGTCGGCCAGCCGCCGCAGCAGACCTCCCGCATCCGGAAGGGGTGACAGCCGCTCGAAGTACTGGGCGTAGAGCACCTTGTGCGCGGTGCTCAGGGCCTCCACCTCCCCGGGAGCCAGGGTTGTCCGCTCGCCGAGCAGATGGTTGATGAGGTCTTCGGAGCCGAGTCCCACCGCCCGGTGTATCGCATGCGTGGGCACCTGGTGTCCGGCCTGGCGGAACGCCTCCCACCAGGTGACCACGTGCAGGTGGTTGGTGTCGACGAGGGTTCCGTCCACGTCGAACACTGCTGCTCGGTCGGTCCCGGAGCCTTGTCGGCTCTCGCTCGTGGACATCAGGCGACTCCCTTGTGCGACAGCGGCCGGAGCGGTCCTTGCGATCACCGGCCGCCCGGCCGAGTACCCGTTTCCCCGGTGCGGTCCCATCCCGAAGGAGGCTCGCCACCGGTTGGGGGACCGCCATGTGGGTGAACCGTGTGGTCCCTGTCCTGGCCTGGATCCCGGGGATACGGCCTGGCGAATCGTCCTTCCCGGACAATGAAATCAACACCAAAAGTGGCGGACGTGGATCTCTCTGGACAAACTGAAGCCGCCGGTTCGTGATCAGGAACATCCACGTTCTCCAGGAGATCGCATGGTGGAACAGTCCTCCGAAGTCGCTTCGGAGCCGGATGAATCTGCCGTCGCGCTGAGCGACACCGGCCGCAGGGGAGCGGACACCGAGCGGAGGCTCGCCCGGGCCCTGGCCGACCTCCTGGGCGCCGAGAGCGTTCCGGCCGACGGCCACTTCTTCGCCGACCTCGGCGCCAACTCCCTGGTCATGGCCCAGTTCTGCGCACGAATACGGAAGACGGCCGATCTGCCCTCCCCGTCCATGAAGGACATCTACCAGCACCCCACGATCCACAGTCTGGCCGCGGCGCTCGCAGAGGCCGCGCCCGCCCCCGCCGGCCCGGCGGACACCCCCTCCTCGACGACGCCCCAGCCGCCGCCGGCCCCGGGGCCGCGCGGGAACCGGCGCACCCACCTGCTCTGCGGAACCGTCCAGCTGCTGGTCTTCCTGGGCTACTCGCTGGTCTCGGGATTCGCCACCGCTGCGGGTTACGAGTGGATCGTCGCCGGTTCGGGCCTGGCCGACATCTATCTGCGGTCGGTGCTGTTCGGTGACATCGCGTTCGTGGCGCTGTGCGCCTTCCCGATCGTCGCGAAATGGCTGCTCGTCGGACGCTGGCGGCCCGGTGAGTTCCCCGTCTGGGGCCTGGCGTATCTGCGCTTCTGGCTCGTGAAGGCGCTGCTCCACGCGAATCCGATGGTCTTCCTCGCCGGTACCCCGCTGTACGTCCTGTACCTGCGGGCCCTCGGCGCACGGATCGGCAAGGGCGTCACGATCCTCTCCCGCTCCGTCCCGGTCTGCACCGACCTCGTGACGATCGGCGCGGGCACGGTGATCCGCAAGGAGTCGTTCTTCCTCGGCTACCGGGCCCGCGCGGGACACATCCAGACCGGCCGGATCACCCTCGGCCGCGATGTCTTCGTCGGCGAGAAGACCGTCCTGGACATCGACACCTCCCTGGGTGACGGTGCCCAGCTCGGTCACGCGTCCGCCCTGCACCGGGGCCAGGCGGTCCCGGACGGCGAGCACTGGCACGGATCCCCGGCGGAACCCACCTCGGTCGACTACGCCAGGGTCGCTCCCGCCCCCTGCGGCACCCTGCGCCGCGCCTGGTTCGGCTTCGGCACGCTGGTGCAGCTGCTCCTCGTGTACATCCCGCTGCTCGTCGGCGGTATGTACATGCTGTTCACCGAGATACCGGCGATAGGCAAGCGACTCGACCCGCAGACGGCCGTTCTCAGCCTCTCGGAACTGCTCCCCGACGCCCTCGTGCTCTCCCTCGTCCTGTTCTTCGGGTTCGTCGTCCTGGGGCTGCTGGTGCTGTGCACCGTGCCGCGTCTGGTGGGTCTGGTCGTCAGGCCCGACCGGGTCTATCCGCTCTACGGGTTCCACTACGTGCTGCAACGGGCCACGGCCGGTATGACGAACATCAAGTTCTTCGCCTGGCTCTTCGGCGACAGCTCGTACATCGTGCACTATCTCCGCGGTATCGGATACGACCTGTCACGGGTCGAGCAGACCGGCTCGAACTTCGGCACCGAAGTGCAGCACGAGTCACCCCTGCTGGTCACCGTCGGCAGCGGAACGATGGTCGCCGACGGCCTCTCCATCCTCAACGCCGACTTCTCCAGTACGTCCTTCCGGTTGTCCAGGGTGGCGATCGGGCCGCACAACTTCCTGGGCAACAACATCGCCTATCCGGCGGGCGGCAGGACGGGGGAGAACTGCCTGCTGGCGACGAAGGTGATGGTTCCCCTCGACGGCGAGGTCCGGGAAGGCGTGGGCCTCCTCGGCTCACCGTGCTTCGAGATCCCCCGCACGGTGGACCGCGACACCCGGTTCGACCACCTCAGAACCGGCGACACACTCCGCCGCCGGCTCGCCGCGAAGAACCGCTACAACCTCCGCTCCATGGCGGCCATGCTGTTCGTGCGCTGGCTGCACACCTTCGCGCTCACCCTGTTCGGACTCGCCTCCGTCGACCTGTACGGCGCGGTCGGAGACGTGGTGATCGGCGGGTACCTGGCTTTCACGCTCGTCTTCTCCACCGCGTACTTCGTCCTGGTGGAGCGCTGCATCGCATCGTTCAGAGCGCTGCGTCCCCGGTTGTGCTCCATCTACGACCCGTACTTCTGGTGGCACGAGCGGCTCTGGAAGGTTCCGGACCACTACCTCAACCTCTTCAACGGCACCCCGTTCAAGACCCTGGTCTGGCGGCTGCTGGGCGTGCGCATCGGCAGCAGGGTGTTCGACGACGGCGTCTATCTGACCGAGCGGACGCTCACCACCATCGGCGACGAGTGCACCCTCAACGCCGGCAGCAAGATCCAGTGCCACTCGCAGGAGGACGGCACCTTCAAGTCGGACGGCACCACGCTCGGCGCCGGCTGCACGCTCGGCGTCGGCGCCCATGTGCACTACGGCGTGACCATGGGCGACGGCTCGGTGCTGGCACCCGACTCCTTCCTCATGAAGGGCGAGGAAGTCCCCCCGAACGCGCAGTGGGGCGGCAACCCCGCGGTGGACATGCCGGAGAGCGGAAGCCGGCCCAGCGGCAACGGCCGGGCCACGTCAGCAGCCAACGCCACCACGGCGACCGTGAGTTGAGAGGCCATTCGATGGGAACGCGCGTGGAAGCGGACCGGGAGTTCTGGAGCCGGGTACTGACCGCCGGTGGTGCCACCCCCGTGCCACGGTGGGCTCCGGAACCGGTTCCGGGTTCGGCCGAGCACGAGATGTCCGTACCGCAGGACGTGACGGGGGCGGTGCGTGCCCTGGCCGGGCAACGGCGGATGCCGGTCGGCGCGCTGCTGCTGGCCGCGCACCTCAAGGTGCTGGCCGCGCTCTCCGGCGAGCCGGAGGTGGTCACGGGGTACACCACCGGTGCGGGCGGCCGGCCGCTGCCGTGCCGGGTGTCCGTCCCCTCCGGGCCCTGGCCGGCCCTGCTCACGGCGGCTCGGCACGCCGAGGCGGAGGTGCTGGCCCACCGCGACTTCCCGGTGGCGGAACTGCGGCGGGAACTCGGGCTGACCGAGCCGCCGTACGAGGTCGTGTTCGGGCCGGGGGAAGCCGGCGAGACCCACACCGACGACGGTGTTCTGCACGTGCGCTGGTCCGACCGGGGCGGACCGCTGACGCTGCACCTCCGGTACCGCACGGACGTACTCGACGCCCGGGCCGCGGCCCGTATCGGCGGCTACCACCTGACCGCGCTGCGGCTGATGACCGCGGAGCCGGACGCCGACCACACTCGGCAGAGCCTGCTGTCGGCCGAGGAGGAACGCGAGCAGCTGGAAGGCCTGGCAGGTCCCGACCGGCCGCTGCCGGACGCGCGGGCACACGAGCTGTTCGAGCAGCGCGCACGGACGCATCCGCGGGCCGTGGCCGCCGTACACGGCGAGCAGGAATGGACGTACGGCGAACTCGACCGGCGCGCCAACCGATTGGCGCGAGCGCTGCTGGCGAGGGGCCTCGGCCGGGAGGACGTCGTTGCCGTCGTCACCGAGCGCAACCTCGACTGGCTGGCGGCCGTGCTCGCGGTGTTCAAGGCGGGCGGCGCCTACCTGCCGATCGAACCGCACTTCCCGGCCGGCCGGATCGCGGCGACGCTGTCCCGAGCGGGATGCCGGCTCGTCCTGACCGAAACCGGCAGCACCCACACCCTCGACGAGGCGCTGGCCACCCTCCAGGACGTCGGGAAACTCCTGGTGGAGACGGCGTACACCGAATCGCACGCCGACGACGACCTCGGTATCCGGGTCGACCCCGGTCAACTTGCCTACATCTACTTCACGTCCGGCTCCACCGGTGAGCCGAAGGGCGCGATGTGCGAGCACGCGGGCATGCTCAACCATCTCCACGCCAAGATCGACGACCTGGGGATCGGGGAGGGGTCGGTGGTGGCGCAGACCGCCCCGCAGTGCTTCGACATCTCCCTGTGGCAGTTGATGGCCCCGCTGCTGGTGGGCGGGCGGACCCTGCTGGTCGAGCAGGACGTGATCACGGACGTGGAGCGGTTCGTCGAAACACTGGAACGCGGCCGGGTCGGCGTGGCACAGCTCGTGCCGTCGTATCTGGAGGTCGTGGTCTCGTACCTGGAGCGGCACCCGCGCATGCTCCCGGACCTGCGCTGTGTGTCGGTGACCGGCGAGGCGCTCAAACGGGAGCTGGTCCAGCGCTGGTTCGCGGTCCAGCCGGGCATCGAGCTGGTCAACGCCTACGGGCTGACGGAGACTTCGGACGACACCAACCACGAGGTCCTTCGGGAGGTACCCGACCGGGTGCTGCTGGGACGGCCCGTCAACAACGTACGCGTCCATGTCGTCGACGAGAACCTGTCGTTGGTACCGCTGGGAGCCCCCGGACTGATCGCGTTCTCCGGTGTCTGCGTGGGCCGTGGGTACGTCAACGATCCCGAACGCACCCGGGAGGCGTACCGGACGGACCCGTACCGGCCCGGTGAACGGCTCTACCTGGGTGGGGACTGGGGCCGCTGGCACCCCGGCGGCAAGCTGGAGTTCCTCGGCCGCCGGGACAACCAGGTCAAGATCCGCGGCTTCCGGATCGAGATCGGTGAGATCGAGAACTCCCTGCTGCGGGTGGACGGGGTACGGGACGGCGCGGTGGTCGTCGCCGAACGGTCCGGCGGTGGCAAGCAGTTGATCGCCTTCTACTCGGGCGAGGAGCGGCAGCCGGAGACCCTGCGCAAGGCACTCGGCGCGGCCCTGCCCGCATACATGGTCCCGTCGGCCTTCCACTGGCGGGACAGCCTTCCGCTGACCGCCAACGGCAAGATCGACCGAAAGTCCCTGACCGCACTGGCCGAGCAGTCGACACCGGATCGGGAGGCCGCGGACGACGCGGCCCCGCTCAGCCCGACCGAACGGCGGCTGGCCGCGGCCTGGGCCGAACTGCTGGGGGTGCCCGAGCGGCGGATCGGCCGCACGGACCACTTCTTCGACGCCGGCGGCACCTCCCTCACCGCGGTCAAACTGAGCCTTGCCCTCGATCGCGCGGTGTCCCTCAAGGACATCACCCGGCACCCGGTCCTGGCCGACCTGGCCGCCCTCCTCGACGGCACGGCCCGGCAGCGCCCGGAGCTGCTGCTGACCCTGTCGGGCGGTAGCCGCACCCCGGAGTGCGCCCTTGTCTGCTTCCCCTACGCGGGCGGCAACGCCGTCAACTACCAGCCGATGGCGAGCGCGCTGGCGGGCAGCGGCCTGCCGGTCCTCGCCGTCGACCTGCCCGGCCACAACCTGGCCGCACCCCCCGAGCCCTTCGCGTCGATCGAGCAGGTCGCCGAGCGCACCGTCGCCGAGATCGCGGCCCGCGGTCTGACCCGGGTCGTGCTGTGGGGCCACTCCTCCGGGACCGCGGCGGCCGTCGAGACCGCCCGAAGGCTCCAGCAGCAGGGCGTGCACGTGGCCCGGCTCTTCCTCGGCGCGCAACTGCTCGGCACCGCCACCGACCGGTTCGCCGCCATCGTCGAACTCACCGGCATGAGCGACGCCGAAATCGCCGAGCGGCTGACCACGGACGGCGGCTACGCGGAACTCGGGGAACTCGACGCACCGCACGCCGAACACATCGCCGCCGCCTACCGGCACGACTGCCTCGCCGCGCACCGCTACTTCCACCAGGCCCTGGAAGCCCCGCCGCCGGTGAAACTCACCGCGCCGGTCTCGGTGGTCGTCGCCGCCGACGACCCGCACACCGCCGGCCACGCCCAGCGCCACCGGGACTGGCTGCTGCTGGCCGACCACGTCGACCTCCACGAACTCGCCGACGGGGGCCACCACTTCCTGCGCACCCGTCCGGGCGAGACGGCGCAGGCCGTCCTGACCACCGTCCTCCCCCTCGCCTCCTCCTGACCCGTCACACCCCAGGCGGTCGACCGAAAGGAACCCGAGATGCCGTCCTCATCCCTGGCATCACCACTCGACGTGGAGCTGCGGCCGGACAAACCGGCACTGCTGTGCGTCGATCCCCCCGACGACGCCCCGAGGTGGACGGCCGAGCACCGCGAGGCGCTGCGCGCGCACGTCACCGAGCACGGGGCGCTGGTCGTCCGCGGCCTCGGCCTGCGCGACACCGGCCAGATCGGTGCCGTCTTCGCCCGGATCGCCGGTGACCTCATGACGGAACGGGAGGCGTTCGCCCCCCGAGAGGCCCACGGCCGGGGGCTCTACTCCTCCACCCCCTGGCCGGACAACCAGCCCATGTGCATGCACCACGAGCTGAGTTACCAGCTGCAGGTGCCCGGCCTGATGCTCTTCGCCTGTCTCACCGCGCCCGAGCAGGGCGGGGCGACGGCGGTGGCCGACGCCGAAGAGGTACTGCGGGCCCTGCCCCCCGGGCTCACCGAACGGTTCGAGCGCGAGGGCTGGATCCTGACCCGCACCTACAACGACGAGATCGGGGCGAGCCTCGCGGAGTCGTTCGGCACCGCCGACCGCGCCGAGATCGACCACTACTGCCGGGCCAACGCCATCAGTTGCAGCTGGCAGCCCGACGGGACACTCCGCACCGAGCAGCGCCGCGCCGCCCTCGTCCGGCACCCGCTCACCGGCCGGCGCTGCTGGTTCAACCAGATCTCCTTCCTCAACGAGTGGACCCTGGACCCGGAGGTGCGCGAGTACCTGCTCGACGTCTACGGCCCGGACGGGCTGCCGTTCAACACACGCCACGGCGACGGCACCCCGATCGGCGAGGACGTCGTCCGGCTCATCAACAGCACCTACGAGGCACACACCCGGCGCGAGCCCTGGCAGGCCGGTGACCTGCTGCTCGTGGACAACATCCGCACCGCGCACAGCAGAGAGGCGTTCACCGGGGAACGCCAGGTGCTGGTCGGCCTGGGAGAGCCCCTGCGGCCGTCCGACGACTGCCCGGCCCTGGAGGCGAGCGAGCGATGACCGACACCCTGTCGACCGCCACCCGGTCCGCCGAGCCCGACGGGCCCGCCGTGCCGACCTTCGCGGTGATCACCGGAGAACAGGTGCAGCAGGCGCTGAGCGGGCGCGAGAAACAGCTCGTGGAGCTGGTCGAGACCGTCTACCGGCTGCACGACGCAGGAGACTCGGTCAACCCGCCGTCGTACTTCCTGCGCTTCCCCGACCGCCCCACCTCGCGGATCATCGCGCTGCCGGCCTCCCTCGGCGGGCCGGTCCACGTGGACGGCCTGAAGTGGATCTCCAGCTTCCCGGAGAACGTGAGTGCCGGGCTGCCGCGGGCCTCCGCGGTGCTCATCCTCAACGACCACGACACGGGCTACCCGTTCGCCTGCCTGGAGAGCTCGATCATCAGCGCCACCAGGACGGCCGCATCCGCGGCGCTGGCCGCAGACTGGCTCAGCCGCGGCCGGACCCGCCCCACCCGGGTCGGGTTCTTCGGCACGGGCCTGATCGCCCGTTACATCCACACCTTCCTGGCCGGCACGGGCTGGGACTTCGACGAGATCGGCGTGCACGACGTGTCCGCCGACAGCGCCGGAGGCTTCTGCGGCTACCTGCGGGAGGCCGGCAGCACCGCACACCTCACCGTCCACGACACCGCCGAGGACCTGGTCCGCGCCAGCGACCTCGTGGTCTTCGCCACCATCGCCGGCCGGCCGCACGTGACCGACCAGGCCCTGTTCACCCACAACCCGCTGGTCCTGCATGTCTCCCTGCGCGACCTCGCCCCGGAGATCCTGCTGGGCGCGGCCAACTTCGTCGACGACGTCGAGCACTGCCTCAAGGCCGACACATCGCCCCACCTGGCCGAACAGCTCAGCGGCAACAGGGACTTCCTGAACGGAACCCTCGGCGACGTCATGGCCGGCCGGGCCGCGCCACCGGCCGACCGACCGGTGATCTTCTCGCCCTTCGGACTCGGCGTCCTCGACCTCGCCGTCGGCAAGCACGTCTACGACGAGGTGTCCCGGGCGGGGGACCTGCGTCTCATCGATGACTTCTTCCACGAACTGCGTCGGTACGGCTGAGGCCGTGGTCCTCGGCCCGGCACCAGGAGGCCCGCCGTGCCCGTCATATCCGCTCCCCACGCCTTCAACGAGGGCGACCTCTTCGTCGATCTCGCGTCGATCTGCGGATGCCCGCTCTACCTGAAGTGCGAGGCCTTCAACTTCGCCGGTTCCATCAAGTTGAAGGCCGCGAACGAGATGGTGGAGAGCGCCGAGCGGGACGGAATCCTGACAGCGGATTCCGTCCTCGTGGAGTCCTCCTCCGGAAATCTCGGCGTCGCGCTCAGCATGATCGCTGCAAGCAAGGGCTACCGGTTTCTGTGTGTGACGGACTCCCGGTGCAACCTGTCGACCAGACTCCTCATGGAGGCGCTCGGCAGCGAGGTGCACATCGTGGCCGACCAGGACTCCAACGGCGGTTTCCTGGGCAAGCGGATAGAGTACGTCCGCTCGTTGTGCGCGTCCGACGACCGATACGTCTGGCTCAGCCAGTACACCAACTCCGGCAACTGGCTGGCCCACTACCGCACGACGGCCCCGGAGATCGCCCACCGGTTCCCGGAGCTGGACGTGCTGTTCGTCGGGGCCGGCACCACCGGAACCCTGATGGGCTGTGCACGCTACTTCCGCGAGTCGCCCCGGCCGGTGCGGATCGTCGCCGTGGACGCGGCCGGCTCGGTGGCGTTCGGCGGCGAGCCGGGCCGCCGGATGATCCCGGGCCTCGGCATGAGCATGCGCCCGCCGCTGCTCGACGAGTCCCTCGTCGACGAGGTGATCCGGGTGGAGGAGCCGGACACCATCCGGATGTGTCACCGCATGGCCAGACACGGCTTCCTGTTCGGCGGCTCCACCGGAACCGTGGTCAGCGGCGCGACGGACTGGCTGTCCCGGCACAACACCGGTGACCTCACGGCGGTGGCCATCGCCCCCGACCTCGGTGAGCGCTACCTCGACACCATCTACCAGACCAACTGGCTGCAGGACCTGTACGGCGACAAGGTGTTCGACTCCGACGTCACCGACGACCCCGCGCAGGCCGGCACCCCGCCCCGGGAACCCAAGTCCGCCTCACGCGCACCGGCCCGCCGCCGCAGAACCTAGCTCACCTAGGAGGGCCTACGCCCGGCACTTCCCCAGCCTCCGGCCGGAGGGACCCCGGAGTACGCACCTGACGCCGCGAGGCTGTCCTCCGGGCGACGACGGGAATTGCCAGACAGGCCCTGGCGGCCGACAGGGCAGGTCCTCGGACACCACCGCACAGCGTTCGAGGACCTGCCCGAAGGCTCACATCAGCAGCAGGACGATGCCGATCAGCGGTCCTGTGCTCGCCGGCGCGGCAACCAGCAGGACCTTGTGCCGACTTGCGCCGCGCGACCCCCCATCCGGGCGCCGATCCGTGCGGCGTTATGGCCGTGCCGGCCACGGGCCTCGAGCAGCGGCGGGTGACACCTGGACGCAGCAGCGTGAACAGGGTTCGCAGCCTGCGGTCACTCCCCTTTGATCTGGCACTGGTCCGACTGGCGGGGGCGCGGCTCACAGCCTGCCGCAGTGATCTTCCAGCCGCCCGGGAAGTCGGACAGGAACAGGGTGTCCGCGGTGAGCACCACCCGCGCCTGCCGCCGTACACCTGGACCTCACGCACCGCTCCGGCATGAGGCAGTTGTTCTTCGAAGAGAGCTTTGGGGCAGGGCGTCTTCGCCGACTCCTGGAGCTCCTGCCGGGTCTGGGGGGCCGGCGCGGCGCAGGCGAGTGCCCCATCGGCCTTGCGGACGGGACGCGGCTGCTTCCCGCGCGCCGAGCGTGCCAGAGCTGTCCGACGATGGTGGTGCGGTGACGATGTCATGGGGGGGCAGCCGCGCCGTGTACCGGGAGAACACCGAGCATTCGGGCTGTGCGATCGAGGCTGCGCGGCGCCGTCGGCAGCATGCCGACCGCCGTCGTAGGGTCGCCGGGTGCAGGGACGTTCCGCGTGGCTGAGCGTCGCCGGACGAAGCTCGACTACGTCCTCACGGCAGCGGCGTGCCGCCGGTGGCGTTGAGGATCTCCGCGGTGATGAAGCTTGCCCGCGGCGAGGCGAGGAAGACGTAGGCGGGCGCCATCTCGGCGGGCTGGGCGGGCCGGCCGAGGGGCGCCTGCTTACCGAACTCGACGGTGTCCGGCAGCGTCGCCGGGATCAGCGGCGTCCACACGGGGCCCGGCGCGACCGCGTTCACACGGATACCGTCACCGGCCAGCATCTGCGCGAGCCCTTGGGTGAAGGTCACGATCGCGCCCTTCGTCATCGCGTAGTCGAGCAGGTGCGGGCTCGGCTTGTACGCCTGCACGGATGCGGAGTTGATGATGGACCCGCCTGCGGGAATGTGCGGCACGGCCATCTTGCACAGCCAGAACATTCCGTACAGGTTCGTACGCACGACCCGGTCGAACTGCTCGGTCGAGATCGCTGCGATGCCTTCCGGCTGGGACATCTGGTACGCCGCGTTGTTGACCAGGATGTCGATGCGCCCGAACTCGTCGACGGCATGCTCCACCAGACGACGACACTGCTCCTCTTCGCGGATGTCGCAGGCCACGGCGACGGCCTTGCGGCCCGCCTCCTCGACGAGCTGGGTGGTCTCGGCGGCGTCGCTGCTCTCTTCCGGGAGGTAGGTGAACAGGACATCCGCTCCTTCGCGCGCGTACGCGAGGGCAACGGCCCGGCCGATACCGGAGTCGCCGCCCGTCACCACCGCCTTGAGATCCCGGAGGAGCCCGCAGCCCTCGTACGAGTCCTCGCCGTGGTCGGGAGGCGGATCCATGGGGCCGGTCCAGCCGGGATGCTCCTGGTCCTGCTGGGGGAAATCGGGGCGGGGATGCTTGTGTGTGGGGTTCTCGGTCATGGCGAACTGCCTCATGCGTGTCGGGTGAGGGGGAGCGCGATGCGCTGTGTTGTTGCCGCCAGGCCGCAGGGGACGGACGGTGAGCCGCCCGTCCCCTGCGGCCACCGCAGCGCGACGGCCTTCCGCGAGGTCGTCCATGAGCCGTTGCTGAAAAGCGCGGCCCTCAAGGCCCGGACCCCCGGTGCCGTGGCCGGACCGGGGCGCCGGCTTTCAGCGGCCGAGGGCGTTCTCCAGCTGCTGCTTGGTCATGGAGGAGCGGCCGTGGACGTTGCGCTTCTTGGCTTCTTCGTACAGCTGGTCCCTGGTAGGCCCTTCGGAGCCGCTGTGCGAACGCTGTCCGCCGCGCTGGGACGCCGACTTCGGGTCACGGGTGGAGGTCTTGCCGGCGGTCTTCGACTCGCCGGACCTGGCCCGTTCCTTGTTGACCGTCCGCGCGGCGATCTCCTTGGACCGCTTGGCCGACTCGCCGCGGTCCTCGGCGCTCTTCTTGATGTGCTCGTACTGCCGCTCCCGCTTGGAGCTCGATCCGGCCGGCATGGTGTCCCTGCCTTTCTGAACGCGGAGATCCGCGTCTTGTGCTGCGTAGGCGCAGTCCGGTCACGAGTGGCCGGTCTGCTGGTCGGGTGGGACGCCGCCGCCCTTCTGGCTGCGGCGTTGTTCGGGTCGCTGTGGGTTGGACCTGGGTAGGCATTCCGCTCAGATCCCAATTCGTTCACGGGCACGAGTTCCCCTCACCAGCCGTCCGATGCTGGCGCTCGGCGTACGTCCGTCCGGACAGCGCGGGAGCATGCACCCCGGGCTTTCGGGAACTGCTCCTTCATGGGTTCGAACCACGATGAGGTGCCCGTCCTCGACGCGCTCGCCAGGTGTCACGACGCCGACGAACTGGGCTTCACACCGCCCGGCCACAAGCAGGCACGGGGCGCGTGAGCAGGCCGCTGACGGATCTCGGCGTCTGCATGCCGCACGGTAACGAGGGCGGCCGCCTGCCGGACGGGACCTAAGCGCACCCCAGTGGTCCTCGTCGGCCCCGGGTACCCGCACCTGGCCGGTCCGGGCCCCGAGCGGGATCTGGCGGTGCAGCCGGAGCTCGTTGGCCACTCGGACGACCGTCGGCAGGCGGGCAGGTGCTCCCGGGGGGCGCTGCTGGTCCCTGCGGGCCTTGATCCGCTTGCTGTTCTGAATTGGCTGAGTCCAGGCGGGGCGTGACGACGCCGTGGAGGGTGCCGTCGCTGCGGCGGCACCGCGCGGTCTTCGTCCTTGCGCGCTGCTTCCACCGGGCGAAGCCGTCGGGATCGCGGATCAGGGGGAACCGGTCCTCCGGTTTCATCGCCCGCCGCGTCAACTGTCATTGAAGAGACGGCCGCGTCCGCCAGTACCCACGCGAGCAGACCCCCCGACCTCGTGGTGGCACGGCCGCCGGCCTCGGGTGAGACGGATGTGTACCGGTCCGCGGCGGTCAGCCTCTGCTCACAGCCGCAGGGAGTGCGCTGATCAGGGTTGCATAAGGATCTTGACCGCCCCGTCCTGCTTGCGCTGGAACATGTCGTACGCGCGCGCAGCGTCCGTCAGGGGCAACCGGTGCGTGGCGAAGTCGTCGACACCGAGCGGATCCCCGTCCGTGAGGTAGGGCATGATCGAGTCGGTCCAGCGGCGGACGTTGGCCTGGCCCATCCGCAGCTGGATCTGTTTGTCGAACAGGGTGAGCATCGGCATCGGGTCGGCCATACCGCCGTACACACCGCTCAGCGAGATCGTCCCGCCACGGCGAACCAGGTCGATGGCCGTGTAGAGGGCGCCCAGGCGGTCGACGGCGAAGCGTTCGGCGAGCGGTCCGCTGAGTTTGCGCGGAAGCAGTGCGGTGGCGGTCTGGGCCAGCTTGGCGGCCGCGCTGCCGTGGGCTTCGGTGCCGACGGCGTCGATCACGGCGTCCGGGCCCCGGCCGCCGGTCTGGTCCCGGATCGCCTGTACCAGCTCTTTCTCGTCGTCATAGACCCGCAGGTCGTATGTCTCAGTACCCCTGTCACCGGCCCGTGCGAGCCGCTCAGGCACGAGGTCGACGCCGAACACCCGCTCCACGCCCTGCGCTTGGGCGATGCGGCAGCACATGTCGCCGATGGGGCCGAGCCCCAGGACGGCGAGGGTGCCGCCGGGCGGCACCGCGGCGTACGCCACGGCCTGCCAGGCGGTGGGGAGCACATCAGAGAGGTATACGAAACGGTCGTCAGTGGGGCCGTCGGGCACTTTGACCGGTCCGAACTGCGCCTGCGGTACGCGCAGGAACTCGGCCTGAGCGCCGGGCACCGCACCGTAGAGACGGGTGTAGCCGAAGAGGGCGGCACCCATACCCTCGCCGGTCACCTGAGTGGTCTCGCACTGGGTCATCAGGCCCGCCGAGCACATGAAGCAGTGCCCGCAGGAGATCTGGAACGGCACCACGACGCGGTCGCCCGGCCGCAGGTTCGTGACCTGGGCGCCGGTTTCCTCGACCACGCCCATCGGCTCATGGCCGAGGATGTCGCCCGGAGTCATGAACGGCGTGAGCACCTCGTACAGATGGAGGTCTGAGCCGCAGAGTCCGGTCGACGTGATGCGGATGATGGCGTCCGTGGGCTGCTCGATGCGTGGATCGGGTACGTCCTCCACCCGGACGTCCCGCCGGCCCTGCCAGGTCACTGCCTTCATGACTCGCGCTCCCTCTCTTGCCTGCGCGCCGACCGGGTGGCCGCGCGTGTGGGTGGGCCCACGCCGGGTACCCCAAGCTGCCGCAGCTCAATTCACCCCCCTTCTTCAACGTGAGTAAAAGGGGCGAGGAGGGGGAAATCGAAAGCAGGAGGTACATAAATATGGTTCCCTTGTTGCTGGTTCTTTTGCTTGCCCTGATTCTTTTCGGGGCGGGCTTCGCCGTAAAGGTTCTCTGGTGGATCGCCGTAGCGGTTCTGGTGCTTTGGCTGCTCGGTTTCGTTATGCGTTCTACCACTGCCGGCGGTGGCCGCGGCCGATGGTATCGATGGTGATCTGAAAGCAGCCAAACGCGTATGGCCCGGCCGATGGCCGGGCCATACGTCGTCCGCCCGGCAGGCCGGTCAGCCCTGCGGCAGGACGCTGTCGCCTGCGGCGTGGACGATTCGACCGGGAGAGATGGTTGCCCGTACCCGGCTTGCGCCGGTCACGACGTCTGCGCCCTCGATGCTGTCGATCGTCTCGTCAAGGTATTCGTAGGCCGCTTGGAGAGCGTGCGTGATATCCCGCGTTCCGGTGGATACACAAAGGGTGTAGGCCAGGTCCTGCAGGCGTGGGGCGAGAGCGGTGTCCTCGGTGAGTGTCTCCGTCGCGAGAAGCGTTTCGTACTCCTTGAGGAGTCTGCGCAGTGTTGTGGGGTGGGGCATGAGCATCGGACGGTCCTTTCGGATCCGGGCGGCAGGGGCGATGGGGCATGCGGGTCGCGGGGGAGACGTCACCGATCCAGGGCTTCCTTCCTGACCTGGGCGCAGCTGCGGCTGATCAGTCGGGATACGTGCATCTGGGAGATGCCGAGGCGGTCGGCGATCCGGCTCTGGGTCATGTCCTCGAAGAAGCGCATGTAGAGGATGGCCCGCTCGCGCTCGGGCAGCCGGCGCAGCCCCTCCTTGGCGGCCTCCCGGTCGACGACGGT
>NZ_JBEOTA010000033.1:0-83949 GCF_040303265.1 Streptomyces sp. NPDC096040
AGAGTGCGGTCACGAGGGTGTCCAGGTTCGTCGTCACAAACGATCATGGACACCCTCTCCCCGCGCCCGCAAGCATTCGGAAAGACTCGTCTAGGTCCTGTCGTCACATTCCCGTCGTCGCCCGGAGGGCGGCCTCGGGAATGTCACGACAGGGCCTGGCCCGGGATCCCCGTCCGCACCGACACCGTCGTCAGGGTGAGAGCCCCGATCGTTCACGCCACCGTGCGCAGCCCGCCCGCCGCCGCCCCGGTCCCCCGCACCAGCCGGTGTGCGCAGGCCGCCGTCAGCAACTCCCCCAGCAGGTCGGGATCGTCGATCTCCAGGCCGAGGAGGGTCTCGATGCGTTCCAGGCGCTGGTAGAGGGACTGGCGGCCGATGTGGAGCAGAGCCGCCGTGCGAGTCGGGGAGCAGCCGTGGCGAAGATGTGTCTCCAGGGTGCGGACCAGGTCGCTGGCGTGGGCCGCCTCCCAGGCCAGCAGCGGACCGAGAGTGTGCTGGACGAGCGCGGTGAGGCGTTCGCGGTTGGCGGCGATCCCGCCCCGGGTCAGCTCGCGTTCCAGGGCGAGGGCGCGGGCGGAGGTCACCAACGGGCCTTCCGCCGGGGCCCGTTCCGCGGGCGGCACGGTCAGCGCCAGCTCCAGGGTCGTACGCGCCGCACGCAGCGTCTCGCTCCAGTGCAGCCAGCCGCCGCCCGCCCCGACCGCATGGCCCACGGCGGCCGTCGCGCCCGGCTCGGCGGCCGTACGGAACGCCTGCTGCACGGCCCGGACGGGGTCGCCCGGGACCGAGGCCGGTACGGCGAGGAGGGCGAGGACGTCTCCCGGGAACGCGGCCCGCAGCACCCCGGCCCCGCCCAGCGCCCGTACCGCCCGGTCCACGGCGCCCACTCCCCGGGTTCCGTGCAGCGAGACGCCGATGAGGCGGGCGCCGGGGCCGGGGTGGAACCCGGCGAGCGCGGCCCGTGCCTCCACCTCGGGCTGGTTGAGGGCCTGCCCGTCGGCGAGGTCGGCGAGCAGCGCGGCCGCATGGTCCTCCTCCCAGGGCCCCCAGGGCCGGACGACCGTACGCCGGCCGGCCAGACCCCGGGCCACGATCGCCCGGTTGGCGGCCTCCGCGATCCGCACGAAGGGCACCACCCGGTGCAGGGCCAGCAGGGGCAGGCCACGGGCGCGGGCCTCGTCGGCCACCTCGGGCGGCATGCTCGGCAGCGAACGGCCGACCTCCACCGCGAGCCCGGCGGCACCGCGCGCGGCCAGCTCACGGACGTAACGGCGGCGGACCTCGTCACCGGCGTCGGTCAGCCCGAAGCCGTTGGTGAGCAGCAGCTCGCCGCCGTCGAGGAAGCTGGCGCCCTCGTAGACCTCGCTGGAGTGCACCCAGCGGACCGGCCGGTCCAGGGCGTCCGCACCGGCGAGCAACTCGGGGCCGGCCGCCCGCACCGGGTCGAGGGCCAGGACTTCGCGGAGGGTGAGTGCGGGCACGGGGACCTCCAGGGGACGAGCACGGGCGCTGACATTTCGTCCGGCCGCGGGTTGCCCGGAGGGTACTTTCCGCACGTTGCCCTCGTGTTTCGGCCACAGGAGAGTGAAGGCATGGATCAGCTGCAAGCACGGACCTGGCTCGCCACCGCCGTCGCCGAGGCCCGGGCCGGGCTCGCCGAGGGGGGCATCCCGATCGGCGCCGCGCTCTACGGCGCCGACGGCACCCTGCTCGGACGCGGGCACAACCGGCGGGTGCAGGACGGCGACCCCTCCCTGCACGCCGAGACCGCCGCCTTCCGCGCGGCGGGACGGCAGCGGTCGTACCGGGGCACCACCATGGTGACGACCCTGTCGCCGTGCTGGTACTGCTCGGGTCTGGTCCGCCAGTTCGGGATCTCCCGGGTCGTGATCGGCGAGGCGACCACCTTTCACGGCGGACACGACTGGCTCGCCGAGCACGGCGTGGAGATCGTCCTGCTGGACGACCCGGAGTGCGTCGACGTGATGCGCGCCTTCATCAAGAACCATCCGGCCCTGTGGAACGAGGACATCGGCGATGAGTGACACGACCGGCCCCGGCCCCCGTATCCCCACCATCGATCTGCGGCCCTGGCTCGACGGCGACGAGGCCACCCGGCGGGAGATCGCCCGGACCGTCGACGCGGCCCTGCGGACCGCCGGCTTCCTGCTCGTCACCGGGCATGGCGTCGAGGACCGTCTGCGGGACCGGGTACGGGAGGCCGCGCGGGCCTTCTTCGCGCTGCCGGCGGAGGTGAAGGCGGCCTACGCGGCGAAGGTCGGCGGGCGCGGCTGGCTCGGGCCCGGCGCGGAGGCCAACGGCTACTCGGAGGGCACCGAGACCCCGCCGGACCTCAAGGAGTCGCTGACCTTCGCGACCCACGAGCCCTTCGAGGACCCGGTGACCAACGCGGAGTGGTACGCGCCCAACGTGTGGCCGGCCGAGGTGCCGGAGCTGCGGGCGGTCTGCGAGGAGTACCTGGAGCGGATGGCCGAGCTGGAGAAGGAGCTGCTGGAGCTGCTGGGGTACGCGCTCGGGCTCGAACAGGACTTCTTCTCCCGGCACATGGACCATCCGACGTACGGCTTCAACATCAACTGGTATCCGGGGACCGAGGTCGTCGGCGAGCCCGAGCCGGGGCAGTTCCGCATCGGGCCGCACACCGACTTCGGGACGGTGACCGTCCTGGACCGGCAGGCGGGCCGGGGCGGGCTCCAGGTGTACACCGACGAGGGCGGCTGGGAGGACGCGCCGTACGACCCGGCCGCCTTCACCATCAACATCGGTGACCTGATGGCGCGTTGGACCGGCGACCGGTGGCGGTCGGGGCGGCACCGGGTGCTGCCGCCGCCGACGGACGCGCCGGGCGAGGAGCTGATGTCCCTGGTCTACTTCGGCGAGTGCACCCCGGGCACGGTCGTCGAGTCCGTACCGGCGCCGGTCGGACGGGTGGCGTACCCGCCGGTCGACTCGCACGTCTATCTGCGGGAGAAGCTGGACTCCATCACGGTCGAGTGACCGTCCGGAAAGTGATCGCATCCCTGTTTGAGGAGCCATCCGATCCGCTGAAAAGCGCGGACACGGCGTGTCCCGGCCGGACGCCGGTCCTTCCCCTAAGGTGCCCTGGAACTCCCGGGGCCCCTTACCGCGATCGGAGACGGCGTGCGCATCACCGACATCCAGCGCTGCGAGGTCCGGCCCGGACGGCTCGTCGAGTGGACGCTCAGCCCGGCGGCCGTCGAGACGGCACGGGCGCTGCCGGAGGACTCCCGGCCCCCGGCCTACATCCAGGAGTCGCACATCCGCACCGCCAGATCCGTGCGCGAGGACGGGCTGTTCGTGCCGACCTGGATCGGTACCGCCTTCGACCTCCCCGGCCGGGCCGACCTCGACACCCTCCAGGAGGCGCTGCGCGCCTGGACCGTACGGCACGAGACGCTGCGCAGCGGCTTCCGCTGGGCGGGCCCCTCGGGAAACGAACTGCGCCGGTTCACCCTCGACGCCGGTGCCGTGTCCCTGCGCCGTGAGGTGGTCGGCGACTTCACCGACGCGGACACCCTGGTCCGCCATCTCCAGCAGCGCTTCGACGTCACGGCCGACGCCCTGCGCTGGCCGAACCTCATCTACGCGGCGGTCCTGCGGTCCGACTCCACCAGCGTCTACCTGGCCTTCGACCACAGCAACGTCGACGCCTACTCCCTCCAGGCGCTGCCCGCCGAGATCCACGAGCTGTACACGGCCGGTGCGGGGGCGGTGGGCCGGCCCGCCGCCAGCTACATCGACTTCTGCGAGATCGAGCGGGCGGACGCGGACCGGATCGACGACGGCCATGACGTCGTCGCCCGCTGGCGGGACTTCATCCGGCGCTGCGACGGCACTCTGCCGCGCTTCCCCGTCGACCTCGGCCTGCCGCCCGGCGGCGCACTGCCGGCGCAGAAGATGCTGTGCGAGCCGCTGGTCGACGCGGCCGCTGCCGCCGCCTTCGAGGCGTACTGCCGGCCCCACGGCGGCAGCCTCGTCGGGCTGCTCGCCGCCACCAGCCTCATCGTCGGCGAGCTCGGCGGGCAGTCCGTGTACCGCACGGTCGTGCCGTTCCACACCCGGGCGAGGTCCCGTTGGTCGGAGTCGGTCGGCTGGTACGTCGGCGGGGCGCCCATCGAGGTCCCGGTGGCCGCCGACCTTCCGGGCGCCCTGCGGGCGGTACGTGCCGAACTGCAGGCGGCCCGGCCGCTCGCCCGGATACCGCTGGCCCGGGTGCTGCAACTGCTCGGTACCGACTTCCGGCCCACCTCACCCGACCTGTACTCGATCGTCTCGTACGTCGACACCCGGGGCGTTCCCGGCTCCGAACGCTGGTCCGAGCTGAAGACGTACGGCCTGATCCGGGTGTCGTACGGCGACCAGCTGTGCGCCTGGGTGCAACGGCTGCACGAGGGCCTGTGGTTCGCGAGCCGCTACCCGGACACCGACGTCGCCCACAAGAACCTGCGGCTCTACGTCGAACGGCTGCGCGATGTGATCACCTCGGTGTCACTGCCGGTGCCGGTTTCGTAACCAGACGGACATCACTGGCTCTGGTACGAAGCAACTCCCCCTTTCTACACTGGTGTTAAGGGGGAGGTGCCTTGCACAGACGGTTGCACGGGCGTGGGGCGCTGTTCGACGTCGAGCCGGCCGGGCTCATACCGAGAATCGTCGGGCTACGGCCGTACCAGCACCGTGCCCATCCCCTCGAACACCCCGGTGAGCTGCCGTTCGTGGTGCTGACCGGGGCGCGGGGGCTCGGCAAGAGCGCGGTACTCGGGGAGTTGCGGGACGCCTACCAGAGGCACACTCCGGTCGCGCTCGTCGACTGTGCGGAGGCGCAGTTCACGGCCCCGCCCGCGGAGCGGCCCGCCGAGTCCTGGTCGCCGGTCGCACAGGTGCTGCTGGTCGTCGCCGAGCAGCTCGCGGAACCGGTGACAGGCGCCGGGCGGATCACCTTCCCGCGTCTCATGTCCGGGCTGGTCGCGGTGGCCGCCGGAGGCTGGGGCGACGCCGACTCGGAGCGGATCCGGCGCGAGGTCGAGCGGATCCTGCTGCTGAACGAGAACGGCTCCTGGATCAGCGGCTTCGCGGGGCGGTGGGCCGGGAAGGTGGCCGCGAAGGTCGTCGCCGCCGCGACCGGCACCGGGCCGCTGGTCTCCGGCGCCATCGAGGCCACCCTGGAGTCGATCGCGGAGGGCTTCGCCAGCCGCCGGCACCAGAAGGCGTCGGTCTGGTACCGCACGTATCCCAACGCGGGCGGCCACGCACAGCGCGGACTGATCCTGCTGTCCGGGCACTTCCGGGCCGGCGGCACCTCCCGGGAGCACGCGGAACGGTATCTCGTACGGGCCCTGCTCGCCGACCTGACGGAGGCGTACGCGGGCGTGCTGCCCCGGATGCAGCGACTGGGCCGCCCACTGGTGCTGGTCGACAACGCGCAGACCGGGCCGGGACCCGGCCTGCTGGACGCCGTGCTGCGCGACCGCGCCGACGGGGCCGCCGACCAGGTGGCGTTCGTCGCCGGACTGCGCGGCGACGGCCGGGAGCTGCTGCGCAACGGCGTACGACGGGAGCTGGCCGAGGTCGCCCGGCGCTCCGAGTGGGCACCGGACGCGGCCGCACCGTCCTCACGGGCGCTGCTGGTCGCGTTACCGCCGCTCTCCCCCGACGACACCCTGCACCTCGTCGCCACCCCGGCCGCTCCCCAACTCCCACACGCCGTGCACCGGTTGACCGGCGGCAACCCGCTGGGCATCGCCGTGCTCGCGGAGGCCGCGGCCCAGCACCCGGACCGGGCCGGCGCGCTGGGCGAGCTGCTCACGGCCGAGGTGCGCCGCACGGAGGACGGGCCGGCCGCCCCGGTCTACCGCGAACTCCTCGACCGGCTGGTCCCCGAGGACCGGCTCGACGAACTGACCGTCCTCGCCGCCGCCCACGACCACGACTCGGCGTGCGCCCTGGCCGCCGCGCTGCTCCCGGACGACTTCGGCCCGGCGGACGTACGGGCGTTGCAGAGCCGGCTGGCCGGCGAGGGGCTGCCGGTCGTGCCCGGGCAGTTCGTCGGCGACCCGTTCGTACGGACCCTGCTGCTGCTCCGCCTGCATCTGCGGGACCCCGACCACGACGGCTGGCGCACCGCCCACGAGACGCTGGCCGCGTACTACACGCAGGACCGCCCGGACGGGCAGGACCGGTTCCGGCTCCACCACCAACTGGCCCTGGGACGCACCGAGTCGGCGGTCGCCCACCTCCGGGACACCTTCCCGGTCCTGGACACCCGTGCCTGGCTGCACACCCTGCGGTTCGTCGCCTCGGCCCCCTACTTCCACGCCCATGATCCCGAGGGCCGCGACTCCGCCGGACACGGCGACCGGCGGGCGGCCGTGGCGCTGGGCCGCACGGACGCCGGACAGCAGGTGCCGGACGGTGTGGATCCCGTACTGCACCTGCGGATACGGCGGTTGCTGCACGCGGTGTGGCATCTGACCGATCCGCTGGTGCTGCCCGACCCGAAGGTCGGCGACCGGCTCCGCTTCGAACTGGAGCAGCTGTCCAACCTGCGGCCGGCCGGCAACGCGCTGCTGTGGCGGGCCTCCCGGGACTGGCCCGCGGCCGCGCTGGCCGGGCGGCCCCCGGCCGACCCGGAGGACGACGAGGGCGACGACGAGCGGAGCGGGGTGGCGTGATGGCGCGGCGGGGCGTGGGCACGTGGTTGCGCGAAGGCGTGTGGGAGATCCCGCTGCGCCGCTATCTCGCCCTGCTGGTCACGGCGGTGCTGATCGCCGGCCTGGTCGTCGGGGTGCGGGCGGCCGTCCACGACGACCGGTCCTGCGCGCCGGGTGTGGCCCGGCCCGAGGGCAGCGACGAGTGCGTGGGCGTGGCGACGACGGCGTTCGACTTCGGGCATCCGCAGCTGAGGGACACGGTTCGGGCGATCGCCCGCGAGAACGCCCGCCTGAAGGCGGGGAGCTATGTGACGGTGGCGGTGATGCTGCCGTACACCGCGACGGCGGCTGCGAGCCTCGCCGACATCCAGCACGAGCTCCAAGGCGCCTATCTGGCCCAGTACCAGGCGAACCACGACTCCAACGGGGAGTCCCCGGCGATCCGGCTGGTGCTGGCCAATCCCGGCGCGACCAGCCAGTACTGGAAGGAGACGGTCACCCGGCTGGCGGGCATGACCGGCGGCACGGACCGGCTGCGGGCGGTGGCCGGGATCGGGCAGAGCACCGACGACAACAAGAAGGCCGTCAAGGAGCTGACCCGGCTGGGGATTCCGGTGGTGGGCTCGTCGATCACCGCCGACGACCTCGCCAACGGGCAGAGCGGGAAGGACCCTTACCCCGGTCTGGCGCGGGTGTCCCCGACCAACACCGACGAGGCCCGGGCGCTCGCCTCCTTCGCCAGGGTCGGCGCCGGCCAGGCGCTGCTGGTCTACGACAAGCCCGGCGACCCGTACACACGGACCCTCCAGACGTCGTTCGCCGCGCTGATCAAGGGCTCGCCCTACGAACCCCAGCCGTTCACACCGCCGGCCGACCGCAGCAAGGAGGGGACGACCGCGAACACGTTCCGGCAGATCACCAACCTGATCTGCGACACCTCACGGTCGACCGACACGATCCTGTTCGCCGGCCGGCACACACAGTTGCGGCAGTTCATCAACGCGCTGGGCGGACGAGGCTGCCAGGACCGGAAGTTCACGGTCCTGACCGGGGACGAGGGGTCGTACCTCACCGGCGAGAAGGACCTGGACCGGGACGCACTCCGGCACAATCTGTCGGTCCGGTACACCGCCCTCGCCCATCCGGACGCGTGGCTGAAGGACAGCCCGAGGACGGGGGGTTCGGCGGCCGACACGGAGACGCTGACGCGGCTGCTGAAGAGTGCGGAGAAGTCACCGGTGGGGCCGATCGGGCCGGTGGCCCTGGAGGACGGGCAGCTGATCATCGCCTACGACGCGATACGGCTCGCGGTGCACGGGATCCGCGAGGCGGTGCCGGAGGGCAAGTCGGTGCCGAGGCTCGCCGATGTGGGGTTGCAGTGGCCCCAGGTGAAGGGGTCGCTGCGGGTGGACGGGGCGAGTGGGTGGATCTGCCTTGATGTGCATGGCAATCCGTACGACAAAGCGGTGCCGATCGTCGAGCTGCGGCCGGAGGGTGGATCGCGGTTCGTGACGATCGCCTGGCCGGAGGGAAAGCCGCCCAAGGCGGAGTGCCTGCCGCCGTCGTAGGCGGGTGCGGGGTGACAGTCAGCTCAGGACATCGATCAGGCGTTCGAGTCTGTCGCGCCACGCCTGCTCCGTCTCCACCTCGCCCTTGAACTCGTGGGTGAAGCGCAGGGCGGTGCCGCCGTCCCCGTCCCGCTCCAGGTGGAAGCGGATCCTGCCGCCGCCCTCCACCGTGTACTCGGCGACCCGGTCGACATCCCAGGCCGTCACCTTGCCGGTGCCCAGGTCACCGAGGGTGACCGTGCCGCCCAGTCTCGGTTGCAGGACGTCGACCGGGGTGAACCAGGCGGCCAGGCCCTCCTGGGTGGAGAGGCTCGGCCAGACCTGGTCCGCCGGCCTGGGCAGTCGTACCAGGAAGTGGAGGATGTGCGTGTTCCCGTGGGTCTGACTGGTGCCCTGCGCGATGGAACCGGTCATGACACCAGACTGACCCGGGGCCCGGCGATCCGCACCCCAGGGTCCTCACGGACGCTCCCCCCAAGGGGTCTTACACGCCGGCGTAGGAGTGCTTGCCGGTGACGAAGATGTTGACGCCGTAGTAGTTGAAGAGCCAGCAGCCGAAGGCGAGCATCGCCAGGTAGGCGGCCTTGCGGCCCTTCCAGCCGGCGGTGGCGCGGGCGTGCAGGTAGCAGGCGTAGGCGACCCAGGTGATGAAGGACCAGGTCTCCTTGGGGTCCCAGTTCCAGTAGCGGCCCCAGGCACTGCCCGCCCAGATCGCGCCCGCGATGATCGTGAAGGTCCAGAGCGGGAAGACCGCCGCGTTCACGCGGTACGCGAACTTGTCCAGCGAGGCCGACGCCGGGAGGCGTTCCAGGACCGAGGTGGCGAAACGGCCGGGGGTGCCGCCGGTCTCCAGCTTGTCCTCGTAGGAGTCCTTGAACAGGTAGAGGATCGTGGCCACCGCGCCCACGTAGAAGACCGCGCCGCAGAAGATGGCGGTGGAGACGTGGATGTACAGCCAGTACGAGTGCAGGGCCGGGACCAGCGGCTCGCTCGCCGTGTAGAGGACGGTGACCGCGAGACCGAGGTCGAGCAGGACCGTGGTGATGAGGAAGAGCCCCATCCAGCGGACGTTCTTCCTCAGGGCCAGCAGCGAGAGGTAGATGGCCACGGCGACCGTGGAGAAGGTGATGTTGAACTCGTACATGTTGCCCCACGGCGCCCGCTGCACGGAGGCCGCGCGGGTGATCACGCCCGCGAGCTCCACGAGGAAGGCGAGGACCGTGAGGGAGATCGCGATCCGGCCGTAGAGGTCGCCCTGCTCGTCGCCGCCGTGGGCGCCGGGGCCGTCCGGCACGTCACGGGAGCCCGCCGCGGAGCGGACGACGATCTTCGGGCGTTCGAGTACGGCGGTGCCGCCGGCCTTCTTGACCGTCACGGCCGGGGTCTTCTTCGCCGTGCCCTCGGTGGTGAGCGCGTTGGCCGTACGGGCGACCCGGCTGCGGCTGCCCAGCAGCCACTCGAAGATGTAGGCGAAGAAGGCCAGCGTGTAGACGGCCATCGAGGAGTAGATGAGCGTGTTGCTCATACTCGCGAGATGTTCGTTGGTCGCGGCGGCGAGCGTGGTTGCGGCGGCGGAAGTCATCGCTTCTCAGCCCCTTCGGCAGGTACGGGGGATTCTGCGGAACGGTCGTCTTCGTCGGGGTCGGGAGCCCCCGGAGCCTGGTCGTAGAGGATTCCCGCGAGGTCGCCCAGCTCCTCGGGCACCTTCGCCGACTCGCTGCGGCCGAGGCCGGCCATCTCGACGACGGTGACGCCGTCGGGGCCCGGCACGGCCCGCACCCAGACGCGGCGGCGCTGGATGAACAGCGAGGCGGCGAGGCCGAAGATCGCGGTGAGGGCACCGCCCAGCGCCCAGCCGCTGCCGGGCTCCTGGACGATCTCGAAGCCGGCCCATTCCTTGACGTCCTTCTCGAACGTCACGGAACCGGCGCCGTTCGGCAGCTGCATGGTCTGCCCGGGCCTGAGGTTGTCGCGCAGCTGCTGCCCGCTGGAGTCCTTGAACTCCGTCATGTGGGTCTTGTCGAGCTGGTACACGCTCTGCGGGATGCCCGAGTCGACGCCGAGATCACCGTGGTACGGCATCAGGTTCAGCACCGGGTTGTTCAGCGCCGGGAACGTGGACAGGACGGAGGAGCCACCGCCGTAGGTCGGCAGGAAGAACGCCGAGATGCCGAGCTGCTCGCTGACGCCCTTGGCGTTCTTGTAGCCGTCCATCACCTTGACCACGCCCTGGGAGGTGACGTTGGCGTCGAGCGGGAGCAGCGGGACGGCGTCGTGGTAGACGACGTTGCCCTTGCCGTCGCGGACCGTGATGACCGGGGCGTAGCCGTGGCTGACGAGGTAGACCTTCGAGTCGCTGATGTGCAGCGGCTCGTTGACCTTGATGGTGGTCTTCTTCGTCTTGCCGTACGCGCCCTCGTTGTAGGTGATGTCCGCCGCGAAGGAAGTCGCGGTGCCCTTGCTGGGGCCGCTGGTCTGGTAGACGGCGTGGAAGTTCTTCAGGTCGAAGCTGAACGGCACCAGGTCGTCGGTGCTGAACAGGGAGCCGGACTTGAAGTCGTCGTACTGGAGGATCGAGTTGGCGAACCCGTCGCCCTCGACGACCAGCTTGGTGCCGTCCGACTTGTACATCTGGCCGGAGGCGAAGGAGATGAGCAGCACGATCAGCGCGATGTGGAAGGCGAGGTTGCCGAACTCGCGGACATAGCCCTTCTCCGCGGCGACCGCTTCCCCGACGAGGTGGGCGCGGAAGCGCCGCCTCTTCAGCAGCTTCAGCGCCGCCTCACGGACCTCCTCGGGCTTCGCCTCGGTCCGCCAGGTCGTGTACGCCGGCAGCCGGTCCAGCCGCCTGGGCGCGCCCGGCGGACGGCCGCGCAGCTGGCCCACGAACTGCCAGGCGCGCGGGATGATGCAGCCGACGAGGGAGACGAACAGCAGGATGTAGATCGCCGAGAACCACACCGAGCTGTAGACGTGGAACAGGCCGAGCTTGTCGTAGATCGGCGACAGCGTCTTGTGGGCCTTGCGGAAGTCGTCGACCTTGGAGATGTCGGCCCCGGACTGCGGGATCAGCGAGCCGGGGATCGCGCCCAGCGACAGCAGCAGGAGCAGCAGCAGCGCGACCCGCATGGAGGTCAGCTGCCGCCAGAACCAGCGGGCCCAGCCGACGACACCGATCCCGGGGAGGATCGGCGGCTCGTCCTGGGAGGGCGCGGTGGAGAGCTGGGAGCCGGCCGCGCCGAGGTCCTGATCGTCGGAGGCGTTCGTGGAAGTCGTGCTCATCGATCAGATCCCTACAGTGAAGCCGTCGGACCAGCCCTGCATCTCCTGTACGAGGCTGTCCCAGGCCCCGGTCAGCAGCAGCACACCGGTCACGATCATCATCGTGCCGCCGATGCGCATCACCCAGACATAGTGGCGCTTGACCCAGCCGAAGGCACCGAGCGCCTTGCGGAAGGCGACCGCGGCGAGCACGAAGGGCACGCCGAGGCCGACGCAGTACGCGACCGTCAGTATGGCGCCGCGTCCCGCGCTCGCCTGGTTGAAGGACAGGGCCGTGACGGAGGCCAGGGTCGGGCCGATGCACGGGGTCCAGCCGATGCCGAACAGCGCGCCGAGCACCGGTGCCCCTATCAGACCGGCCACCGGCCGCCGGTGGAAGCGGAACTCCCGCTGGGTGAGCCAGGGCATCAGCCCCATGAAGAACACACCCATGACGATCATGAGCACACCGAGCACCTTGCTGAGGGTGCCGGAGTGCTCTTGGAGGTTCTGACCGAAGTAGCCGAACAGCGCCCCGCCCGACACGAACACGACGGTGAAGCCGAGCACGAAGAGGGAGGCGCCGACCACCATCCGACCGCGTCTGGCGTCGGCCAGGTCGGTGCCGGCGACCCCGGTGACGTAGGACAGGTATCCGGGCACAAGGGGCAGCACGCACGGCGAGAAGAAGGAGACCAGTCCGCCGAGCAGCGCGATCGGCAGGGCGATCAGCAGGGCGCCGTTCATGACCGTGCCGTTGGTGCCCGTCGCGGCGGCGAGCATCAGGGTGTCGGTCACGTCACTTCTCCGCGACGACGGGCTTGATCATCTTCAGCAGGTTCTCCTCGCTGAGCGCCGCCAGCGAGCGCGCCGCGATCTTGCCCTGCCGGTCGAGGACCAGGGTGGAGGGGATGGCCTGCGGATTGAGCGTGCCCTTCTTGAAGCGCAGCATCAGCTTGCCCGTCGGGTCGTACAGGCTCGGGTAGCCGATGCCGTTCTGCTTCTCGAAGGCGACCGCGGAACCGGTGCTGGTGTCGCGGGTGTTGATGCCGACGAACTGGACGCCCTTGCTCGCGTACTCCTTGGAGACGGAGGCGAAGTAGGGCGCCTCGGCGCGGCACGGGCTGCACCAGGAGCCCCACACGTTGAGTACGACGACCTTGCCCTTGTAGTCCGCGACGTCCAGCGTCTTGCCGTCGATCGTCTTGCCCGACAGGTCGGGGGCCACCGCGCGGTGGCCCTTGGCGACCGTGTCGATGCCGTCCTTGCCGGTGACGAAGTTGGTGTTGCCGCCTCCGCCGGAGGTGCCGCCGTTGCCGCACGCGGACAGGGTCAGGGCCGCCGCGGCGGCCATGGCGCCGAGCAGGACGGCGCGGCTACGGGTACTCATGTGAAAAGTTTCGCATGCCCGTTCTGAGGATCTTGCGCACCCCCCTCGGTCCGGGAGACATCCCTTTTCAGGCCGCGGCCCCCTGCTTGAGGAACGTCGTCCAGCCACCGGCCGGCTGCTGTCCCACGTCCAGCGTGCGGAGCTTCGCAAGCACCTCGGGCTTCTGTACGTCCATCCAGTCCACGAACTGGCGGAAGGAGACCATGCGTACGTCGGCGCCCTTCTCCTTCTCGTGGGCGATGTGCTTGAAGGCCTCCTCGACGGAGTCCATGTAGATGCCGCCGTTCCAGTGTTCGAAGTGGTTGCCTATGAAGAACGGCGCCCGGTTTGTCGTGTATGCCCGCTCGAACCCGGCTATGTACGACTGTGCCGACTGCCGCCGCCAGCCCGGGTAGTTGTAGGCCGGGGCCTTCGTCGAGTTGACCGACTGGTTGGCGAGCATGTTGTAGTCCATGGACAGGACCTCGAAAGAGTGGCCGGGGAACGGTATCTGCTGCAACGGCAGGTCCCAGACACCCAGCTTCTTCTCGGGCCAGACCTGGCGGCCGCCGGGCGAGGAGGCGTCGTAACGCCAGCCCAGCTCCCGGGCGGTGGGCAGCAGGTTGTTCTGGCCGAGGAGGCAGGGGGTGCGGCCGCCGACCAGCTCCTTGTCGTAGTCGAAGGGGAGGGACGGCAGGTCGGTCCAGCCGCTGTTGGTCCGCCACTCCTTCACGAACGCCTTGGCCTGGTCTATCTCGCTGCGCCACTGCTTGGGCGTCCAGTTGCCGACGGTGCCGTGGCCGGAGCAGAAGTGGCCGTTGAAGTGGGTGCCTATCTCGTGCCCTTCGAGCCAGGCGCGGCGGACGTTGGTGAGCGTCGCCTTGATGTGCTCGTCGGTGAGGTAGCCGATGTCGGAGGCGCCGACCGGGTTGTTCGGCGGGTTGTAGAGCCTCTTCTTCGACTCGGGGAGGAGATAGAGGCCCGAGAGGAAGAAGGTCATCGACGCGCCGTGTTCCTTGGCGAGGTCGAGGAAGCGCGGGAAGAGGCCGTTGCCGACCTCGCCGGCGCCGTCCCAGGAGAAGATCACGAACTGCGGCGGGGTCTGGCCCGGCTCCAGCGGCTCGGGGGCGCCGGGCTGGTGGGGCTGCTTGCCGGTGTTCGAGGTGGAGCCGTCGCCGAGGGGGCGGGCGGTGGGCTTGGGCTTGCCGGAGGGCTCCTTGCTGGAACCGCCGGCATGGGTCGTCCCGTCCGACGGTGTGTGAGTGCCGCAGCCGGCGAGGCCGAGGCCCGCCGCGGCGCCCGCGCCGACGCCGAGTATTCCCCTTCGGGTGAAGGTCCGCATGGATCCCCGATTCGTTCGTCACGTCCTCTGGTGGTCACCCAGTCAGAGGGCGTGACGAACGAACGGGTTCCTTCACCTTCTTCGCTGTCTTACGTCGAATGTGACAAAGGTACGGTCAAGTGCCGTACGTCACGGGAGACTTACGCCCCTGAGCCGTACACCCCTGAGCCCTACGCCCCGAAGGCCTTGTCCTTCCCCTTCACCGGCTTGGCGCCGGCGCGGAGGTGGGCCGGGACGAGGTCGATGGCCGGCTCGCTGTAGCCGACGGAGATGATCCTGTCCCCCTGGTATGTGAAAGTCGTCAGGGAGGCGAGGGTGCACTGCCGCTTGCGCGGGTCGTGCCAGAGCCGGCGCTTCTCGACGTACGACCGCAGGATCCAGATCGGCAGCTGGTGGCTGACCAGCACGGCCTCATGACCGCGCGCCTGGTCCTTGGCCGCGTCCAGCGCGCCCCGCATCCGGGCGACCTGGTCGACGTACGGCTCGCCCCAGGACGGCCGGAACGGGTTGACGAGGTACTTCCAGTTGGCGGGCTTCTTCAGCGCCCCGTCGCCGACGCCGAAGGTCCTGCCCTGGAAGATGTTCTCCGCCTCGATGAGCCGCTCGTCGGTGGCGAGGTCGAGCCCGTGCGCCTTGGCGATCGGGGTGGCGGTCTCCTGCGCCCGCTCCAGCGGGGAGGCGGCGACGTATGTCACGTCCCGCGAGGAGAGGTGCTCGGCGACCCGGTCGGCCATCTGCCGGCCGAGCTCGGAGAGGTGGTAGCCCGGGAGTCTGCCGTACAGCAACCCGTCGGGATTGGCGACCTCGCCGTGCCGCATCACATGGACGACGGTGATGTCCTGCTGCTCACTCATTCTGCCGTGGCCTCCGCGGCCGCTCGGGCCGCCGCCGGGAGGGCGTCGGCGATCTTCTGGATGGCCCGCTCGTCGTGGGCCGTGGAGACGAACCAGGACTCGAAGGACGACGGCGGCAGGTAGACGCCGTTGGAGAGAAGGGAGTGGAAGAAGGCCGTGAACCGGAACGACTCCTGGCGCTTGGCGTCCTCGTAGTTCCGCACCGGCCGGTTGGTGAAGAAGACGGAGAACATGTTGGAGGCGGTCTGCAGCTGGTGCGCGACGCCTTCCTTGCTCAGCGCCTCGGTGACCAGGGCCTGGATCTGCGCGGAGACGGCGTCGACCTTCTCGTACGCGGCGTCGTCGAGCAGCCGCAGCTGGGCGAGCCCGGCGGCGGTGGCGACGGGGTTCCCGGAGAGGGTGCCGGCCTGGTAGACGGGCCCGACGGGGGCGAGGTGCGCCATGACGTCGGCACGCCCGCCGAAGGCGGCGGCGGGGAATCCGCCTCCCATCACCTTCCCGAACGTCATGAGGTCGGGCACGACCCCGTCGATCCCGAACCACCCGCTGCGGCTGGTCCGGAACCCGGTCATGACCTCGTCGGAGATGTAGAGGGCGCCGTTGCGGGAGCAGGAGTCCTTGAGCCCCTGGTTGAACCCGGGGCCGGGCGGCACGACGCCCATGTTGCCCGGCGAGGCCTCGGTGATCACGCAGGCGATCTCCCCGGGGTGCCGGTGGAAGGCCTCCTGCACGGCTTCGAGGTCGTTGTACGGCAGCACGATCGTGTCCCCGGCCTGGGCACCGGTGACCCCGGGGGTGTCGGGCAGCGCGAAGGTCGCCACCCCTGACCCCGCCGAAGCGAGCAGGGAGTCGACGTGACCGTGGTAACACCCGGCGAACTTGATCACCTTGGTGCGCCGGGTGAACCCGCGGGCCAGCCGGATGGCGCTCATGGTGGCCTCGGTGCCACTGCTGACGAGCCGCACCTGCTCCAGGGGATCGATCCGGGCGACCATCTCCTCCGCGAGGGCGACCTCGCCCTCACCGGGCGTACCGAAGGAGGTACCGCGGGAGACGGCGTCCTGGACGGCGGCGATGACCTCGGGGTGGGAGTGCCCGAGGATCATCGGTCCCCAGGAGCAGACAAGGTCGACGTACTCGCGGCCGTCGGCGTCGGTGAGGTAGGCCCCCTTGCCGGAGACCATGAAGCGGGGGGTGCCGCCGACGGCACGGAAGGCGCGCACCGGGGAGTTCACGCCGCCGGGCGTGACCGCGGAGGCGCGGTCGAAGAGCGCCTGTGAGACGGGCGCGTCGTAGGGATAGGGCGTTTCGCTCTGGGCGCTCATGACGTGCGGCTTCTCCGGCTTCTCGGACTCCGGTTGCTGGGTGACCTCCTCAGGGTAGGCGGAGGACGGTGGTCTTCTCGCAGCGGAGGACGGCGGTGCCCGCGCGGTACCCGGGGCATCTGCGAGACTGTGACCGGATACACCCAGCTCATCCGGTACGTAGCCGACCGGAGGCTGTAAAGATCCTGCGGACTGATGATTCGACGCACGTTTCGGCGGGCGGCCGTGGGGGAGGTCACTGACACGATGATCGGGTTGCGCGGCGGGGGCCACGCGTCCTAGAAAAGCAGTCGGGTGGAGATATGCATCGCGGTGGCGGACTGGGCGAGGGGACTGATGACCTGGGTCCTCGACGTGCCCGGCGGGGAAGGCACCGACGCGACGCGGAGGAAGCGGCTGAGGCAGCACGTCAGGAACAGGGCGGCGTACCGAGTGAGTCCGAGCGGCGCGACCGACGTATCGATCAGTGGGACCAGAGGGGTCAGCGGATCGATCGAAGGATCGACCGGCTGCAGACCGGGAGCAGGAATGGTGGTCGGGTGGGGGTGACGTACAAATACTTCGGCGCACCGGACGGCGCGACCGCGGCCCGTGTCCCGATCTCGATGCGACCCGAGGAACTCGGCGGCGACGAGCTCGGCATGAACGGCATGTTCACGAAGATCAAGCCGGAGACCATGGCCGCGATGGTGCTGACGGGCATCGAAGGCGTACCTCTGCACAAGGTGCCACCACTGGAGCTGGTCGTCCTGCACCCGGACTACGCGGTGGTCAAGCTCCCCATGACGGTCGTCGACCCCCTGCGCGGCATCGGCGAGGAAGCGGTGGGCGCGGCAGCCTTCATCTGGTCGACGGTCCCGGACCGGGGCGGCCCGAGAGACGCGTTCAACGTGTACCAGCTGCTGCACGAGTGGCAGGACTTCAGCCACCGGCTGCATGAGGCGGGGCATCAGCCTTATTGCCTTGTGTGGCCTTGAGCTGGGGTTTGGGTGGTAGCGGGCGGGGTCTTCGGGCCTCGCCCTTTTCGGTGCCGGGGAGGGGCCGTCAGGCGGCCAGGGCACATTGAGGGCACTTTGGTTTCGCTGGTGGCGCTGATGTGCCCTGGGTACCGGGCCGGTCGCCCTCGTCTTCCGCCTCGGCGTCGTCGATCGCCTTGCGCGTGCGAGTCTCGCTGGACGGCAGCAGGTGCGGGTACGTCCGTAGCGTGAAGCCGGGGTCCGAGTGCCCGAGGTACTCCGAGAGCGCCTTGATGCTCTCCCCCGCGTCCAGGAGCACGAAGGCGTAGGCGTGCCGGAGGGCGTGCATGCCATCTTCGGGGGCCGCCTGGAGGTAGCGCGCACCGCGCTCGAGGGGAGGGATCACGCCCGCGGCGGCCAAGGCGCGCTTCCGGTCGCCCATATTGAAGACGCTGCGGTTGTAGGCCCGCTTCTTCTTGTCGACGAAGAGGAGCCGGAAGGTCTTCGGCGCACCCTCCGGCTTGGCCCAGGGAAGGGTGACCTCGACCGCCGGGAACTCCTTCATGTGGGCCTTGACGGCGACGGCAAGCTGGGCCGGTAGGGGCACCGACCGGATCTTGTTGCCCTTGGGGAGGGCGAAGACGGGCTTCGTGCCGACGAGCCGCACCTGGCGGTTGACTTGGATCCAGCCGCCCTTGAAGTCGATGTCCTCGACAGCGAAGCCGAACACCTCGCCCTGGCGGAGGCCACAGCCGAAGGCAAGCTTGCCGGGAAGGGATGATCTTCTTCTGGGTAGCCGTCGGCAGCTTGACCGACTTCGCCTTGCAGGGGTTCTTCGGCAGCAGCCCGTCCTCCACGGCCATGCCGAGGATGCTCTCGATCGTCGACACTTCCAGGCCGGCGTCATGGAAGATGCGGATCCAACCCTGGATGATCGAGGGCTGGTTGAGGTACTCGCAGGCGTGGTTCGAACTCCTCTTCCACGCGACGATCCTGGCCTCCGCCACGTTCATGGTTTTCGGCGGCCGTGTGCTCACGGTCGTACAGGCGGTGCTGATGTGGTCACTGCACTACCGCAACCAGGACCTTCTGGAAGGCGGCGACAACCTCGCGCAGATCCTCATGATCTTCCTGGCCTTCACCGTCTCCAACGCCTACTTCGCCCCCGGCGCCAAGAAGCGGCGTGAAGAGCTCCTCGCCCCCGACCGGACGCCAGCCGTTTCCACCGTGCTGCACAACCTCGCCACGTATCTCATCGTCTTCCAGACCGCCGTCCTGTACTTCGCGGCCGGCTACTGGAAGATCTTCGGCAAGGTCTGGCAGGACGGTGTCGCGATGTACTACGTCAGCCGCGAGACCGAGTTCCACATGTCGGCCAGGTTTGCCCACGTCATGGGCAACGCCTATCTGGGCACGGCAGTCTCGTACGCGACGATCGCCATCGAGCTGGCCTTCCCGTTTGCCCTGCTGTCGTCGCGGGCCTGGCTGCGCAAGGCCAACACCCTCGCGCTGGAGGCGATGCATCTGGGCATCGCGGCCTTCATGGGCCTCGTCTGCTTCGGACTGCTGATGATCGGCGCGGATTGTGTCTGCCTGCGTGACGAGGACTACCGGTCTCTGTGGCGAAGCCTGCAGGCAGGCCGTGCCCGGATGGCAGCCAACTGGCCGGGGGAGGCAGGGCGCCTGCGCGCGTTCCCGATAGGCGGCTCCGCACCCCGAATGCCGGGTACACCTCTTCGGAAGGGAGTCCACGATCATGTCTGAGCCTCTGGTCGTCTTCGACGGCGCCTGTGGATTCTGCCGCGCCACGGTGACGCGTCTCGCGCGTACCCGCCGTCTGCGCCTGACTGGACGCTTGTTGCCGTATCAGGCCGTGGATCTGGCCTTATACGGGTTGACCGAGCAGGATGCGCACGAGCGCATGTGGCTGGTGTGCGACGGCCGGCGCCACGGCGGAGCACAGGCGTTCGCCGCATGGTTCGCGACGGGCGTCCCCGCCGCCCGGCTGATCGGCCGGACACTCACCCTGCCGGGCGTACGGCATGCAGCCGACGCGATCTACAGACTGATCGCCCACAATCGGCACCGCATCCCCGGGCCGTGGGAGCACACGTGCGCGATCTGACGCCCGAGCCGCAGTTCCCGGCCCAACTGCCGGAAGCACGAGCTTTGTCGCGGTTCCTCACCGCGGGCCGGGACGAGTGGCCCCGCCTCGCACCGCGCGTGACGGAGGAGGTCGGAGCGGACACCCTGGAGCGGATCGTCCGCGCCACCACCGCCCGCATCGGAGAGCTCCGCACCGTGACAGACAGCCCCGACGGACTGATCGTTTCCGGCAGCAACGGCCAGGTACGCGCCTGGGCCCAAGTGGCACCCGATGGCGAACTCACGGCACTGCGCATCGAAGGCGCCCGCTACACGCCACCCCGGCGCCGCTGGCGTCTGCCCGCGCCCCTGACCTGGGCGGGGTATCTGACCCTGGTCACCCTCTGGAACATCCTGACCGTCTGGACAGCCACAGACCGCACCGCCTGGCTCGGCGACATGGCGACCCTGGCCGCCTTCTATGTGGTCGTCGAGGGATGCGGCGCGCCTGCGCAGCAACCCCGTCTGCTGCGCCGCACGGTCGAAGCCGCCGCCGTCGCAGCCCTCGCCTCCGCATGCCGACTGCCCGGTCTGCCTACGGGCCACGGCATCCTGAGCCTCGCCGGCGGCGTCGCCCTCCTGGCGGGAGCCGTGTGGCTGGTCGCCGCCGCCCGGCGGCACCGCTGGAAGGCTCCGCTGTCCCAGCCGCTGCTGTTCCCGCTGGAGGGCACGTGGTACGTCGTGCAGGGTGGCGGCCGCATGCTGAACCACCATGCTCAGGTACCAGAACAGCGCGGCGCCCTCGACCTGGTAGCGCTCGGCCCGCGAGGCACCCGTACTCGGCCGGGCCGTGACCGGACCGCATACGCCGCCTATGGGCGCCCCGTCCGCTCTCCCTGCGACGGCCGCGTGATCTCTGCCGCCGACACGGTCCAGGACCAGCAGCCGGGTGAAATCCGTTACCAACCGCCCTACGGCAACCACGTGTTCCTCGACACCGGCAGGGAAATCGTCAAGCTGGCGCATCTACGCCCCGGCACGGTGACGGTGGCCAAGGGCGACATCGTCCGCGCGGGCCAACTCCTCGGTGAGGTCGGCAACACCGGAAACACCACCGAGCCGCACCTGCACATCCACGCCGAACGCGACGGCATCGGGCTGGACCTGGAATTCACCGGAGTGCCTGGGCGACTGCACCGCGGGCGAATGATCCGCACCTGAAGCAACACGCAGCCCCCAACACCCCGCGATACGCCACACCCCGCCCCCAAAGACGCCCACCTGTCCCTCTCGAAGGAAGCCTGCGCTCCCATGCGCCCTCATCACATACGCCGCGCTTTCGCCACCGCGGCAACCGTGGCCACAATGGCCGCCGCCCTCGCTCCCACAGCCCGCGCCGCCGAGCCGCCCAGTCCCGTATCCCTCTCGACCAACCACTCCCACCACGCCGCCGCTGGGACCGACGCCGGCCGGATCCCCGCAACCACGAACCTCACCGCCCGCCTCTACCTGGGCACCCGCGACCCGGACAGTCTCGGCGCCTTCCTCAACGCCGTAACCACACCCACCAGTCCCCACTACCGCACTTCCTGACGCCGACCCAGTACGAGCATGGTCAAGGACCTTCGGGACTGAGTGGTGAACAGATCGCGACCAGGCGGCTGTCGAACCCGGCGCACACAAGTCGCTCGTAAGCGCCATAAACGTCCCCCGGTACATTCCTGTGGGCGGGGTTTTCGAACCCCGCCCTTTTCGTGTGTCCGAGGCGGTCGTCCATGCGCCGGTTCAGCGGATGCGGGCCACGCCCGCGTAGATACCGCTGCCCTCGGGGGCCGGGGCCGGGGTGGCGGGGAACCACTCCGTCGCCGTGACCAGGCCCGGTGACACGAGATCCATGCCCTCGAAGAACCGTTCCACTTCCGGGCGGGTACGGAAGGCGAGTCGGATGCCGCCCTTGGCGTACTCGGCGACGACCTGTTCGACAAGGTCCGGGAACAGGTCGGACGCGGCGTGCGACAGGATCAGGTGGCTGTCCGACGGCAGCGTGTCGACCAGGGAACGGACTATGCCGTGGGCGTCCTGCTCGTCACTGATGAAGTGCATCAGCGCGATGAGCGACAGCGCGACGGGGCGGTCGAAATCCAGGACGTGCCGGGCGTGGTGGACGATCGCCTCCGGGTCGCGCACATCCGCCTGGATGTAGTCGGTCGTCCCCTCGGGGCGGCTGATCAGCAGCGCCTCCGCGTGCCGCAGGACGATGGGGTCGTTGTCGGTGTAGACGACCTTGGCCGACGGCACGACGTTCTGCACGATCTGGTGGAGATTCGGCTCGGTGGGAATTCCGGTGCCTATGTCCAGGAACTGGTCGACGCCCTGGCTGGCGAGCCACGCGGCGGCCCGGTGCATGAACTGACGGTTCTGCCGGGCGGCGTCCCTCGCCTCGGGCGGCAGCTTCTCACCGACCGCCTCGTCGACCGGGTAGTTGTCCTTGCCGCCGAGCAGCCAGTCGTAGACCCGCGCAGGGTGTGCCCTGCTGGTGTCGATCGACGGAGACGGCTGAGGATTGGTCGTCATCGCAACTCCATCGCGCCGGTGAGAAGTACAGAGCGAGTTCGCGGTGATCGTACTCGTCATCTCATCTGCCTTGGACAGAGGGCGACTTGAGCAGCGCAGGGCGCGGGCACGCCCGGTGCCGTAACGAAGGGGCTTCATGCGCAGGGTGACCTATTCGATGGGCGTCTCGCTCGACGGCTACGTCATCGAGCCGGACGGCGGCTTCGTGTGGACCGGGCCTGACGAGGAGGTCTTCCGCTTCGTCACCGACGAGATCCGGGAGGTCGGCGTCCACCGGTGCTCGCCCGGCGGCGTGTCGTCTTTCTGGTCGAGGCACCTGCCCGAGCGCCGGTGACCGAATCTGCACAGCGAATGCGCAACTGCGACGCCACGGCCCTGGTGGGGCGGAGTTGCCGTGTTCGGATCCGCTGCGTCAATACCTGTCAGCCTGCCGTGCTGCGCCTCATGTGGAGAAGCTGCCCCCAATCAGTGTGCACAACAACACGGATGAGTAGCCGGAGCGTTCAACTGCCCTGCCGTGGGCACCGATCGACTGGATGCCCGCCGCACTCCGTGATTTGATCCCTCGCGCCGCAGGGTTCGCGCCATCGCGTCCGGAAACGGATGGCATATGCCTGCGGTCGCGGTCCGCCGTTTGTCCCCAACGGATCCGCTCCCCGAATCATCCATGCGAAGGGCAGTTTCCTCATGAACTCCGCTCCCCAGGTTCAGACCCTTGAGATCGCCGACGCCGAGCTCGACACCGTCTCCGGCGGCCTGAGCCCGCAGCTCGGCGTCGTCGCCGGTCCCACGGCGATCACCAGCTCGGACGTCCTGGCCCAGCTCGACGCGGCCAAGGACGCCGCCCTGGGCGCCGTCGGTCAGTACCACCAGGTCGGCGTCACCCTCTCCTTCTGAGCGCCCGGTCGGCGGCCGTGCCGTCGGCCGACGACCACGACGACGAGCCCCCTACCAGCGGAGAGCCGCAGGTAGGGGGCTTGTTCGCCGGCTGACAAGCGACCCGGCGATCACGTTCCTCGTCGGCCGACAGCCGACCTCGCGAGGCCACCGGGAAAGCCGATCGGGCGGAGTTTCCGCAGGTCAACGTACATTCGCCGAGAAACCCCAGGTCAGCACCCCGCCTCTCCCCCATTGAGGGCACAGGGGTTTCGCCGGGGGATCCGGCTCTCAACTGCCGTGAGGACCCGGCCCGCACGCTGGAACACCACCGCGGCCGAGAATCGGACGCCGGGCGGGTACTCGCAGCTTGATGGGCGTCGTGACTGACATCGGCGTACGGCTACCTCTGTATGCCGTACCCGGGTGGGACGGATACGGCATCGAGAGAGTGAAGCGGAGGAGAGCATGTCTGACGAGCGGCAGCACCAGGTCATCGTCTTCGACGTCAATGAGACGCTCAGCGATCTCGGCTCGCTGGGCAAACGCTTCGAGGAGATCGGTGTACCCGGGTATCTGATGCCGGGCTGGTTCGCCGGGGTGCTGCGGGACGGGTTCGCGCTGACGGCTGCCGGTGGGTACGCGGACTTCGCGGACGTCGCTCAGGACGGCATGCGGGCGGTGCTCTCCGAGCTGGACGGCTGGTCGGGAGACGAGGAGGGCGCCGTCCAGCATGTGCTGGACGCCTTCGGCGAGCTGGACGTGCATCCTGATGTGCCCGACGGGGTGCGCAAGTTGAGCGACGCGGGCTACCGGCTGACGGCGATGACCAACGGCAGCGCAGACCTGACCGAGCGGCTGCTGGACAGGGCCGGAGTACTGGACCGCTTCGAGGCCCTGTGGGACGTACGAGGCCCCCGCTGCTGGAAACCCGCCCCGGCCGCCTACCACCACGCCGTCGAGCGAGCCGGCGTACGGCCCGACCAGGCCGTACTGGTGGCCGTGCACCCCTGGGACATCGACGGAGCCCGGCGCGCCGGGTTGGCCGGCGCCTGGCTGCGGCGCGGCGCCTGCCTGTACCCGCAGACGATGACCCGGCCCAGCTACAGCGCCCGGGACCTGCGGGAACTTGCCGACGTGCTGACCGCCGGTCGATCGTGACGTCGCCGAGGAGATGGGGCCTTCGGGCCTCGCCCCTTTTGGTGCCGGAGAGGGGCCGCTAGCGTCGCCCCGTATGACCCTCGCCGAGACTGAGATCACCGCGGACCTGGTCCGGGAGTTGTTGTGGGAGCAGCATCCCGATCTGGCCGATCGTCCCGTGCGGCTCGGTGCGCGTGGCTGGGACAACCAGCTGTGGCGGCTCGGCGACGATCTCGCGGTCCGGTTGCCGTGGGCGACGCCGGCCGCGGACGACCTGCTGCGCAAGGAGTACGCCTGGCTGCCGGGCCTCGCCCCGCGGCTTCCCCTGCCGGTCCCCGTCCCGCAGCGCCTCGGCGAGCCCTCCGAGCGGTTTCCGCGGCCGTGGATCGTCACCACGTGGGTGCCGGGCGCGCCCGCCGACCGCGCCCCGGTCACGCGTGCCGCGGAGGCGGCCGACGCCCTGGCCGCGTTCCTGACTGCCCTTCACCGGCGCGCCCCTGACGGGGTGGCCGCCGGCCGCGATGGCAACGGCGGGCCGCTGGCACCCCTCGCCGAGGGGTTCGCCGCGGGCCTCGCCTCGGCCGTGGAGCTGGGGCTGGTCCCCGACCCGGACGCCGTCCGCGCGGTCTGGGAGGACGCCGTCGCCGCGCCCGCGTGGACGGGTCCGGCCGTGTGGCTCCATGGCGATCTGCATCCGGCCAACGTCCTCACCACGGACGGCTCCCTCTGCGGCGTGATCGACTTCGGTGACCTCTGCGCGGGCGATCCGGCCCGCGACCTCGCCGCCCCCTGGACCCTGCTGCCGGACGGCGCCGCCGACCGCTTCCTCGACGCCTACCGGCCGGCCCCGGACACCGCGACCCTGCGCCGGGCCCGCGGCTGGGCCGTGCGGCAGGCCCTCGGCGGGATCCTCATCGGTAACGCCGGTGTCCACGGCCTCCCCGGCGGCAAGCCCAGCTGGGGCCCGCCGGCCCGCGCCGCCCTACGGCGACTCGTCGCGACGGCCCGCTGAGGGAGTGGGTCGAGCGGGCCGCCGTAGCGCCCGGCCGCCGGGCCGTCGGCCGTGCACTGCCGCGTAGGGCTTCTGCTTCGGCTTCGGGCTTCGGCTTCGGTTTCTGCTTCGGCTTCCTTCATCGGCAGGCACTTACGTCACTCGGTTCCCGGCCCTTGGGGCTGGGCGTCGTCGCCGCCGAAGTCGGGTACTTCGGCGGACAGCAGGTCTTCGGCGCGGCCTTCGAGGGCCCTGGCCGTCTCGATGGAGCGGGCGAGCATGGTCTTCTCGTAGGTACGGACCGCGTCGGCGACGGTGGCGGCGTTCGCGAGGGCGAGGGCGAGTTCGCCGGCGTCGAGCATGGCGAGGTTGACGCCGACGCCGAGCGGGGGCATGAGATGGGCGGCGTCGCCGAGCAGGGTCACCGTCGGATTGTGTTCCCAGGTGTGCGGGACCGGGAGGGCGAAGATCGGGCGGTCGACGTAGGGGCCGTCGTTCTCGGTGATCATCCGGCGCATGCGGGGTGACCAGTGGGCGTACTCGCCGAGGAGCAGGGCGCGGATGCCGTCGGTGTCCTCGGTGGTCAGGCCACTCGCGCCGATCCAGTCGACCGGGACCCGCTGGATGATGTAGACGCGGATGTGGTTTCCGCTGTTGCGCTGGGCGAACAGGGCGCGCTCGCCGTCGGCCGCGTGGGCGCTGCCCTGGCCGACGAGTTCGGCGATGTCCGGGTGCCGGTTGTCGACGTCGGTGAACCAGGCCTCCAGGAAACTCACCCCGGTGTACCCGGGGACGGCGGGGGACACGGCCGGGCGCACCCGGGAGGAGGCGCCGTCGGCGCCGATGACCAGATCGGTCTCGACGCTGGTGCCGTCGGTGAAGTGCAACCGCCGTGGCCCGTCGGCGGGGCCGCTGATCTTGTCGAGGCCGCGGCCCCACTGCACGGTTCCCGGCTGTACGGAGTCGAGCAGCAGCCTGCGCAGCTGACCCCGGTCGATTTCCGGCTTGAACAGCTCGTCGGGCTGCGGGACTTGATGGGACGTGATCGTGCCGGTCGGGTCCATCTGGCGCATTTCCTGGCCTTCGGGACGGGCCAGCGCGAAGAACTCGTCGAGCAGGCCGGCTTCACGCAGGGCGATCTGGCCGTTGTCGGCGTGCAGGTCGAGGGTGCCGCCCTGGTTGCGCGCGTCGGGGCCCGGGTCACGTTCGTAGACGGTGACCGTTATGCCGCGGCGCTGGAGGATGCGGGCGCAGGTCAGCCCGCCGGGCCCGGCGCCGATGATGCTGATGCGGGCGCGGGTGGGTGCAGGGGAGTTCATGGTCGTTTCCTTCCATCGGCGAAGTGGGGGCGAGGAGGTACCGCTCCGGGTCCTCACAACACCGATGAAAACAGAGCGAGTCGAAAAGTGCAATGACTCAACTTAGAGAGTGATTCGACTATCGGGTACGCTCTACCCATGACCACGCCCTCTGCCAGCCGCCGCGACCGCAAGAAGGCGGCCACCCGGCAGGCCATCGCCGACGCCGCACTGCAACTCTTCCTGGAGCACGGCTACGACCAGGTGAGCATCCGTGACATCGCCGACGCCGCCGACGTGTCGACCGCCACGGTGTTCAAGCACTTCAGCGGCAAGGAGGCGCTGGTGTTCGACCAGGACGAGGACCGGGAGGCAGAACTGGTCGCCGTGGTACGGCAGCGGCCCTCCGGTCAGAGCGTCCCCGACGCCCTCCGGCAGCACGTCCTGGACACCTGGCCGGCGATCGCCGGACACCCTCAGGCGGCCGAGTTCACCGACCTGGTGAACTCCACGCCGGTACTGCGCGCGTACTCCGAACGCATGTGGACCCGGTACACCGACAGCCTCAGCGCGGCCATCGCCGACGAGTTCGGCGTGGAGCACGACAACCTCGCATGCGCGGCTCTCGCCCGGTTCGTCCTCGACATCCCGGCCCTCGCCCGCGGCCGGCAGGACCGCCGGGCCGCCGTCGAGACGGTCTTCGACATCCTCACCCACGGCTGGGAACCGCCGAGCAGGCCGGCCGCGCCGTAGGCCCAGGCCGAGCCACCTCCGGCTCTCAGATCCAGCTGTCGAGCCACGTCCTGGCCTGCCGGCCGGAGTACGGGATGGTCTGCCCGGTGCAGATCGGGAAGAAGTAGACGAAGTTCCAGGCGATGAGCAGGACCAGCACGCCCACGGCCACCGCGCCCGTCTGCCGGCGCCGCTCCGTCGTGCCCGGCGGCCCCAGCATGGCTCCGATCATCAGAACAAACCGTTGGACGCGCCGAAGCCGTCCAGGCCGTCGGCGGCCTCCGGGTTGTGCTGGCGGTAGGTGTCGGTGGAGATGTAGTCGGTCAGGACCGAGTAGTCGGCGCCGACCAGCGCCTTCTCCGCGAACCCCGCCACCAGCGCGCGGCTGGCCTCCGTCCGGTCCCGGTCGGAGGGGGTCGTCGGGCCGTCCGTCTGCGAACGGCCCGACGCCGTGTGCGTGACTCCGTACCGGCGGGGACCCTGCTGCACATAGGCCAAACGGCTGCTGGTCCACACCGACCTGCTCGTCGCCGCCGTCAGCCATCGCCTCGGCTTCTCCGAACCCACCGACTTCGGCAAGTTCTTCACCCGCGCGACCGGCCGGACCCCGGGCGCCTTCCGGGACGCACAGAGCCAGCCATGCAGAGCCGGCCATACGGAGAGACAGTCACTGGTCGCCGTGCTGGCGGCGGATTCTCGCGGCCACCTCGTTCTTCTCCGTCTCCCACCAGGGGCGGACCCGTTCGGCGGACGGAGCGGACGGGGCAGACGGGATGGACGGAGTGGGGGCGGGGACCATGGCGGCCTGCTGCTCGTCCAGGTGGCGGTCCAGCGCCGCCGTCTGCACCCGTTCGGCCCGCGCCCACTGGAACAGGATCGTCAGCAGGAACGGCAACGCGACCAGCTCGGCGATGCTCAGCATCGCGCCGCCGCCGATCTGCTGGTCGTGCCGGACGTCCGGGGACCAGGACGGATGGTGGTGCAGATACCAGGCGCCGGCGATCAGCGTGCCGTGCGTCATGACGACCACGCCAGGGATCGCGTCGATCACACCGTCCATGAAGACGAGGGCCGCCCGGACCGGGTGGGTGCACCAGGCGGGGAGCGTCTCCTCCCGGGTCAGCACCGGTACGACGAACAGACAGCCCGCCGCCAGCAGGTGCAGATACATCAGCTCGTGCAGCCAGCCCACCCGCAGCGCGGTACCGAAGTACGGGGTGAAGTAGATGGTCAGCTCGGTGGCGAGCACCAGCGCCGTACTGACCAGGGGGAACGTCAGGAGGCGGACCACACGGCCGGCCATCGTGCGGCGCAGCCGTGCCGCCGCGGGCTCCGGCAGCGCCTCCGCCGCGAGCCGGAGCGGATCGCCCAGCGCCAGGCCGAGGGGCGCGAGGAGGTCGAGCAGGATGTTCTGGACGGCAGCCGGCCAGAACAGCACATGGTCGTAGACGGCGAGGGCCGACATCGTCGCCACCACCAGCGCGCCCAGGCCCAGGACCGTGAAGGCGACGGTGCGGGCAGGCGACCAGGACTCGCCCTTCACGCGTACCCGCAGCACGCCCCAGCCGTACAGCCCGCCCAGAACCACGACCAGCAGCAGCGCCGGTACGTCCAGCTGCCAAGACGTCAGCAGCCGGCCCGCGGTCAGCTCGGCCATCCAGCTCACCCTCCTTGGGTCCTTCGGTCCGGGACGAAACGGGTCAGGCCAGACCCACTGCGCGACGCTATACCCGGCCGGCCCGGCCCTCGCATCGGGGTTGCGTGCGACACGCCTGGCGTGACGCCCGCGTCACAGTTCCGTGCCGGGCCGAGGTGGTCCTTGTCCACTTTCGTCGGATCGTGCCTAGGGTGATCACCGCGGTTTACGAATCTTGACCGGGTCCGACTCCGCAGGGACTTGTTTCACGCACTGGGGGGCGTCTTCATCATGGGGGAACGATCTGTCATGCCTCGGCGTGTGCCGACGCGGCCCGTCGCCGCTGTTCTGGCCGCCGTCGGGGTCGCCGCCGGGGTGCTGGTCGGCAGACCGGGGCTGGAGTCGGTGGCCGGGTGCGGGATGTCGGGGGACTTCTATCCGTCGCAGACCGCGAAGGACTGGGTCTCGTACGCCGACCATGTCGTCGTCGCCAGCCCGACCCGGGAGCAGGAGACCAACCGGCGGAACTACAGCAAGGGGGCGATCGCGTATGCGATGGACCGGCTGGTGAGTTTCCGCACCGACAGCCGGCTGTGGTCCCGCACCTCACCGCGGCACGCCATCGGGTCGGACTTCGACGTGGTCGCCCCCGGCTGGGAGGTCTACCGGTCCAGCGGCACCCGCGTCGCGCAGATGGCCACCGACGCGCCCCGGCTCCAGGTCGGCCACACCTATCTGCTCGCCCTGCGATGGCGCGAGGGCGCCTGGGTGGTCCTCGGCGAGGGCGGGGCCGTGCCCTTCGACGACCACACCGGCGACCAGGGCGAGTGGTGCGGACGTGTACTGAGCAAGGAGGACGTCGCCGAGGGCGAACGGTTCTCCCGGCACGCCGACCACAGCATGGAGAAGGCGCTGCTCGGCCAGAACGAGCAGGCCGTCCAACGCGCCCTCGACGGCGCAAGCCGCGACTGAACCGGGGAGACGGCCGACCCACACGGTCCGGCCACGGCCGCACCGCCCCACCATCGAACCGGCCTCGCCGGGCCGACCACCGAACCGACCTCGCGCGACCCACGCCCGAACCAGCCGCACCCGACCCGCCACCGAACCGACCACGACCGGGCCGCGCCCGAACCAGCCGCACCTGACCCGACCACGAGCGGCCCACCACCGAACCGGCCTCGTCCGACCCACGCCCGAACCAGCCGTACCCGACCCGCCACCGACCCGACCACGACCGGGCCGCGCCCGAACCGACCTCGTCCGACCCACGTCCGAACCGACCACGAGCGGCCGGCACCCGAACCGACCACGACCGGCCCACCGCCGAACCGACCTCGTCCGACCCACGCCCGAACCAGCCGGACCCGACCCGCCACCGACCCGACCACGACCGGGCCGCGCCCGAACCGACCTCGTCCGACCCACGTCCGAACCGACCACGAGCGGCCGGCGCCCGAACCGACCACGACCGGCCCACCGCCGAACCGACCTCGTCCGACCCACGCCCGAACCAGCCGGACCCGACCCGCCACCGAACCGGCCTCGTCCGACCCGCGCCCGAACCGGCCACGAGCGGCCCCGCTCGCGGCCGAACCAGCTCGCCCGGCTCCCGGCTCAACTCGCTCCCCCGCCCGTGGCCGGACTCCTCCGCCCGGACCGCGGCTCGACTCCCCGATCCAGCACTTGCCTTAACTCACCCGTCACCCGGCCGCAGCCTCCGCGCCCGGCCCCTTGCCGAACTCACCCGCTCACAAGCCCCTTCACACCCGCTCGCAGGCGCCTTCACGCCCACCCACACACACCTTCGCACCCGCACACCGCCCCCTCGGCCCCGTCCCGCCTGACCCTCCAGTACACAGGACCCCACATCTCCCCCACTGAAATGGCATGAACGGTTCACCTGTTCTCCACATTCAACGTGTTGGTGCGCAAGGAACCGGCCATTGACTCTCACCGCGCGGCACCCCATACGGGGCCGTGTAGGGGAGAACCGTTTCCGTATAGGGGGGCACAGTGGTGTCCGCGATCGAGGGTTCCGCCGGGGCGGAATCCGAAAGACCCGTGCCCAGGCGGCTGTCCGCCGCCCGAGGGCTCGGGGACCGGATGTTCCGGTACCAGTTGACGGCCACGGGTGGCATCGTCCTCGCCATCATGGCCGCCGTAGGGCTGTTCCTGCTGCTCCGGGCCGGGCAGGCGCTGCGGGCCAGAGGCGTCTGGGCCTTCCTCACGACCGCCGAGTGGCAACCGGACGTGCACAGGTTCGGCATCGCGGCCGTGCTCACCGGCACGCTGCTCATCGCCGCCGTCGCCGTCACCATCAGCGTGCCGCTGGCCCTCGGCACCGCCCTGTTCATCTCGGACGTAGCGCCCCGGCCACTGCGCCGCACGCTCGTCACGATGGTGGACCTGATGGCCGCCGTACCGTCCGTGGTCTACGGCCTGTGGGGGCTGTTCTTCCTCCAGCAGCATGTGATCGGGCTGTCCCGCTGGCTGTCGGACTGGTTCGGTTGGATCCCGTTCCTGCACGTCGACGGCACCCAGCCCGGCGAACCCCTCGCCTCCCAGAGCGTCTACACCGCCTCCACCTTCGTCGCCGGAATCGTCGTCGCCCTGATGGTCGCGCCGATCCAGTGCTCGGTGATGCGCGAGGTCTTCGCCCAGGCACCGGCCGGTGAACGCGAGGGCGCCTACGCGCTCGGCGCCACCCGCTGGGGGATGATCCGCTCGGTCGTACTGCCGTACGGCATGGGCGGGATCATCGGCGGCACCATGCTGGGCCTCGGCCGGGCGCTCGGCGAGACCATCGCGGTCTACCTGATCATCTCCCCGGTCTTCGCCATCCAGCCGCACATCCTGCAGACCGGCTCCAACTCGGTCTCCTCCCTCATCGCCCTGCACTACGGCGATGCCTCCACCTTCGGCATGTCGGCGCTGATGGCCGCGGGCCTGGCGCTGTTCCTGCTCACCCTGGCGGTCAACTTCACCGCCTCCTCGATCGTGGCCCGGTCACGGTCCGGCGCGCAGAGCGAGGCGTGACGATGACCGTCGTAGACCTTGAGAAGAACGTCCCGCACGACGCCCCCCGGGACGTACCCGCGGACGGCACCGCGAACGACATCGTCGCCGAACTCCCGGACACACCGCGCCGGATCGGCGGGCTCACCCGCTCCGGGGTGCTGTCGCTGCTCGGCGCCGCCGCCTCCGGGCTGTGCACCGCCGTCCTGCTCTTCGGCGAACTCGCCCCGTTCTCCGGGGCACTGGGGTTCTTCGTCACCGCCTACCTTTCGTTCCTAGGTATCTACGCGGTGTTGACAGGCCTTGAGGAGGACGGGCAGGCCGTACGGGACCGGGTGATGACCATCGTCCTGTGGACCGCGGGCGGGCTGATGTTCTGCGCGCTCACGATGGTCGTCGGCTTCACCGCCTGGCGCGGCCGGGAGGCCCTGCCGCACGGCAACTTCTTCACCCAGGACATGCAGGCGGCGGGCCCCCTCGACCCGCTGACCCACGGCGGCATCGCGCACGCCATGCTCGGCACGCTCATAATGATCACCATCGCGCTGGCGATCACGGTCCCGCTGGGCCTGGCCTGTGCGGTGTACCTCAACCAGATCCGCGGCCGCTTCTCCCGGTTCGTCCGGACGATCGTCGAGGCGATGACCGCGCTGCCGTCGATCGTGGCCGGCCTGATGGTGTACGCGGTCTGGATCCTCGGCCTCGGCATGCAGAAGTCGGGTCTGGCGGCGGGCTTCGCGATCAGCGTGATGATGCTGCCGATCGTGATCCGCGCGGCGGACGTGGTGCTGCGCCTGGTACCGGGGACCCTCACTGAGGCGTCGGAAGCGCTTGGCGCCCCGCGCTGGCGGACGGTGTGGCACGTGGTCCTGCCGACGGCCCGGTCGGGCCTCGCCACCGCCGTCATCCTCGGCACGGCCCGCGGCATCGGCGAGACCTCCCCGGTCCTGCTCACGGCGGGCTTCACGGCGGCGCTCAACGCCGACCCGACCCAAGGCCCGATGGTCTCCCTCCCCCTGGCCGTCTTCAACTTCGTCAAGTCCCCCGAACCGACGATGATCGCCCGCGGCTTCGGCTCGGCGGCGGTACTGATGGCGCTGGTCCTGGTGCTCTTCGCGATCGCCCGGGTGATCGGCGGTCGCGGTCCCGGCCACCAGAACAAGCGCCAGGCGAAGCGGGCGGCGCGGGCTTCACGCAGGGACGCGCAGAGATTCGCGGAACTGCGCACACCCGGACTGGAGTTGTTCGAGACCGGTCCTTCCGCAGCCGACGACGAGACCAACCCCCCTGGGGGCGCGGGGAACTGCGCGCCCGGCCATGACGAACCCGCACCCAACGACGGCGAAGAGCCCCCGTCCCCCGCAGGAGACGCGCACTGATGTCCAGCCCTGTCATCAACACCCTGAGACGGCTGGGCATCCTGGCCGCGCTGCTCAGCATCCTGAGCCCACTCACCGTCATCGGCCTCACGCAGAGCGCGTCCGCCGACAGCTACACCCCCATCGCCGGCGCCGGTTCCACCTGGGCCGAGAACGCCGTCGACGAATGGCGCCGCGCCGTCAACCAGTACGGCATGCGGATCAGCTACGCCGGCACCGGTTCTTCGGACGGCCGCCGCCAGTTCCTCTCCGGCACCGTCGACTTCGCCGTCTCCGACATCCCGTTCCAGACGAACCCCACCGACGGCAGCGCGGCCGAACGCCCCGCGAGCGGCTCCTACGCCTACATGCCGATCGTCGCCGGCGGCACCGTCTTCATGTACCACCTCACCGTCAACGGCAAGCAGGTCACCGACCTCCGCCTCTCCGGAGACGTGGTCACCAAGATCTTCACCGGGGCCATCAAGACCTGGGACGACCCGGTCATCAAGGCCGACAACCCCGGTCTCCAGCTCCCGCACCGCACGATCGTCCCGGTGGTCCGCTCCGACGGCTCCGGCTCGACCGCCCAGTTCACGATGTGGATGGCGAACCAGCACAAGTCGCTGTGGAACGCCTACTGCGCCAAGGTCGGCCGCTCGGGGGCGTGCGGGCAGACGTCGTACTACCCGACCGTCTCCGGCATGATCGCCCAGTCCGGTGACCTCGGTGTCGCCGGTTACGTCGCCCAGAACTACGGCGAGGGCGCGATCGGGTACGTCAACTACTCGTACGCGCTCAACGCGCACTACCCGGTCGCCAAGGTCCTGAACCACGCGGGCTACTACACCGAGCCCACCCCGCAGAACGTGGCGGTCTCGCTCCTCAAGGCGAAGATCAACACCAACAAGAGCTCGGCGGACTACCTCACCCAGCAGCTCGACGGCGTCTACAACGACTCCGACAAGCGCAACTACCCGCTGTCCAGCTACTCGTACATGATCCTGCCGCTGAAGGTGCAGGGCACCTTCACCAAGGACAAGGGCAAGACGCTCGGCGCCTTCTCCTACTACTTCATGTGTCAAGGACAGCAACAGGCTCCAAAACTCGGCTACTCGCCACTGCCGATCAACCTCGTCCAAGCCGGCTTCGACCAGATCCGCCGGATCCCGGGTGTGAAGACGCAGAACATCAACATCAAGAACTGCAACAACCCGACCTTCACGGCCAGCGGCCAGAACAGGCTGGCGCAGACCGCGCCCTATCCGGCCGCCTGTGACAAGAAGGGTGCCGCGCCCTGCACCACGGGCACCGGCGGTACCAAGGCCGGCTCCGGCAACAACAGCTCCTCCAACGGCAACGGCGGCACGGGCAACGGCACCGGCTCCACCGGCGGCACCTCGGCCGACAGCGGCGGCTCCTCCGGAGGAAGCAGTGCCACGCCCTCCGTCGACCCCGACACCGGCCAGACCATCTCCCCCGACGGCTCCACGGACTCCGGCTCCGGCTCCGGCTCCGGCGGCTCCGGCACGGCCGCCGACGGCACGGTGGCCCTCGCCCAGCCCGTCGCCGTGGCCACCGCGCACGGCTGGACCGGCACCCAGACGCTGATGGTGCTGGCCGCGCTGCTGGTGTTCGGCCTGCTCCTGCTGCCCTCGGTGGTCTCCCGCCTGGTCGGCAGCAAGAGCAACGGACGTTCCGGAGACGGGAGTTCGCGATGAGACGCACCCGGATACGCAACGCACTGATACGGCTCCTCGCCGGCGCCACGGTCGGCGCCCTCGCCGGTCTCGCCGTGGCCCAGGCCGCCCCCTCCGCCAGCGCGGCCACCGACAGCGCGGTGACGGTCTCGGGGCGCGGTGAGTTCAAGGACATGAAGTTCACGGTCAGCCAGACCAGCCACCTCACCAGCCAGGCGGTCACGGTCAGCTGGACCGGCGGTACCTCGACCACCTTCGCGGGCACGCAGTTCAACACCGACTTCGTGCAGATCATGCAGTGCTGGGGCGACGACGACGGCACGGTCCCCTCCAACCCGGGCCCGTCGCGCACCCAGTGCCAGTTCGGCGCCTCGCCGACCACCAACCGCACCAGCTGGCCGGGCAACGGCCTGGACGACACCCGGCAGGTCTTCTACAGCGCCGACCCCACCAACTACGGCCAGGACAACCGGTACGGCGCGGCCAACCCGAACGCCGGCGGCGAGGTCCCCTTCACGTCGGTCGACGGCACCACGATCACCACGAACACCCAGAACAACGCCCTGTTCAACTACAACACCACCAACGAGATCGACTTCGCCCGCACCGGCGCCGACGGCACCGGCAAGGAGTACTTCGAGGTCCAGACCGCCAACGAGGCACCCCACCTGGGCTGCGGCGAACCGGTCAGCACGAACGGCGTCACCAAGCCCCGCTCCTGCTGGCTGGTGATCGTCCCGCAGGGCCATCTGGACCTGGACGGGCAGCCGTACGCGGACAAGAGCCAGGTCAACGCGGGCTCCCCCGTCTCCTCCACCAACTGGAAGAACCGGATCGCGGTCAAGCTGGATTTCAACAGCGTCGGCAACAACTGCGCCCTCGGCTCCGACGAACGCCCGACCACGGGCAGCGAGCTGGCGGCGGACGCGATGACCAGCTGGCAGTCCCAGCTGTGCTCGGTCGGCAAGGTGTACGGCTACACCGAGCTCGGTGAGCCGGACACCCGGTCCCGGCTGATCTCGGACGCCTCCTCCACCGGCCTGGCCTTCACCACCCGCAAACTGGGCGCGGACACCGGCACCACAGCGCCATCGGGTACGACGACCTACGCACCGGTCGCACTCTCCGGAGCCGTCATCGGCTTCACCATCGAACGCAGACCCAAGTCCGGTGCGCCGGACAGCGTCAAGAAACTCGCCGGCACCAAGGTCGAGTCCATCAAGCTCAACGCCCGCCTGGTCGCCAAGCTGCTCACCGAGTCGTACCGCAACTCCACCTGGGGCTCGGTCCTGAGCGGCACGACCGCCAAGGGGTACGGCTGGGCGAAGGGCAACCCGGCCGGTATCGCCTCCGACCCCGAGTTCATCGCGCTGAACCCGGAGTTCGCGTACCTGTCGGTAGCCGAGACCCCGGCCACCGACACCGACCTGATCACCTCGCTCGGCCACTCCGACACCGCCCGCGCGGTGTGGCAGTGGATCCTCGCCGACAAGGACGCGCGTCAGTTCCTGGCCGGTGTGCCCGACGACGACGGCATGCGGGTCAACCCGTACTACAGCACCAACACGGACCTGAACCCGACCGGTGTGGCCTTCGATCCGTCGAACACCGACGACTACCCGAAGAGCGACCCGTGGTGCACGGTGCCGCCCGGCTCGGACGCGCCGTCCACGGCCACACAGTGCATGACCGACTTCCACCCCTACGTGGACGACATGCACTCCGGCGCCCTGCACACCCGTCGCGCGGACACCCTGTGGAAGTCCACCTGGGACGCGCTCGCCAGCCCGCAGGCGTACAAGAGCCCGGGCCCGCAGACGGTCGGGGCGCGCTTCATCATCACGGTCACGGACGCGGCCTCCGCCGTCCGGTACGGCCTGCAGACCGCCCAGCTGAAGAACACCGCCGGCAAGTACGTCGCCCCGAGCACGACGAGCCTGACCGCGGCCGCCACCGGCGTGTCCGGCAGCGGCGTCGCCGAGATCACCCCGGCGAACGCCACGGCGAAGGGCGCCTACCCGCTGGCCGAGCTGGTGTACGCGGCGGTCCGGCCCGGCAAGGTGAGCAAGGCCGCCCGCTGGGACTACGCGGCCCTGCTGCGCTACGTCTCCGCCACCGGCCAGACGCCGGGCGCCGACCCGGGCAGGCTGCCCGAGGGCTACGCCCCGCTCTCCACGAAGCTGCGCGCCCAGACCGTCAAGGCGGCCGACGCCCTGCTCGACTACACCGGGCCGACCTCCACCGGCGACGGCTCGGCCGACGGCGGCGGCACCGACACCTCGACCGGCGCCCCCTCCGGCACCGACGGGGTCGCGGGCGGCGCGGCGGGCGGCGCCGGCACGGGCACGCCGACCGATGGTTCCGGTTCCAGTGCCACGCCGAGCGACAAGCCGTCGTTCGACGGCGGCAAGGCGCTGGAGACCACCGCGGCCGGCAACACCCCGGCCGACCCGGCCAACCCGCTGCGCTACGCCGTCCCGGTCGGGGCCGCGCTCGGCGCGGTCGCCGGAGTCGGGGCGCCCTTCGCGGGCGGCAACCGGCTGCGGCTGCCGCTGCGCCTCCCGCTGCCCGGCGGGCGGACCGTGACCGTCGTACCCGAACTACCGGAGCTGTCGCGGCGACTGCGCCGACTGCTCCCGTAACCCCGAGCGCCTCGCGCGCTCCCCACGGACCGGAACACCACCCGGTGTTCCCACAGACGGCCGCCCGCCCCGAAAGGCAGTCGGGGCGGACGGCCCGTACCACCCTGCCAGATCCTCTGGCAACACCCCAGCTAGCTAGCTCTCGTCAGGAGACTCTCGATGCGCAGACTGCGCTCTCAGGCGGCGTTCGTAGCCGCCGCCGTGGTGGCCGGTGGCCTGGCCCTCGCCACCCCTGCGATCGCCGACCCCAACGCCGGTGCCTTCCGCCAGCTGGTCGGCGTGGGCTCGGACACCACCCAGGACGTCCTGAACGCCCTGGCCGGCGACAGCGTCAACGGCACCAGCTACTCCGCCACCGCCGTGAAGTCGACGGACGGCGCGGGCATCGCGTCCTACGACGCGATCCAGCCCGGCACCGGCTCCACCACTTCCACCATCGTCACCCGCTCCGACGGCCCGTCCTTCCTGCGCCCGAACGGCTCCGGCAACGGCCGACTCGCCCTCAGCGAGGCGCTGACCGGCGACAAGTACCCGACCAGCGCCGGTGTCTCCATCAGCGGCCAGGTCGACTTCGCCCGTTCCTCCGGCGGCCCGTCCGTCTCCGGCACCGCGCTCACCTACATCCCGATGGCGCGTGACGCGGTCGGTGTCGCGGTCAAGGGCTCGGCCCTGGACACGCTGACGGTGGACCAGCTGCACGACATCTACTCGGGCACGCTGACCGAGGTGAACGGTCAGACCGTGCACCCGCGGATCCCGCAGTCGGGTTCCGGCACCCGCAAGTTCTTCCTCGCGGCGATCGGCCTGACCGACGCGACGCTCTCCCCGAACGTCACCACCGTCCAGGAGAACCAGGCCGACGCGGCCCTGACCGAGGACGGCGCGCTCGTCCCGTTCTCCGTCGGCTCCTGGATCGCCCAGATCAACGGCGTCTCCCCCGACTACAGCAAGGCGGCGGCCGCCGCCGGCGGTCACCTGGCCTCGGTCCAGCTGCCCGGCGACACCGGCGCCACCAGCCCGCTCACCACGGTGAACGGCAAGCTGGCCCCGGTCACCGCCTACTACGAGAACTCGACCTTCGGCCGTGACGTGTACAACGTCGTGCCGAGCCGGGCGATCGACACCGCCAGCATCTTCTTCGACAAGGACCTGTACGACGTCTTCGTCACCAGCGGCAGCCACACCGCCGAGATGGCGTCGGACAACGCGGAGAAGGTCATCTCCGCTTTCGGCTTCGTCAACGAGTCCTACAACGGCTCGATCTCCGTCGCCAAGCACGCCAAGCTCGGCGGCCTGGAGGAGTCCGGTGTCGACGCCTCGGTGCCGGCCAAGCCCACCCTGAAGTCCACCGTCGGCGACGCGAGCCTGAAGCTGTCCTGGACCGCGCCGGCCGCCCCCGCGCTGCCGGTCACCGACTACCGGATCACGCTGACCGACGCGGACGGCGGTGTCGTCGCCGTCAAGGACGTCGCGGCCACCACCACGTCGTCCTCCTTCACCGGTCTCGCCACCGGCACCTACACCGCCACCGTCACCGCCAACAACCTCAACGGCACGGGCGCCGCGGCCACCTGGACCGGTGCCGTCAAGTACGCCAGCACCACCAAGGCCACCACCGCCACCACCGCCTACGGCAAGACGCCGAAGGTCGCCGTCACCGTCACCGGCTCGCACAGCGTCAAGCCGACCGGCAAGGTCACCGTCAAGGACGGCACCACGGTCCTCGGCACCGGCACCCTGGACTCGTCCGGCAAGGTCACCATCGGCCTGTCGAACCACCTGAAGGTCGCCACGCACTCGCTGTCGGTCTCCTACGCGGGCACCTCCAAGCTGAACGCGTCCTCCACGCTCGTCTCGCTGAAGATCACCAAGGCGTCGGCGTCGGTCTCCACCTCGCACCCGACCTCGGTGAGCCACACCGCCCGGGGCAAGGTCACCGTCAAGGTCACCGCCACCGGCACCACCCCGGGCGGCACCGTCCGCATCTACCAGGGCTCCAAGGTCATCGCGACCGGCACCCTGAGCGGCGGCCATGTCACCGTCACCCTGCCGAAGCTGGCCAAGGGCAAGCACACCCTGCACGCCTTCTACGTCGGTTCCTCGACCGTGAACTCGAAGACCGGCGCCAACTTCAGCATCACCTCCAAGTAACCCCCTGACGGGCCCGCCGGGAGCCTCGCGGCTCCCGGCGGCCCCGCACGCGTCTTCCGAAGGAGGCGGGCCCCGTGACCGTCGCCGTAACGACACCGAAAGCTCTGGCTGCGGCCGTGCCGCGCAGGCCCGTCCGCAGCCTCACCTTCGTCCGCCACCTCTCGCGCGGCGGACTGCTCAGCCTCGCCGCCCTGCTGCTCGGCATCACCGTGCAGCTGCTGGTGGTCAGCGGCGCCCAGCAACACTCCGCGCAGCACGCCGACTTCGACCAGCTGCGCGAGGAACTCGCCCTCGGCACCGCCCCGGTGGCCCAGACCGGCCAGGACGGCAAGCTGCTGGCACCCGGCACACCGCTCGCGCTCATCGACATCCCGAAGCTGGGTCTGAGCCAGGTCGTCCTGGAGGGCACCGACTCCTCCGTGCTGACCGACGGCCCCGGGCACCGCCGGGACACCCCGATGCCCGGCCAGGCCGGCACCAGCGTGCTGATGGGCCGGGCGGCGGCGTACGGCGGCCCGTTCGGCAGGCTCTCCGAGCTGACCAGCGGCGACACCTTCACCGTGGTCACCGGCCAGGGCAAGGCGAACTACCAGGTCATCGACGTACGACGGGCCGGCGACCCGGCACCGACCGCGCTCGCCGCCGGCAAGAGCCGCCTCGTACTGATCACGGCGACGGGCCCGAAGTTCGCCCCCTCGGGCATCCTGCGCGTCGACGCCGACCTGGTCTCCGAGGCGTTCCAGACCCCCTCGGCCGTGATCCGCGCCGGCACCCTGCCGGCCTCCGAGGAACCCCTCGCCCGCCCCTCCGGGGTGCCGTGGCCGCTGGTGATGTGGCTGCAGGCGCTGCTGCTCACCGCCGTGGCCGCCGTCTGGACCTGGCACCGCTGGGGCCGCCACCAGACGTGGATCGTCTTCGCCCCGGTCGTCGCGGTGCTCGGCCTCCAGGTCGCGACGCGGACCACCGAACTGCTGCCGAATCTGCTGTGAACCAGGTGAATGAGATGACCGAGACCGCGACGACCGAAACTGCCGCGACCGACACCGCCGTGACCGACACCGCGACGACCGACACCGCCGTACTGCCCGCCGCCGTCCCGGTGGTGGACGGCCCCGCCCCCGCCACCCTCGAAGCCCGTGCCGTCTCCGCCTGGTTCGGCTCCCACCAGGTGCTCAGCCGGGTGTCGCTGACCATGCCCGCGGGCGAGGTCACCGCGCTCATCGGGCCGTCCGGCTGCGGCAAGTCGACGTTCCTGCGCACCCTCAACCGGATGCACGAGATGATCCCCTCGGCGCAGTTCGGCGGTGAGGTGCTCTTCGAGGGCGAGGACATCTACAACCCGTCGTGGCGCCTGACCGACGCGCGCCGCAGGATCGGCATGGTCTTCCAGAAGCCGAACCCGTTCCCGGCGATGTCGATCTACGACAACGTGGTGGCCGGTCTTAAGCTGACCGGCACGAAGGTGAACCGCCGGGAGAAGGACGAGCTGGTCGAGGAGTCCCTGACCCGCGCGGGCCTGTGGAAGGAGGTCCGCGACCGGCTCCGGCAGCCGGGCGGCGCCCTCTCCGGCGGCCAGCAGCAGCGACTGTGCATCGCGCGGGCGCTGGCGGTCCGCCCCCGGGTGCTGCTGATGGACGAGCCGTGCTCGGCCCTGGACCCCACCTCCACCCGCCGTGTGGAGGAGACCATCAAGGACCTGGCCGGCCAGGTGACCATCGTGATCGTCACCCACAACATGCAGCAGGCGGCGCGTGTCTCCCAGCAGTGCGCGTTCTTCCTGGCCGAGCAGGGCACACCGGGCGGCATCGTCGAGCACGGCGCCACGGAGGCCGTCTTCAACTCCCCGCAGGACCAGCGGACGGCGGACTACGTGGCGGGCCGGTTCGGCTGAGCCGGCTCAGCAGTACGGGGGTTGGTTGGTGAGCGAGGCGGCCACCCGCATCCAGACGCCGAACTGCCGGTAGAGCGCGGGCAGTGGGCCACGGGCCTGGACGGTACGGCTGTCCGTGGCCGTGACGCCCGGGATGCCGAGGAGAACGGCGGGGACCGAGGCGGACTGCCAGCGGACGGCGAGGGTGACGTCGCCGTCCGGCGGGGCCGGCCGCTCGGGCGCGGGCGAGAGGGCCTCGGCAACGGTCTCCTCGATCGCCCGGCGGGCCTCCTCGGCCGGACGCAGCTCGGCGGCGAACCGGTCCCGGGCGTACTTCACCGGGACGGTGGCGACCGATTCGTCCCATGCCGTCATCTCGGCGCACGCCGCGTCGTCACCCGTGAGGGCCACGACGGGGACCCCGAACGCGGCGGCGGTGGCGTGCGCGAGCCCGATCTCGCCGGCCGGCCTCCCGTCCAGCCAGATGTCCTCGATCTCGTGCCCCATGAAGCTGTGGCTGAGGACACCGAGGGCGCCGGCCCTGGCGTGATAGCCGACACATATCGCGGCGTCGTGCCGGTCGGTGAGCCCCTCCAGCATGCTCATCCGCTTCGGCTTGCCGCGCACCAGGCGGGCGGCGGGGTGCAGGGCCTCGGGGAGCAGGTTCCGCATGGGACCGTGGGCGTCGTTGACGAGAACCTCCGTCGCCCCGGCGGCGACCGCGCCGCGTACGGCGGCGTTCACATCCTCTGCCATCATCGACCGGCCGCGTTCGTAGTCCCGGCCGTCGGGCTGCACATCGTCCCGGTCGACGAGCCCGGTGATGCCTTCCATGTCCACGCTGATGTAAATACGCACGTCCTGAGGTTATCCAGACCCTACGTATTGTAGGTTCCCCAACGGCCACGGCGGCTCGTCAGCTCATCGGGGGTACTCATGCAGGGCACGGACACACAGGAGGCACGGCGCAGCCTCACCCCCACGGTGGCGGTGCTGGTGGCGAGCCTGCTGATCGCCGCCGTGGGCGTGTACGAGCTGTCCGGCTTCGGCCTGCACAGCCTCGACCGGCGCCCGCACCTGTTCAGCGACGGGCTGGCGACGGGCGGAGTGATCGTCGCGGCCGTCGCGGCGGGGGCGGCGATCGGGAACCTGGCGTGGGTGCTGGTGGCCCGGTGGCGGGCCGAGCGGGAGTGTCCGTAAGCCGAGCGCCGGTTTCCCGTAAGGGCCACGCCCCCGTTTCACACCGTTTTCCGTACCGCGGCAGGCTTCTCCCCCGCCCCCCACAGTTACCCTACTGACCGTAGGGTCAGCCCCTTCGTCATCATTCCCCGTCCCCAAGGTGACCGGCCCCCATGCCCCCACAGCTGTCGACCCTGATCCCCGCGCGCGCGTCCTCCGACCGCCGCGCCGCCGCCGCGTCCGGCGGGGCCCTGCGCAGACGGGCCGCCGACGCCACCGTCTGGTACCTGCGCCTGATCGCCGTGCTGAACATAGTGGCGGTGATGTCGCTCCCGTTCCGCCAGGAGGTCGACGAACACAACAACGGCCGCATCACCCTCCACCGGCATCACGCGCACCACTCCGGCCAGTTCTTCACGCCGTACCTGGCCACGGCGGGCCTGGTCTCGGCCGCCCTGGCGATCTTCTTCGTCCTGGTGATGCGCCGCCGTAAGCGAGCGGCGTGGGTGGTCAACGTACTGCTGTCCACCCCGCTCTTCGCCCTCTACGTCCTCGCCCTCACCCAGCACGAGTACCGCGCCCACGTCTTCAACTGGGTCTCGGCCGCCCTCACCGGCCTCTTCGTGGCCGCGCTGCTGATCAGCCGCCGGGAGTTCAACGCGGTGGGCGACCCGTCGAACCCGAGGCTGGCGCTGGCGGTGGGCGTGGGCGGCGTCACCGTCACGGGCGTCCTGGGCACGCTCCTGGTCCACGCGACGAACAAGTTCCCGGGCGCCACGCTCTTCGACGAGATCGCCTACACGCTCCTGAGAGGCATCAGCGTCGGCCCGCTCGCCGACCACGTCACCGCGGTCCACGCCCCCCGCTGGACCGACATCATCATCAACGTCCTCCTCGCGGCGGCCTTCTGCCTCGTCCTGTACGCCGGCTTCCGCTCCCCGCGGGGCCGCCGCCTGCTCAGCGCGGAGGACGAGTCGAAGCTGCGGTGCCTGCTGGACAAGCACGGCGCCCGCGACTCCCTCGGCTACTTCGCCCTGCGCCGCGACAAGGCGGCGATCTTCTCGCCCACCGGCAAGGCGGCGGTCACGTACCGGGTCGTGGGCGGCGTCAGCCTGGCCTCCGGCGATCCGATCGGCGACCCGGAGGCGTGGCCCGGCGCGATCGACGCGTGGCTGACGGAGGCGCGGCAACACGCGTGGACGCCCGCGGTCATGGGCGCGAGCGAGGAGGCGGGGACCATTTACGCCCGCCATGGCCTGGACGCCCTGGAACTGGGCGACGAGGCGATCGTGGACATCGCCGACTTCACCCTCGAAGGCCGTGCGATGCGGGTGGTCCGCCAGGCCCACAACCGCGTCCGCCGAGCCGGCTACACCGTCCGCATCCGCCGTCACGAGGACATCCCGCCCGAGGAGATGTCCCTTCTGATCGACCGGGCCGACCACTGGCGCGACGGCACCACGGAACGCGGCTTCTCGATGGCCCTGGGCCGCCTCGGCGACCCGGCGGACGGCCGCTGCGTGATGCTGGAGTGCCGGGACGCCGACGACGTGCCCCGCGCCCTCCTCAGCTTCGTCCCCTGGGGCGAACAGGGCCTCTCCCTTGACCTGATGCGCCGCGACCGCGACTCCGAGAACGGCCTGATGGAGTTCATGGTCGTGGAACTCCTGCTCAGGGCCGCCGAGTTGAAGGTGGACCGGGTCTCCCTGAACTTCGCGATGTTCCGCGCGGTCTTCGAACGCGGCTCCCGCCTCGGCGCCGGCCCGGTCCTCCGCCTCTGGCACGCGATCCTGACCTTCTTCTCCCGCTGGTGGCAGATCGAGTCCCTGTACCGGGCGAACGCGAAGTACCGCCCGGTGTGGGAACCGCGCTACCTGCTGTTCGCGCGAAGCAGCGACATCCCGCAGATCGGCCTGGCGAGCGCCCGGGCGGAGGGGTTCCTCACGATTCCCTGGGGGTCATGACCAGGCGGGGGACTCGACGGGAGGGCGACTCGGACGACTTCGGCTGGTCGACCCCCACCGACCTCCCGTATGAGGGGCGGCGCGGCCGCCGGCTCCCCAGCCACGGCGATCCGGTCACGGCCGGAGAGGGCCGGGGGCTGCCACGGCGGCCTTCGAGCCATCGCGGGAGCGGAAGCGACGGGCGGTGGGCGGCCGCCGGCCCACCGCAGGTGGTTCACGCGCGCGGCGCTCCGCCCCCCGCGACCCCCCCGCCCACCGTGAAGCCGATCACCGCGCCGCCGCCCTCTCGGCGGAAGGCGAAGGGGGCTCCGCCATGGGCCATCGCGACCTCGCGGACGATGGAGAGGCCGAGGCCGGAGCCGGGGAGGGAGCGGGCGTCGGCGGCGCGGTAGAAGCGGTCGAAGATGCGGATCAGGTCGCCCTCGGCGATACCGGGGCCGCGGTCGAGGACCTCGACGCGGACCGTGCCCGGCCGGGCGGGGCCGGTGACGTTGATCTCGATGGGGGCCTTGCCGTCCCGGTCGAACTTGGCCGCGTTCTCGATGAGGTTGGAGACGGCCCGCTGGAGCATGCCGGGGCGGCCGTCGGTGGTGGTGTCGCCGCTGGCGTGGAGCAGGATCTCGCGGCCGGTACGGCGGCGGGCCAGCCCGGCGACGTCCTCCGCGATGTCGGCCAGGTCCACGCGCTGCGGCGGCTCCGAGTCGGACTGCCCGGCCGCGAGGTCGACCAGCTCGTTGACCAGGTCGGTCAGCTCGCGCGCCTCCTGGCCCAGGTCCGCGACCAGTTCGTCGCGGGTCGCGGGCGGGAGTTCGTCGATACGGCGGAGCAGGGAGATGTTCGTACGGAGGGAGGTCAGCGGGGTACGGAGTTCGTGGCCGGCGTCCTGGACCAGGCGTCGCTGGTCCTCCTCGGACTGGGCCAGCCGCCCCAGCATCCGGTCGAAGGCCCTGCCCAGGCGGCCCACCTCGTCGAGTCCCGTCACCGGGACCTGGATGCCGAGCTGCCGGGTACGGGCCACGTCCTCCGCGGCCGAGGTGAGGATCACCAGCCGCCGGGTGATCCGGCGGGCCAGCCACCAGCCGAACAGCCCCGCGGCCACGACCACCGCCGCCATCAGCGCCAGCGTCCGCTGCTGGAGATCGCGCAACAGGTCCTCCGTGTCGCTGAACTCCTGCGCCACCTGCACCGCGCCCCGGCCGTCGCCGAGCGCCACCGTGGCGATCCGGTACAGGTCGTCCCCGACCCGGACGTCCTTGTGCTGGGCGGTCGTCCCGGCGTTCTTGGCCATGGCGGCCGCCCGGTCCGCGTCGGTGACGGGCAGCACGGGGCTGCCGCGGTCGACGGTCTCGCCGTGCTCGCCGAGCACCTGGACATCGGTGCGGGGCGGCCGGACCAGGTCATGTCCCGGTCGGGAGGAGAAGAAGTCCTCCGGGACCATCCGGTGCTGCTTGACCTCGTCCTGGACGTCGGAGACGACCTGGGTGAACACCGACTGCTCGTCCACGCGGACCAGCCGGGCGGCGGCGTTGTACGACAGGATGCCGACGACGATGGTGACGGTGGCGGTGACGGCCGCGAAGGAGACGACGAACGTGGTGCGCAGGGAGACGAGCCTGGGCCGACGTCTGACCAGCACCCGCCGGAGCCGCTGGAGACGGCCCACTCAGTCCTCCCGCAGCACGTAACCCACGCCCCGGACGGTGTGGATCAGCTGCGGGGCGCCCGGCTCGTCGAGCTTGCGGCGCAGGTAGCCGACGTAGACGGCGAGGTTCTTCGAACCGGGGCCGAAGTCGTAGCCCCAGATACGGTCGTAGATCGTGGAGTGGTCGAGGACGATCCCTGCGTTGCGGGCAAGCAGCTCCAGGAGCTCGAACTCGGTGCGGGTCAGCTCCAGTTCGCGCCCGCCGCGCCAGACCCGGCGGGCCTGGAGGTCCATCCGCAGGCCGGCGGCCTCTACCTGCCGGTCGGAGATCAGGGGTTCACGGCCGGGGTCGGGGGCGGTGCCGCCCGAGCCGCCGCCGGTGGTCACCGGGGTGGTCCGCCGCAGCAGGGCCCGCAGCCGGGCGAAGACCTCTTCCACGTCGAAGGGCTTGACGACGTAGTCGTCGGCGCCGGCGTCCAGTCCCGCGATCCGGTCGGCGGTCTCGACCAGCGCGGTCAGCATCAGGATGGGGGTGCGGTCGCCCTCGGCGCGCAGGACGCGGCAGACCTGGAGGCCGTCGATGCCGGGCATCATCACGTCCAGGAGGAGGACGTCGGGCTGGTCACGGTGGGCATGCGCCAGGGCTTCCACACCGTCCGCGACCGCCGTCACCTCATATCCCTCCAGGGAGAGGGCCCGCTCCAGGGCGTGTCGGATGGCGCGGTCGTCTTCGGCGAGCAGCACAGTCTGGGGCACCCACCCAGTCTGCCAAGGCCGCCGACGGTTCGGCCGGGGTGAGCGGGCCTACGATCACCCTTTTTACCTGCCTCTCACCGTCACAGAGGCAACCGGGCGCGTCGCATTTCAGGTGCGGGGCCGGTGGGGGCTGGTCGCGCCCACGCGGCCGTAGCCGCACATCGATACGACCCCGCGCCCCCAAAAGGGTCGCTACAGCGCGGGCACACTTGCCAGGGCGCAGGCGGCACCTGCCGGCGCCGGTAAGCGAGACCCCGCCGCCCCAGCCCCACCTCAGCTCGCCGCCAGCCTCGCCAGCTGCTCCTCGAACGGCACCACCACCGGCGGAGCCTCCCGCTTCGCACCGCTCAGCCCCGCCATCAGCGCCGCGAGCTCCCCCGCCGCCCGTTCGGTCCGGTCCTCCAGGCCCTCCGCGCCCCAGTCCTCCGACGCCGCGTACACGCCCGTCGGTGCGACCACCGCCCGCAGGTACGCGAACATCGGCCGCAGCGCGTGTTCCAGCACCAGCGAGTGGCGGGCCGTACCCCCGGTCGCCGCGATCAGCACCGGCTTGCCCACCAGCGCCTCCTTGTCCAGCACGTCGAAGAACGACTTGAACAGGCCGCTGTACGAGGCCGTGAACACCGGCGTCACCGCGATCACGCCGTCCGCCTCCGTCACCGCCTCCAGCGCGGCCGCCAGCCTGCGCCCCGGGAAGCCGTTCGTGAAGTTGTGAGCGATCTCGACGGCGAGGTCGCGCAGCTCCACCACCTCGACCTCGACACCGGCGGCCTGCCGGCCCACCGCGGCCGCCAGCCGGTCGGCCAGCAGCCGCGTGGACGACGGAACGCTCAGTCCCGCCGAGACGACGACCAGCTTCATGCCCCGACCTCCTTCTTCTCCGACTCCACGGCGGCAGCGGCGAGCAGCGAGGCGTGCGTGGGCGCCTCCGGGACGTCCGCCGGACGGCCGTTCGCGAACTCCTTGCGCAGCACCGGTACGACCTCCTCGCCCAGCATGTCGATCTGCTCGAGGACCGTCTTCAGCGGCAGCCCCGCGTGGTCGAGCAGGAACAGCTGGCGCTGGTAGTCACCGGCGTACTCCCGGAAGGCCAGCGTCTTCTCGACGACCTGCTCGGGCGTGCCGACGGTCAGCGGGGTCTGGTCGGTGAAGTCCTCCAGGGAGGGCCCGTGGCCGTAGACCGGCGCGTTGTCGAAGTACGGCCGGAACTCGCGCACCGCGTCCTGCGAGTTGCGGCGCATGAACACCTGGCCGCCCAGGCCGACGATCGCCTGCTCGGGCGTGCCGTGCCCGTAGTGGGCGTACCGGGCCCGGTACAGCTCGACCATCCGCTTGGTGTGGTCGGCGGGCCAGAAGATGTTGTTGTGGAAGAAGCCGTCGCCGTAGTAGGCGGCCTGCTCGGCTATCTCCGGCGAGCGGATCGAGCCGTGCCAGACGAACGGGGCGATCCCGTCCAACGGCCTCGGTGTGGAGGTGAAGCCCTGCAGCGGGGTGCGGAACTTGCCCTCCCAGTCGACGACGTCCTCGCGCCACAGCCGGTGGAGCAGGGCGTAGTTCTCGATGGCGAGGTTGAGGCCCTGCCGGATGTCCTGGCCGAACCAGGGGTAGACCGGGCCGGTGTTGCCGCGGCCCATCATCAGGTCGACCCGGCCGTCGGCCAGGTGCTGGAGCATCGCGAAGTCCTCGGCGATCTTCACCGGGTCGTTGGTGGTGATCAGGGTGGTGGAGGTGGAGAGGATCAGCCTCTCGGTCCGCGCGGCGACGTAACCGAGCATGGTCGTCGGCGACGACGGCACGAACGGCGGGTTGTGGTGCTCACCGGTCGCGAAGACGTCGAGCCCGACCTCCTCGGCCTTCAGCGCGATCGCGACCATCGCCTTGATGCGCTCCCGCTCGCTCGGCGTCCGACCGGTCGTGGGGTCCGGCGTGACATCGCCGACCGTGAAGATCCCGAACTGCATGCTCGCTCACCCTCCAGGTTGTTTACGATTCAACTATACCCGGAGAACGAGACCCCACCCACCGGTATTCCCCACCCCCGTTCCTCACGCCTTCCAACCCGGGTCCCGCCCGGTCACCCCCAGCAGCCGCTCGAACGCCGGCGCCCCCTCCGACACCGCCACCGGCTCCCCGAACATGCCCATCGCCCGCGCGGTCGGCGCCAGCCCCGCGACCTGCCCCGCCAGTTCCGCCACCACCGCCGGGTCGGCCGACGGCTCCCGCTGCCCGGTGGCCCGCGCCAGTTCCCATCCGTGCACGATCACATCGAGCAGCGCCATCGAGCCCAGCGTCCGCGCGGGCATGTCCATCGCCCCCGCGGTACCGTCCTCCGCCCCGGGCGCGGACCAGGCCGTCACCAGCCGCTCCGCCGCCTCCGCGAACCGCTGCCGCCAGTCCGCGCCCTCCCCGACCCGATCGGGTGTCCGCGTGAAGTCCACCGACCCCTTCTCGGCCAGCTTCCGGAACTCCACGACCACGTGGAAGAGATGATTGACCAGGGCCTTCACGTCGTACTCGGCACAGGGCGTGGGCCCCGCGAGCGCCCCGTCCGGGACGCCCCGCACCACCGGCAGGGCCCCGTCCACCGCCCTCCCCAGCAGCTCACCGATGCCGTACTGCTTCGCACTGTTCGTGTTCGTCTCCATGGCGACGACCGTACGAACGCGCACCGGTGCCCCTCTTGAACAAACGCGACGCGCCGCGTCCGGACGTACGATCCGGCCATGGCCGCCGCCTCCGTCCACGACACCCGCGGGATCGTCGACCCCGCCGGACTCCTGTCCCGCGTACGGTTCCGCCGCCACCGGCCCGCCGAACCGCTGCGCCGGCACATCGAGACGTACTGGTTCATCGACTGGGACCTGCCCGAGCCGTACGTCTCCCACGTGGTCCCGCATCCGTCCGTCAACCTCACCTTCCACTGGGACGGGGCCGACAGGGACGACGCACCGCCCTACGCCGAACTGACCGGCGTCGCGCTCGGCCTCTACGCCCGCAAGCTGACCGGCCGCGGCCGGGTGTGCGGCGCGAAGTTCCGCCCGGGCGGCTTCCGGCCGTACGCCCCGGCCCACCCGGTCTCCCACTGGACGGGCCGGGCGGTCCGGGCCGACGAGGTGTTTCCACAGGCCACGGCGGCCACGGCCCGGGACATCGTCACCCCGGCCGACGACCGTGACCGGGTGGCCGCCCTGGACGCCTTCCTCCTCGCCCGCGCACCGGCGCCCGACCCCCAGGCCGACCGGGCCATGGCCCTGGCCGACCGCATCCGCTCCGACCGCACGGTCAGCCGGGTCGCCGACTTCGCCGAGAGCCAGGGCCTGTCGACCCGAGCCCTGCAACGCCTGTTCTCCTCGTACGTCGGCATCACCCCGAAGTGGGCCATCCTCCGCCACCGGATCCACGAGGCCCTGGAACGGGCGGGGAGGGAAGGAAAGGAAGGAGACGTCGACTGGGCGGCCCTGGCCGCCGAACTCGGCTACGCCGACCAGGCCCACCTGATCCGAGACTTCAAGGCGACGGTCGGCGTCCCACCGACGGCTTACGCGGCCGACCTCTGACGTTTCGGTTGTCCGGCACCAACCGCTCCGGTCCCCCCTCAAGAAGCCACCGCCAGGGGAGCAGACAGGAGCCTTCCGACATGCCACAAAGCCGGTTGTCCCGCAGCCGCAGCCGCGACCGCAGCCGACGCCGACGCCGGCAGGCGAGATCCGTCGTCCTCGCCTCCGCCGTGCTCGTGACCTGCCTCGCCGTAGTGATCGGCGTCCTGCTGGCCCGTGCCCAGTCGGCCGCACCTCCGGCCGAGCGGCCCGCCGCGGCACCACCACCCACCGCGGCCGTATCTGTCACCAGCTCCCTTCCGGCGGCGAGGAGAGCGGCTGCGAACCGCCGTGCGCGGTCCTCCGGCGCGCGAGCCCCCCAGCCGTTCCCGTCAGAAGGCGTACGGGTCCCCGGTCGCCAGCACCAGAACCCGCTGCTCGTCGTTCGTACGGCCGTGGTCCAACGCGCCCCCGCCCCACGCCACGTCGACCGCCAGCGTCACCTCCGACGGCCGCTCCCGCAGCCGTACCGGAACCACCAGCTGCTCGCCCGGCATGTCGACGGCGAGCGCCCCGGTGCCGCACACCACCTCCCGGTCGCCGGTGCGGGCGCACGCGGCGGGCAGCTGCTGCGCGTCGGCCAGCGCCGCCGACCAGCTCAGCCGCACCGTGGCGTCGGACACGGGTTCCGGCCCGAGATCGCGCGGGGTCACCCGGACCTCCACCAGATCCCCGATCATCACGGCCGACCCGTGCACCTCGAGATCGGCGTCCCCGGCCCACGCGGCACCCCCCGCCCCGACCACCAGCGCGCCCACCGCCACCGCCCCGACCACCGCAAGCCCGCAACGACGCATCGCCATGCCACCCGTCCCGTCCGTCCCGTCCGTCCCGTCCGTCTCCGGCGTTCGTACGGATGTATGCCACCCGAACCCCGCCCCAGGCGCCCTCCAACAGGTGACAGCCGGACCTCGTGGCAGGCTGCGGGCATGCTGATCCTCCGCTCCGCCGCCCTGTTCGTCGTCGCCGCCTTCTTCGAGATCGGCGGCGCCTGGCTGGTCTGGCAGGGCGTACGGGAGCACCGGGGCTGGCTCTGGATCGCCGGCGGCATCCTCTCCCTCGGCGCCTACGGCTTCGTCGCCACGTTCCAGCCGGACGCCCACTTCGGCCGCATCCTGGCGGCGTACGGCGGAATCTTCGTCGCCGGCTCGATCCTGTGGGGCGTCGTGGCCGACGGCTACCGCCCGGACCGCTGGGACCTCACGGGCGCGGCGATCTGCCTGGTGGGCATGGCGGTGATCATGTGGGCACCCAGAAACTGACGGCGCGGCCCCGAATCCTCACCCCACTTATCCTTGCCACTACAGGCCCGCACACCGAAACCCGCCGAGGAGCACATCCCCATGGCCCCCTCCCCCATCGCGGTCGTCACCGGCGCAAGCAGCGGAATCGGCGCCGCCACCGCCCGCAGGCTCGCCGAGGCCGGCTACCGCGTGGTCCTCACCGCCCGCCGAGAGGACCGCATCGAGGCGCTGGCCAAGGAGATCAACGAGGCCGGCCACCAGGCGACCGCCTACCCGCTGGACGTGACGGACCGCGCGGCGGTGGACGAGTTCGCGACCGCCTTCAAGACGGTCGCCGTCCTGGTGAACAACGCCGGCGGAGCCCTCGGCGCCGACCCGGTGGCCACCGGCGACCCGGCCGACTGGCGCACGATGTACGAGACGAACGTCATCGGCACCCTCAACATCACCCAGGCCCTGCTGCCCGGGCTGGAGGCGAGCGGCGACGGCACGGTGGTCGTCGTCTCGTCCACCGCGGGCCACGGCACCTACGAGGGCGGCGCCGGCTACGTCGCCGCCAAGCACGGCGCCCATGTCCTCGCCGAGACGCTCCGCCTGGAGATCGTCGGCAAGCCGGTCCGGGTCATCGAGATCGCCCCCGGCATGGTGAAGACGGACGAGTTCGCGCTGACCCGCTTCGGCGGCGACGAGGAGAAGGCGGCGAAGGTCTACCAGGGCGTCGCCGAGCCCCTCACCGCCGACGACGTGGCGGACACCATCACCTGGACGGTGACCCGCCCCAGCCACGTCAACATCGACCTCCTGGTGGTGCGCCCCCGCGCCCAGGCCTCCAACTCCAAGGTCCACCGGGAACTGTGATGCCCGACCGTCCGGAAGAGGACCCGGCGGCCGCCCTGGAGAGGCAACTGGAAGAACGCCGCCTGAAGCAGGAGACCAGGAACGAACGCCAGGTCTGGTACTTCCTGGCCTACTTCCTCTTCGGCATCCACGTCCTCGCGTTCGTGATGATCTACGCGGTCCGGCACGCGAAGTGAGCGACGGGTAATCCACACGGCGAACCTCGTCGACCACCCGATCGCCACCCGAACATCTGAGGACTCGCCTGTCAGCCCTTCACACAGACGAACTGCTTCAGCTTCGCCACGACCTCCACGAGGTCCCGCTGCTCGTCCATGACCTGGTCGATGTTCTTGTAGGCGCCCGGAATCTCGTCCAGTACCCCGGAGTCCTTGCGGCACTCCACACCCCGCGTCTGGTCCTCCAGATCCTTGGTCGTGAAGCGACGCTTCGCCGCGTTACGGCTCATACGCCGACCCGCGCCATGGGACGCGGAGTTGAAGGCCTTCTCGTTTCCGAGCCCCTTCACGATGTACGAGCTGGTGCCCATCGAACCCGGGATGATCCCGAACTCACCGGAGCCGGCCCGGATCGCGCCCTTTCGGGTCACGAGCAGGTCCATGCCTTCGTACCGCTCTTCCGAGACGTAGTTGTGATGACAGGAGATCTCCTGCTCGAAGGTCGGCTTCGCCTTCTTGAATTCCTTGCGGACCACGTCCTTCAGGAGTGCCATCATGAGCGCACGGTTGTACTTGGCGTACTCCTGCGCCCAGTAGAGATCATTCCTGTAGGCCGCCATCTGCGGGGTGTCCGAGACGAACACCGCCAGGTCACGGTCGACCAGCCCCTGGTTGTGCGGAAGCTTCTGGGCCACGCCGATGTGGTACTCGGCGAGTTCCTTGCCGATGTTCCGGGAACCGGAGTGCAGCATGAGCCAGACCGAATCCGACTGATCGAGACACAACTCGATCATGTGGTTGCCGCTGCCAAGCGTTCCCATCTGCTGATGCGCCCGCCCCTCACGGAACTTCACCGCTTCCGCGACCCCGTCGAACCGCCCCCAGAACTCCCCCCACCCGGCCGTCGCCAGCCCGTGGAAGTCCCCCGGCTCCACCGGATCCGCGTGCATCCCCCGCCCCACCGGAATCGCCTGCTCGATCTTCGACCGCAGCCGCGACAGATCCCCCGGCAGGTCGTTGGCCGTCAGTGACGTCCTCACCGCCGACATCCCGCAGCCGATGTCGACGCCGACCGCAGCCGGGCACACGGCCCCCTGCATGGCGATGACCGACCCGACCGTCGCACCCTTCCCGTAGTGGACGTCCGGCATGACCGCCAGGCCCTTGATCCACGGCAGGGTCGCGACATTGCGCAGCTGCTGGAGCGCCACGTCCTCGACGGCCGCCGGGTCGGTCCACATCCGGATCGGCACCTTCGCGCCCGGCATCTCCACGTACGACATGACTTCCTCATTCCCCCGTGAACGACAAAACAAAAAGGACAAAAATACTTAATTCCAGCAGAACGCAAATGCGTCACCAAGGGCACCAAATCAGACATGGAACCGGCGTTCACCGCAGTGCGTGCGATACACATTGTCTCCAGGGGACGCCCCGCCGCGGCAAGCGATTAACCAGCGGGGACACTGGAGCAGGACCGAGCGACCCAGTGAACGGAAAGGAGCCTGCCCGTGCAGCGGAAGGCGTACGTAACCGGCACCGCCGCCCTCCTCGCGGCCCTGCTGGCCGGCTGCACGAGCGGTTCCAGCGGTGGGGACGACATCACCGACAAGAACGCGGACACCGGCACCTCCACCGTCGCGGCCCAGCCCGGCAAGTACCGCACCCTCCCCGAGCCCTGCGGCGCGGTCAGTCACGACACCCTCGACTCCCTGCTCCCCGGCATCGCCCAGATCACCGACCAGGATCAGCGCGACAAGGCGTACGAGGGCGAGGCCACGCTCACCTACGACACGGACCGCAAGGTCGGCTGCCACTGGAAGGTCGAGTCCACCGACGCCACGGACCGGCTGTCCGTCGACTTCGAGCGCGTGGTGTCCTACGACAACGCGGTCAGCGACGACAACGAGGCGCAGACGATCTACACGCAGAGGGAGTCGGCGGCCGACATCCCCGAGTCCGCGCCCCCGAGCGCGACCGTGTCGGAGTCGCCCTCGGGGTCGGCGTCCGGGACGCCGTCACCGTCCGCCTCCTCGTCCACGTCGCCCTCGGGATCCACCGGCCCCTCCGGCTCGGCGTCGACGTCGTCGTCCACCTCGGCCTCGCCCTCGACCGCCCCGGCCGACCTGCAGCCCCGCACCCTCACCGATCTCGGCGACGAGGCGTATCTCGACGACCAGCTCAGCGGCTCGGGGTCGACGGCCGAACAGCGCACGGTGACTGTGGTGTTCCGCACGTCCAACGTCGTGGTGACCATCGAGTACGAGGAGCAGCCGATGGCCACCGGGACCGTCCCGGACAGCAAGGAAATGCAGGACAGGGCCCAGAATCTGGCCGCCCGACTGGCCGAGGACCTCAACAGCTGAGCGCCCGGGCACGCCCTCTCCACCCCGCCCGCAAAGCCCGCGAACCGAAACCGCACAGCTCCCTCACCGCGTACCGTGGCCCCTCGGACCCGATCCGACCGCAGGAACCCCGAGCGTATGAGTGAAGGAACCATGCAGCGAGCAGCAGTCCAGCGAGACGACCAGCGTGCCCGGAACGAACGGAACGCACAGCGACGGGCGGGGCGCCTGCGCCGCAGCCTCGTCTGTGCGGCCGCCGTCCCCGCGGTGGCGCTGTTCGCGACGGCCTGCTCCTCGGACTCCGACAGTGCCGCGAAGGAGACGGGCGGCGGCTCGAATCCGGCCACCACTCCCTCCGGCTCCGCGGCCGCGCCTTCGCCGACCGTTCAGGCGGCCAAGTACCGGAAGCTGCCGGAGCCGTGTGCGGTGCTGTCGAAGGAGACGCTCACCGCGCTCGTGCCGAAGGGCGCGAAGTCGGGCAAGAAGGGCGCTTCGGATGATGTGGCCACGCGGGGCAGTTGCTCCTGGAGCAGCCTGGACAACAACGGCGTGAAGGGCTCCCAGTTCCGCTGGCTCAACATCGCCTTCCTCCGCTTCGACTCGGACAGCAACCGCGGCTCCGGCGAGAAGCAGGCCGCGGCGTACTACGCGAGCCAGGTGCAGGAGGCCCGGTCCGTGACCGGCGCCAAGAACACCAAGTCGGAGCCGGTGGCCGGGACCGGTGACCAGGCGACCGTCGTGCGCTACGACCTGAAGAAGAAGGAAGGCGCCTTCCGGCAGCAGACGGTCGTGGCACGGGTCGCGAACGTGGTCGTCACCGTCGACTACAACGGCGCGGGTCTGGCCGGCGAGAAGACGCCGAACGGCGACACGCTCACGAAGGCGGCGGAGAAGGCCACCAAGGAGGCGGTGGCCTCGGTCGCGACGGCCAACGGCTCTGCTGGGGCTCCGAGTTCACCTGCGGCGACTCCCTCGAAGTCCGCCTCCAAGTCGCCCTCCGCGAGTGCGTCGCCCTCCAAGTCGTCAACCAAGAAGGGCTGACCGGCAACACGCGCGCCGCACTGATGTGCCACCCTGTTGCGCGCAACAACATGCAAGGGGAGGGGAGTACGGGTGTCCGCGCCAATACAGCTGACTCGGATGCACCGCGTTCTCATCGGTGTGGTCGTGACCGGCGCGATGATCATCGCCGGTATCGGCTTCGCCGGGTCGTACGCGGCCGTCCGTGAGCTGGCCATCAAGAAGGGCTTCGGGAACTTCTCCTACGTCTTCCCGGTAGGGATCGACGCGGGCATCTGCGTCCTGCTCGCCCTGGACCTGCTTCTGACCTGGATCCGCATCCCGTTCCCGCTGCTGCGGCAGACGGCCTGGCTGCTGACCGTCGCGACGATCGCCTTCAACGGCGCGGCGGCCTGGCCGGACCCGCTGGGTGTGGGTATGCACGCGGTGATCCCGATCCTGTTCGTGGTCGCCGTCGAGGCCGCCCGTCATGCGATCGGCCGGATCGCGGACATCACGGCGGACAAGCACATGGAGGGGGTCCGCCTCACCCGCTGGCTGCTCTCCCCGGTCCCCACGTTCCTCCTGTGGCGCCGGATGAAGCTGTGGGAGCTGCGCTCCTACGACCAGGTCATCAAGCTGGAGCAGGAACGTCTCGTCTACCAGGCGAGACTGCGCTCCCGTTTCGGCAGGGCGTGGCGCCGCAAGGCCCCGGTGGAGTCCCTGATGCCGCTGAGACTGGCCCGCTACGGCGTCCCCCTGGCGGAGACAGCCCCGGAGGGCCTGGCGGCGGCGGGCATAGAGGTGCCCTCGCGGCCTGCCATCCCGGCCGCGGAAGCAGCAGCCGTGACCGCGGGCAGTCGTGTCGCCGGAGCGGCGCCCGTCCCGCAGCAGGCGGCACCTCCCGGCGAGCAGCGCCCCGAGCTGGTTCGCGGCCCCGACGCCGAGCAGCCCGCGAACGCGCCCGAGCCGGAGCCGGAACCCGACCCCCAGCTGAATCCCTGGCTGCACGCGAGGGACCCTCAGCAGATCGAGTACCAGGGCGGCTACGACCCGACGTTCGAGCCCCGGTACACCGAGGAGCAGTTCGCGGCGGCGGCCTGGCAGGCGCAGCAGCAGTACCAGCAGGAGCAGTACCAGCAGGAACTGCTCCGGCAGCAACAGCAGTTCCCGCCCGCGCGGTTCGCGGAGGAGCAGTTCCCGCCGGAGCAGCAGCCTCTTCCCGAGGAGTCCCCGTCGGAGACGACCGGCAGCTTCCCCATTCCCTCCGGCCCCGGCCGCACCCGTGAGCTCGGCGAGGGCGGTGGCCCCCCGGAGCCGACCGAGGAGGACTTCTACCTGGTCTTCAAGAAGTCCATAGACGGGGGCTACCCCAGTTCGGGCCAGTTCAGGGGCGACGTGGAGGCGACGTACGGCATCACCCTCCCGCAGCGCGAGGCGGAACGCATGGTCAACCGCTTCACGAACCGTCACACGGCGGAGCTGCAGGACGACCACATCGCGTAGGAGGTACGACGGCATGAAGAAGGGGCCCTCCGGTCGGAGGGCCCCTTCTTCATGCCGGGCTACTCACCGAGGAGCCGCCGCACCCGCTCCTGCCCCACGGCGAGCAGCAGGGTGGGCAGCCGAGGCCCGGTGTCGCGCCCCACGAGCAGGTGGTACAGCAGCGCGAAGAACGTCCGCTGGGCCGTCTTGATCTCGGCCGGCAGCTCCTTGGGCGTGGCGTCGGCGGGGAACCCGGCCTGCACCTTGGGCACGCCGTACACGAGGTGCGTCAGCCCGTCCAGCGACCAGTGCTCGGCGAGCCCGTCGAGCAGCAGTCGTACCGACTGCTGGGACGCCTCGTCGAGGGACTTCAGCAGCTCGGCGTCCGGCTCGTCGCGGACGATGGTGCGCTGGTCGGCCGGCACCTGGGTGTTGATCCAGGCCTCGGCCCTGTCGTACCGGGGCCGTGCCTCGTCCACCGAGCCCAGCGGGTTCGAGGGGTCCAGTTCGCTGAGGATCCGCAGCGCCTGGTCCTCGTGCCCGGCGGTGATGTCGGCGACGGAGGCGAGCGTCCGGTACGGCAGCGGTCGCGGGGTCCGCGGCAGTTCACCGGCGGCCGTGCCCACCGCACGCGCGTGCGCGGCGACGTCGGCGGGCAGTGCGGCGCCCTCGCTCACCTTGGCGTCCAGCTTGTCCCACTCGTCGTAGAGCCGCTGGATCTCCTGGTCGAAGGCGATCTTGAAGGACTGGTTGGGCCGCCGGCGGGCGTAGAGCCAGCGCAGGAGCTGCGGCTCCATGATCTTCAGCGCGTCGGCGGGCGTGGGCACGCCACCGCGCGAGGACGACATCTTCGCCATCCCGCTGATGCCCACGAACGCGTACATGGGTCCGATGGGCTGCTCCCCGCCGAAGATCCCGACGATCTGCCCGCCCACCTGGAACGAAGACCCGGGCGACGAGTGGTCGACACCGCTCGGCTCGAAGATGACACCCTCGTAGGCCCAGCGCATCGGCCAGTCGACCTTCCAGACCAGCTTGCCCCGGTTGAACTCGCTCAGCCGGACGGTCTCGGTGAACCCGCACGCGGTGCAGACGTAGGTCAGCTCGGTGGTCTCGTCGTCGTAGGACGTGACGGTCGTCAGGTCCTTCCCGCAGCCGCCGCAGTACGGCTTGTACGGGAAGTATCCGGCGGAGCCGGCGGAACCGTCGTCCTCGCTCGCCGCGCCCGAGCCCTCCTCGGCGTCCAGCTCGGCCTCGTCGACGGCCTTCTGCTGCTGCTTCTTCGCGGGGGCCTTCTTGGTGCGGTACTGGGCGAGGATCGCGTCGATGTCACCGCGGTGCTTCATGGCGTGCAGGATCTGCTCCCGGTACACGCCGGAGGTGTACTGGGCGGTCTGGCTGATCCCGTCGAACTCCACGCCCAGCTCGGCCAGCGACTCGATCATCGCGGCCTTGAAGTGCTCGGCCCAGTTCGGGTACGCGGACCCCTTCGGGGCGGGTACGGAGGTGAGCGGCTTGCCGATGTGCTCGGCCCACGTCTCGTCGACGCCTGCGACGCCCGCGGGAACCTTGCGGTACCGGTCGTAGTCGTCCCAGGAGATCAGGTGCCGGACCTGGTGCCCGCGCCTCCGGGCCTCGTCCGCGACCAGGTGCGGGGTCATGACCTCGCGCAGGTTCCCCAGGTGGATGGGGCCGGACGGGGAGAGCCCGGACGCGACGACGACCGGTTTGCCCGGGGCCCGACGCTCCGACTCCTCGATGACCTCGTCCGCGAAACGGGAGACCCAGTCGGTGGTCTCGGTGCTCTGAGCCACGATCGGCACGTCCTTCTTTCTGACATGGGACAGCCGGTACGGTCGCACGGCTGACCGCTCCATTGTCCCAGCCGAGGCCGCATCCACGAAAACGGCTTTACACCCGCGCCCCCGCAGGGGCGCGGGGAACTGCGCGACCAGCCCCGACCCGCCCGCGCCCGGCCCTCCACCGCACCCCCCGAGCTCTCACCCGCGAAAACCCCTTTACCCCCCGTGAAATACTGGTCCCGTCTACCCGCACCCACGAGGAGAACGGCTCCCACCCCATGCCCTCGGTCACGTCGCTCACCGATCTCGTCCACCAGCGTCTCGCGAACGCCCTCTCGGCAACCCTGCCGGAGGCCGCCGTCGACCCGCTGCTGCGACGCAGCGACCGGGCCGACTACCAGGCGAACGGCATCCTCGCCCTCGCCAAGAAGGCCAAGGCCAACCCCCGGGAGCTGGCGACGCAGGTCGTCTCGCACATCGTCACCGGCGAGGACCTGATCAAGGACGTCGAGGTCTCCGGCCCCGGCTTCCTCAACATCACGCTCGCGGACAGGGCGATCACCGAGAACCTGGGCGCGCGGTACGCGGACGGCGGCCGTCTGGGCGTGCCGGCCAAGGAGACCCCGGGCGTCACGGTCATCGACTACGCCCAGCCGAACGTCGCCAAGGAGATGCACGTCGGCCACCTGCGTTCCGCGGTGATCGGCGACGCCCTGCGCGGCATGCTCGACTTCACCGGCGAGCGGACGATCGGCCGGCACCACATCGGTGACTGGGGCACCCAGTTCGGCATGCTCATCCAGTACCTGATCGAGAACCCGGACGAGCTGTCCGCGGAGACCGACACGGACGGCGAGCAGGCCATGTCGAACCTGAACCGGGTCTACAAGGCCTCCCGGGCGGTCTTCGACGCGGACGAGAACTTCAAGGAGCGGGCCCGGAAGCGGGTGGTCGCCCTCCAGTCCGGCGACAAGGAGACGCTGGACCTGTGGCAGCGGTTCGTGGACGAGTCGAAGGTCTACTTCTACTCGGTCTTCGAGAAGCTCGACATGGAGATCCGGGACGACGAGATCGTCGGCGAGTCGGCGTACAACGACGGCATGCCCGAGACCGCCCGCCTCCTGGAGGAGATGGGCGTCGCGGTCCGTTCCGAGGGCGCGCTCGTGGTCTTCTTCGACGACATCAGGGGCAAGGACGACCAGCCGGTCCCGCTGATCGTGCAGAAGGCCGACGGCGGCTTCGGGTACGCGGCCTCGGACCTGACGGCGATCCGCAACCGGGTCACCGACCTGCACGCCACCTCGCTGCTCTATGTCGTGGACGTGCGTCAGTCGCTGCACTTCAAGATGGTGTTCGAGACGGCACGACGGGCCGGCTGGCTCACCGACGGCGTGACCGCGCACAACATGGGCTACGGCACGGTGCTGGGCGCGGACGGAAAGCCGTTCAAGACGCGTGAGGGCGAGACGGTACGGCTGGAGGACCTGCTGGACGAGGCGGTGCAGCGGGCCGCCGAGGTCGTCCGGGAGAAGGCGCAGGACCTCACCGAGGCGGAGATCCAGGAGCGGGCCCAGCAGGTCGGTATCGGTGCCGTGAAGTACGCGGACCTGTCGACGTCGCCCAGCCGGGACTACAAGTTCGACCTGGACCAGATGGTCTCGCTGAACGGCGACACGAGCGTCTACCTCCAGTACGCGTACGCCCGTATCCAGTCGATCCTCCGCAAGGCGGGGGACGTCCGGCCCGCCGCGCACCCGGAGCTGGAACTGCACGCGGCGGAGCGGGGGCTGGGCCTGCACCTGGACGCCTTCGGCGACACGGTCTTCGAGGCCGCGGCGGAGTACGCCCCGCACAAGCTGGCCGCGTACCTGTACCAGTTGGCGTCGCTGTTCACGTCGTTCTACGACAAGTGCCCGGTGATCAAGCCGCAGCCGCCGAGGGACGTGGCGGAGAACCGCCTCCTCCTGTGCGACATGACGGCCCGCACCCTGCACCAGGGCATGGCCCTGCTGGGTATCCGGACGCCCGAGCGGCTCTGAACGACTCGGCAGCCGGTGTTGTTCACTGCCTGGACGGACCGCTTCATGTGATCGCCAACGTCGTTGTCAGTGGGCGCCCTTACAGTCTGTGGCATGGCGACTCTTCCCAACCCGCTGCCCAAGCTGGCGACCGACCCGAGCGGTCGTTCCCTGGGGCTCCAACTCCCGCCCGGGACACTGCTGGACGAGACCCTGGACGGCCCGTGGCACCAGCCGTTGCTGTGGTACGCCGGGCAGCCCGCCGGACCCGGGACCTGGACCGCGCTGGGCGCGCCGGCCGCCCGTGCGGGGCTGCTGCCGGTGCTCATCGACGTGTCCGAGGTCGACGACTGGGACTACGCGCCCGAGGAGACGTCGTACCCGGGGGACCACGACGCCGACGAGGTGCTGGAGGACTACTGGGAGGAGGACCCGCCGGACGGCGAGGAGTGGCCGGGGCTCGCCCTCGCCCCGGCGCTGGTCGCCGATCCGGACGTGCGGGCCGCCGATGTCGCCGACGCGCTGAGCCAGGGGCGGTCCTGGCTGAAGGAGCCGCATCTGGCTCTGGTGTCGGCCCGGCGCAGCGCGGACATACCGGCGGCGATCGGCTGGAGCGGGCCGGTGAACCACGAGGAGGACGTGGCCCGGCTGTGCGCGGTGCTGCGCTCCTGGGAGGACCGCTTCGGCATACGGGTGGTGGCCCTCGGCCTCGACCATCTCGCCGTCTCCGTGGCCGCCCCGCCCGCCGATCTCGACGAGGCGGAGGCGGTGGCCGCCGAGCACTACGCGTTCTGCCCGTACAGCGTGCTGCCCGGCGCCGACGACACCCTGTCGTCGTACGCCGAGCAGTTGGTCGGCGAGCGGCTGTGGCACTTCTGGTGGGACTGACCCGCCTCAGCCGCTGAGTCCCTCGGCCAGCCTGCGCAGCCCCTCCCCGATCTCCTCGGGTGTCTGGGTCACGAAGCACAGGCGCAGGGTGGAGCGGTCGGGGTCGGCGGCGTGGAAGGGCTCCCCGGGGACGTAGGCCACGTTGTGCTCCACCACCCGGCGGAGCAGGGCGGTGGTGTCGTACGACTCCGGGAGCCGGGCCCAGAGGAACATGCCGCCCTCGGGCCGGTTCCAGGTGGAGCCGGGCGGCAGGGCGTCGGCGAGGCCGGCCAGCATGGCGTCCCGGCGTGCGCCGTACACCGCACGCACCGTGGCGACATGGCCGTCCAGGACGTCCAGGTACCGGGCGGCGGCGAGTTGGTTGAGGGTCGGGGTGTGCAGGTCGGCCGCCTGCTTGGCCACCGCGCAGGCGCGGCGCAGTGCTTCCGGGGCGCGGAGCCAGCCGAGGCGCAGGCCGGGGGCCATCACCTTGGAGAAGGAGCCGAGCAGGACCACCCGGTCCGCGGCGCCGGGGAAGGACGCGATCGAGGGGACGCGGTCGCCGTCGTAGCGGAGTTCGCCGTAGGGGTCGTCCTCGACGATCCACAGACCGTGCCGGGCGGCGGCCGTGGCGAGGGCGGCGCGGCGGGCGGCGGGCATGGTGCGGCCGGTGGGGTTCTGGAAGGTCGGGACGAGGTAGAGGAGTTTGGGCCGTTCGGCGCGGACCAGTTCCTCCAGGGCGGCCGGGTCGACGCCGTCCGCGTCGCCCGGGACGGGCAGGATCCGGGCCCCGGCCAGCCCGAACACCTGAAGTGCCGCCAGATAGCAGGGGCTTTCCACGAGGACCGTGTCGCCGGGGTCTATCAGCGCGCTCGCCAGGAGGGAGAGGGCCTGCTGGGAGCCGGTGGTGATGAGCAGGTCGTCGGGCCCGGTGGGCAGGCCCTGTGCGGTGATGCGTGCCGCCAGTCCGGATCTCAGAGCCGGCTCGCCCTCCGTCGTCGAGTACTGCAACGCCCGCTCCGGCGACTCCTCCAGCACCGCCCGGAAGGCTGCCGCGATGCCCTCCCGGTCGAAGAGTTCGGGGGCCGGCAGCCCGCCCGCGAAGTTGATCACCTCGGGGCGTGCGGTCACCGCGAGGATCTCCCGCACCGGGGAACCACCGACGGTACGGGCACGGGCCGCGAGCGGCGGAAGGGCGGCTGGGGCACTGGTGACGGTCATGGACGGCTCCTCGGGCTGATCCTCGTCTTGGCCGGAGCCTAGAGAGGTACATGCCGTCTACACCCGTGATTCCGCGATACGGACGAGCGGCGCCGGAGCCGCCCGTCCGGGTACCAGGGCGTCCCGTCCCGGCGTCCCAGGAGATGGGATCCGTGCAGGTCGGAGGCGTGGACCGGACTCACCCGTCCCGAATCACCCGCGGGGTCTGGCGGTCCGGGCACCCCGCCCCACAGGCTGAGGGCACACCGAGATCGCCGACCACGCCGATCATGCCGACGACACCGAGGGAGCCCTCGCATGTCCGCCACGCGCCCCATCCCGGCCGCCGGCCGCCGCAGTCTCCTGGCGGCGGCAGCCCTGGCGCTGGTCGCCACGGCCGCCCTCGGCGGCTGCCGGGACGGCGAGGGCGTACGCGACGAGGGCCCCTCCGCCGCCTCCCTCTCCCGGCCCGCCGCCGACGCGGCCCGCCAGGCCGCGCCGCCCAGCGGGAACTCGTAGGCGGGCCACCCGTTGTTCCCGCTCACGCGGAACGGCCGCCCGTGGCGGCGCCTCGGCGACACCGCCGCCGGCGATGGGCGTGTACTACGACGGCTCGCTGCGGGTGACGTACTGGCGGCAGGACCGGGACGACGCCCTCGACTGGTGAGCCGATGGCGGCAGGTGCCTCAGGCCTTCGCGCCGAGCCCCGCGTAGACGTTGATGTCGACGTCGGTCACGCCGTTGATGTCGGCGTAGCGGACCCGCTCGATGTGGTCGAGGGACTCCAGGATCGCGGCGTCCGGCTGCTCGGGGACGGGCGCGGCGTTGTCGGGGCGCCAGCGGTGCACGGGGACCACGCCCGGCTCGGCCGGATCGAGGGAGTTCTCCGTGAAGAAGCGCTCGACCTCGGCCCGCGACCGCAGCACGAAACTGAAGCCGCGCGAGGTGTACTCCCGCTGGACCGCCCGGATGTTCTCGGGGTTGAGGTCCTCGGTGAGGTGGCTGAGCACCACCCGGCTGCCGGCGGGCAACGCCTCGACGAGCTCGCGGACGATCGGGTGGGCCTCCTCGTCCTCCACGAAGTGCAGGATCGCCACCAGGCACAGGGCGATCGGCGGTGGGCGAGGACGATCGGGTCGTTGTCGACGTACACGACCCGGGAGTCCGGGGTGATCCGCTGGGCGATCTGGTGGACGTTCTCCGCGGTGGGCAGGCCGGCGCCGATGTCGAGGAACTGGCGGATGCCGTCCTCGATGGCCAGCGTGTTCACGGCGCGGCGCAGGAAGTCGCGGTTGTGCCGTACGTCGAGGTAGCCGCGCGGGTTGGCGGAGAGCGCGGCGGAGGCCGCGGCGAGGTCGGCGGGGTAGTCCTTGCCGCCGAGGAAGACGTCGTAGACGCGGGCCGGGTGTGCCCTGGTGGTGTCGATCCTCCTTCTCAGCTCGCGGAGTCTTGGCTGAGGGCGTCGCCGGACATGGGCGTCTCCATCGATTCAACCAATTCACCACAGAACCAGAGGTCGACAACCTGACTCCGCAAGGCGACTTGAAAGTGCCCGCGGCGAAATCTCACAGCGGGCACCACCCCTGCCCCTGGGCCTCAGCCCAGCATCCTCGCGGCCTCCACGGCCCAGTACGTGAGGATGTTCTGCGCGCCGGCCCGCTTGATGCCGGTCAGCGTCTCCAGGATGGCCCGGTCGCGGTCGATCCAGCCCTTCTCGGCGGCGGCCTCGATCATCGCGTACTCGCCGGAGATCTGGTAGGCGGCGACCGGCACGTCCACGGAGTCGGCGACCCGGGCGAGGATGTCGAGGTAGGGCCCGGCCGGCTTGACCATCACCATGTCGGCCCCCTCCTCCAGGTCCAGGGCCAGCTCCCGCAGGGACTCCCGCACATTGGCGGGGTCCTGCTGGTAGGTCTTCCGGTCCCCCTTCAGCGAGGACCCGACGGCCTCCCGGAAGGGGCCGTAGAAAGCGGAGGCGTACTTGGCGGTGTAGGCGAGGACGGCGACGTCCTCCCGCCCGATCTGGTCGAGGGCGTCGCGGACGACGCCGATCTGACCGTCCATCATCCCGCTGGGCCCTACGACATGGGCGCCCGCGTCGGCCTGCACCTGGGCCATCTCGGCGTACCGCTCCAGGGTGGCGTCGTTGTCGACGCGCCCCTCGTCGTCGAGCACCCCGCAGTGCCCGTGGTCGGTCGTCTCGTCTAGGCAGAGGTCGGACATCACGAGCAACTCGTCGCCGACCTCGGCCCGCACGTCCCGCAGCGCGACCTGCAGAATCCCGTCCGGGTCGGTGCCGGGCGTCCCGAGGGCGTCCTTCTTGCCCTCCTCCGGCACACCGAACAGCATGATCCCGGAGATCCCCGCCTCGACGGCCTCCAGGGCCGCCTTCTTCAGGGTGTCCCGGGTGTGCTGCACGACGCCGGGCATGGTGGCGATCGGCACCGGTTCGCCGACGCCCTCGCGCACGAACGCCGGGAGGATGAAGTCCGCGGGGTGCAGCCGGGTCTCGGCGACCATGCGCCGCATGACGGGGGTCGTCCGCAGTCGACGCGGCCGCGTGCCGGGGAAGGAGCCGTACTTCGTCATGCTCCCTACGCTACGCCCGTCACCTGGGCGCACTTGCCGACGTGACGTCGGTGCCCCGGCCCGGGGCGGCCCGGAACATCCGCTCACGCTTCAGGGTGCGCTGCTCGGCCGGGACGACCGGTGTTGCCGACCGCCGTAGAAAGAAACCAGGGGGTCCGAGGGGCGCAGCCCCCAGACCCCCCGCCGTGCACTCTCAGGTAGTGCTGCGTCGGCGCCGGGCCCCCGGCCGCCGCTCACTGGGCCGGGTCACCGGATCGCCGGCCTCCACGGCGGCAGCGCGCCGCCGCAGCCCGAACTCCGCCAGCGCCTCAACCAGCTTGGCGACCGACGGCTCCGGAGCCATCACGTCCACCCGCAGCCCGTGCTCCTCGGCCGTCTTGGCCGTGGCCGGACCGATGCACGCGATGACTGTCACGTTGTGCGGCTTCCCGGCGATACCGACCAGGTTCCGCACGGTGGACGACGACGTGAAGAGAACCGCGTCGAAGCCACCGCCCTTGATCGCCTCCCGGGTGTCGACCGGCGGCGGCGACGCCCGCACGGTCCGGTAGGCCGTGACGTCGTCCACCTCCCAGCCCAGCTCGATCAGCCCGGCGACCAGCGTCTCGGTGGCGATGTCGGCGCGCGGCAGGAACACCCGGTCGATCGGGTCGAAGACCGGGTCATAGGGCGGCCAGTCCTCAAGGAGTCCGGCGGCGGACTGTTCGCCCGACGGCACCAGGTCCGGCTTCACGCCGAAGGCGACCAGGGCCTTCGCGGTCTGCTCGCCGACCGCCGCGACCTTGATGCCCGCGAAGGCGCGTGCGTCGAGCCCGTACTCCTCGAACTTCTCCCGTACGGCCTTGACCGCGTTCACCGAGGTGAAGGCGATCCACTCGTAGCGTCCGGTGACGAGGCCCTTGACCGCGCGCTCCATCTGCTGGGGCGTGCGCGGCGGTTCGACGGCGATCGTCGGCACCTCGTGCGGCACGGCGCCGTAGGACCGCAGCTGGTCGGAGAGGGTCGCCGCCTGCTCCTTCGTACGCGGCACGAGTACCTTCCAGCCGAACAGCGGCTTGGACTCGAACCACGACAACTGGTCGCGCTGGGCGGCGGCGGACCGCTCACCGACCACGGCTATCACCGGTCGGCCGCCGTCCGGGGAGGGCAGCACCTTCGCCTGCTTCAGGGTCTGGGCGACGGTGCCCAGGGTGGCCGTCCAGGTCCGCTGCCGGGTGGTGGTACCGGCGACCGTGACCGTCATCGGGGTGTCCGGTTTACGGCCGGCGGCGACCAGTTCCCCGGCAGCCGCGGCCACCGAGTCGAGGGTCGTCGACACCACGACCGTGCCGTCCGAGGCACCGACCTCGGTCCAGCAGCGGTCGGAGGCCGTACGGCCGTCCACGAAGCGGACGTCCGCGCCCTGGGCGTCCCGCAGCGGCACACCGGCGTACGCGGGTACGCCGACCGCCGCCGCGACACCGGGCACGACCTCGAAGGGAACACCGGCGGCGACGCAGGCGAGCATTTCCTCGGTCGCGTACGTATCCAGTCCCGGGTCCCCGGACACCGCACGGACGACCCGCCTGCCACCCCGCGCGGCCTCCATGACAAGATGAGCCGCATCCCGCGCGGGCGGGAGCGCAGCGGTTGTTGACGCTCCGTCAACAACCGTCAGTTGAGGCGTGCCTGTGCCCGGATACGGGTCCGACGAGGAACCCGGATTCGTGAGTACGACGGAGACGCCCTGCCTGGCGTGGGCTCTGATCACGTCGAGCACGTCGTGCTCGGCGACCAGGACGTCCGCGCTGGACAGTGCCTCCACGGCACGCAAGGTCAGCAGTCCCGGATCCCCGGGTCCGGCACCCAGGAAGGTGACGTGCCCGTGTTCGAGGCCGGCGGGAAGGTTGGTGGGGCTCACTGTGCTCGCTCCCCCATCAGACCGGCCGCGCCCTGGGCAAGCATCTCGGTGGCGAGTTCGCGACCGAGCGCCGTCGCCTGGTCGTTTGTCTCGGGCACGGGACCGGTGGTGGACATCTGCACCATCCGTGTGCCGTCGGTCGTGCCGACGACGCCACGCAGGCGCATTTCCTTGACAGTCTGCCCGTCGGCCAGAAGGTCGGCCAGCGCGCCCACAGGGGCGGAGCAGCCGGCCTCCAGGGCGGCGAGCAGTGATCGCTCGGCGGTCACGGCGGCCCGCGTGAACGGGTCGTCGAGTTCCTCGAGCGCGGCGATCAGCGACGCGTTGTCCGCGGCGCATTCGATCGCCAGTGCCCCCTGGCCGGGGGCGGGCAGAACCGTGTCGACCGACAGGAAGTCGGTCACCTCGTCGATACGGCCGATGCGGCTCAGTCCCGCCGCGGCCAGCACCACGGCATCGAGTTCGCCGTCGTGTATGTATCCGATCCGCGTGTCGACGTTCCCGCGGACGGGGACGGTCTCGACGTCCAGCCCGTGGGTGCGCGCGTACGCGTTCAGCTGCGCCATCCGGCGCGGCGAACCGGTGCCGATGCGCGCCCCGCGCGGCAGGTCGGTGAACTTCAGCGCGTCCCGGGCGACGATCACGTCACGCGGGTCCTCGCGTACCGGTACAGCGGCCAGGACCAGGTCCTCGGGCTGCGTGGTCGGGAGGTCCTTGAGCGAGTGAACCGCGAAGTCGACCTCGCCGCGCAGCAGCGCGTCCCGCAGGGCGGTCACGAAGACCCCCGTGCCGCCGATCTGTGCGAGGTGCTCACGGGAGGTGTCGCCGTAGGTGGTGATCTCGACGAGCTCGACGGGCCGTCCGGTCACCTGGCTCACGGCTTCCGCCACTCGCCCGGACTGGGCCATGGCGAGTCTGGATCGCCTGGTCCCCAGTCGCAGTGGGTTGTCACTCATGCCGGTCGGTCCTTCTTGTCTGTGCTGTCCACGGCCCGGGAGACGGAGGCCACCGTCTCGGGGTCGAGGTCGAACAGGGTCCGCAGCGCGTCCGCGTACCCGGCACCGCCGGGCTCGGCCGCGAGCTGTTTGACCCGTACCGTCGGCGCGTGCAGGAGCTTGTCGACGACCCGGTGCACGGCCTGCCGGATCTCTCCGCGCTGCCGTTCGTCCAGGTCGGGCAGGCGCCCGTCGAGCCGAGCGATCTCACCGGCCACCACGTCGGCGGCCATGGTGCGCAGGGCGACCACGGTCGGCGTGATGTGCGCGGCCCGCTGCGCCGCCCCGAAGGCGGCCACCTCGTCGGCGACGATCCGGCGGACCTGGTCCACGTCGGCCGCCATGGGGGCGTCCGCGGACGCCTCCGCCAGCGACTCGATGTCCACCAGCCGCACCCCGGCCAGCCGGTGCGCGGCCGCGTCGATGTCGCGGGGCATGGCGAGGTCGAGGAGGAAGAGCGCGGGGGCGGGCCGCACGAAGCCGGCGACGGGCTCGGGTTTGCGCAGCTCGGGGATCCGGCCGATCCGGGCGGCGGTCGCGGCGAGCGCGCCGATCAGCTCGGCGTCGGTCTCGGCCGTACGGCGTCCGGCCTCCCGGATGTCGACCGTGCCGTTGTCCACCCAGGCCGCGTGCTGCTCCAGCTCGGCGGCGGCCATCCCGGCGACGGCGGCCTCGCCCATCACGGAGAACCCGCTCTGTGCGGCCGTGAGGTCGAGCGGGCAGTTCTCGTCGTTGCCGAGGCCGGTGGGCCGCTGCACGATCTGCGCGGGACGGTCGTCCTCGATCTCCGCGACGGGCTCACCGGTCCGCCCCTCGACCGCCGCGGCGACCGCGTCGGCGGTGAGGACCAGACCGGTCGCGCCGGTGCAGGAGACGGCGACGTCGGCACGTGTCAGCTCGACCGGCACCGAGTCCATCGGTACCGCGCGGGCCACCACGTCCGTGTCGTCGCTGTCGTTCAGGATCTGCGCCAGCCGCTCGGCGCGGTCGTACGTCCGGTTCGCCACCACGATCTCCGCGACGCCGGCCCGCGCCAGTGTGGCGGCGGCCAGCGAGGACATCGAACCGGCGCCGATGACCAGCGCCTTCCTGCCCTTGGCCCAGGCCTCGACGTCGGTACCGGCGGCGAGCTGTTCCAGTCCGAAGGTGACCAGGGACTGTCCGGCCCGGTCGATCCCGGTCTCGGAGTGGGCGCGTTTGCCGACCCGGAGCCCCTGCTGGAAGAAGTCGTTCATCAGCCGGCCGGCGCTGTGCAGTTCCTGCGCCAGGGCGAGCGAGTCCTTGATCTGCCCGAGGATCTGCCCTTCGCCCACGACCATCGAGTCCAGCCCGCAGGCCACCGAGAACAGATGGTGGACGGCCCGGTCCTCGTAGTGCACATAGAGATAAGGGGTGAGCTCGTCGAGGCCGACCCCGCTGTGCTGGGCGAGCAGCGTGGACAGCTCGGCGACGCCGGCGTGGAACTTGTCCACGTCGGCGTAGAGCTCGATGCGGTTGCAGGTGGCGAGCACCGCGGCCTCGGTGGCCGGTTCGGCGGCGACCGTGTCCTGGACCAGCTTGACCTGGGCGTCCGTGGTGAGCGCGGCCCGCTCCAGGACGCTGACCGGGGCGCTGCGGTGGCTCAGCCCGACGACGAGGAGACTCATGCCGGCATCACGGCGGGTACGTCCCCGTCGGGCCCCTGCTCGGTGGACTCCTGGTGCGCGGCGACGGGCGGAACCGTCCCCTCGTGCTCCTCGCCGGCCTTGCGCTGCTCGTGGAAGGCGAGGATCTGCAGCTCGATGGAGAGGTCGACCTTGCGCACGTCGACACCGTCCGGGACGGTCAGCACGGTCGGCGCGAAGTTCAGGATGGAGGTGACCCCGGCGGCCACGAGCCGCTCGCAGACCTGCTGGGCGACGCCCGGCGGGGTGGTGATGACGCCGATGGAGACGCCGTTGTCGGAGATGATCTTCTCCAGGTCGTCGCTGTGCTGCACGGCGATCCCGGCGACCTGCCGCCCGGTCATCGCCGGATCGGCGTCGATGAGGGCGGCGACCCGGAAGCCACGGGAGGCGAACCCGCCGTAATTGGCGAGGGCGGCACCCAGATTTCCGATACCGACGATCACAACCGGCCAGTCCTGGGTCAGGCCCAGCTCACGGGAGATCTGGTAGACGAGATACTCGACGTCGTAGCCGACACCGCGCGTTCCGTACGAGCCCAGGTAGGAGAAGTCCTTGCGCAGCTTCGCGGAGTTGACCCCCGCGGCGGCCGCCAGCTCCTCGGAGGAGACCGTGGGGACCGAGCGCTCCGACAGTGCGGTCAGCGCCCGGAGATACAGCGGAAGCCTGGCGACGGTGGCCTCGGGGATCCCTCGGCTGCGGGTCGCCGGTCGGTGAGTTCGGCCAGTTGCCACGGTGCTCCTGCGGGTAGAGCGGGGCTGCGGACGGTCACACGTTCCCAGACCGCCCCGTCGACAGCAGGCTATGTCTTTGTGAACGCGTGCACAAAGATGGTGTCCGATTTGCCCGGCCAACGTGACCGGGGTCACGCGCCCCCGGCGCAGCCGTGGGGAACCGGCGCACACGCGCTCGCGCTCCATCTCCAATAGGGGCAAAACCGTACACACTCCTCACGAATCCCGCCCCCGAGACCAAGCCGCCATCGATCCTAGGCGACTTTTGCGGCCCGTTTGGACTAGTCAGTCAGTGCCTTGCGGAGGCGCTGTTCGTTCACACGCCAGAAGGTGTGCTGTTCACCGTCGACGAGTACGACCGGAATCTGCTCCCAGTACAGATCGTGCAGTTGCGAATCCTGGGTGATGTCCTTCCCTTCCCAGGGCACCCCCAGCTCGCCGCACACCTTCTCGACCACGACCTGTGCGTCATCGCACAAATGACAACCGGGCTTACGGATCAGAGTGACCAAACGCGCACGAGACGCAGGCGCCTTCCGGCCGAAGAGAGGACTCATGAGGTCCATTCTCCCGCGCTGCCGCGCCCTGCTCGACGGCTTGCTTAACGGGCCGGTCGTGGAGAGTTCACGCCCATCCAACTCCCGCGACTCCGGGACCACCGAACAGACTGGCTATGCTCACGACATGGCCGCTCTCGGATGGCTCACTCCCCGTAGGCGCTCCGCCACGGCGCGGAGCGTTTTGGCAGGCGAGGCCTCGGCGGAGGCCGCGCGCAAGAACCAGGAAGCCCTGGCAGAGGACGCCGTGTCCGCCGCCCCCAGGGGCACCGCGGAACCGCAGTTCCCGGTGCTCGGCGACGACAAGGCCGCCGCGTTCTTCGACCTCGACAACACGGTCATGCAGGGCGCCGCCATCTTCCACTTCGGCCGGGGCCTGTACAAGCGGAAGTTCTTCGAGACCCGCGACCTGGCCAAGTTCGCCTGGCAGCAGGCCTGGTTCCGGCTGGCCGGCGTCGAGGACCCGGAGCACATGCAGGACGCCCGCGACTCCGCGCTGTCGATCATCAAGGGCCACCGCGTCGCCGAGCTCCAGACCATCGGCGAGGAGATCTACGACGAGTACATGGCCGAGCGCATCTGGCCCGGCACCCGCGCCCTCGCCCAGGCCCACCTGGACGCCGGCCAGAAGGTGTGGCTCGTCACCGCCGCGCCGATGGAGATCGCCGGTGTGATCGCGCGCCGCCTGGGCCTCACCGGCGCGCTCGGCACGGTCACCGAGTCGGTCGACGGCCTCTACACGGGCAAGCTGGTCGGCGAACTCCTGCACGGCCCGGCGAAGGCCGAGGCCGTACGCGCCCTCGCCGCCGCGGAGGGCCTGGACCTCTCCCGCTGCGCGGCCTACAGCGACAGCCACAACGACATCCCGATGCTGTCCCTGGTGGGCCACCCGTACGCCATCAACCCCGACACGAAGCTGCGCAAGCATGCCCGGGAGATGGACTGGCGCCTCCGCGACTACCGGACGGGCCGCAAGGCGGCCAAGGTGGGCATTCCGGCGGCGGCCGGGGTGGGAGCGGTCGCCGGCGGCACGGCGGCGGCGATCGCGCTGAGCCGACGGCGTCGGTAGCGCGCACGTCTGACGGAGCACCCGGACTGGGCCTGTTCGCGGCGACCCTGCGCCCGCTGGCCGGCCCGGGCCGAGAACCGGATCCGGGCCGCGAGCGCCGGTAGGCCCGCGGGCCGTATCCCGGCCGCGGGTCCGCCGCGGCTGATCGCGCAGTTCCCCCGCGCCCCCGACGGGGCGCCTTTCCACCTGGCCCAGCCTGCGGGCAGTCTGCCGCTGCGGCGGCACGGGTGGGCGCAGGCGGAATCCTGCCGGCGCCGGTAAGCGAGACCCCCGCTCACCACCCACCCGCACCCGGACAACACGCCGCCCCAAACCTCGCGCGCCCGAATTATCGCGCCGTCATCCCAACACGCCCTCGACTCTGCCTCAACACGCATCTTTCTGATCAACAACCGATCACCCTGCGGCACTTGAACCACCCCAAATCGGTTACAGAAGCGACGCAACCGGTGATTTGAGCAACTCGGTGTAGCAGGGCCTGCACGAAGCGTTATTCTCCTCAGACGCAAACCGGTACCCCTCCGTCGCTACGACGGGTGAAAGGTTCCGTACTGCACGTGATGGAAGCTCTGCCTCTGGGAGTCCCGTGTACCCACACGTCGGGGTTGACGCCTCGGGCCTGGCTACGCTGCGCGCAACTGTCGCAACGGTCAAAGAGACGCTGCGCGGCGTTGTCCCGACCGCGTACGCCGTCCCCGCCTTCGCCACCGCCGCACCGATCGGCCCGTGCTACGCACTGGCCGACGGCAGTGCGGCCGTCGGCAGACGCGGCCGTGCCACCGGCACCGCCGCAACCACCGCCCGCCGCCCGGCCGCGGACAGCGACAGCGCCCGGATGATGGACCTCGTCGAGCGCGCCCAGGCCGGCGAGTCCGACGCCTTCGGCCGCCTCTACGACCAGTACAGCGACACCGTGTACCGCTACATCTACTACCGCGTCGGCGGCAAGGCGACCGCCGAGGACCTCACCAGTGAGACGTTCCTGCGCGCCCTGAGAAGGATCGGCACCTTCACCTGGCAGGGCCGCGACTTCGGCGCCTGGCTGGTCACCATCGCCCGCAACCTGGTCGCCGACCACTTCAAGTCGAGCCGCTTCCGGCTGGAGGTCACCACCGGCGAGATGCTCGACGCCAACGAGGTCGAGCGCTCCCCGGAGGACTCCGTCCTGGAGTCCCTCTCGAACGCGGCACTCCTCGAAGCCGTACGACGCCTCAACCCCCAGCAGCAGGAGTGCGTGACACTCCGCTTCCTCCAGGGCCTCTCGGTCGCCGAGACCGCCCGCGTGATGGGCAAGAACGAGGGCGCCATCAAGACCCTCCAGTACCGGGCCGTGCGCACTCTCGCCCGGCTCCTCCCGGACGACGCACGCTGAGCCGGGCACGCTGGGCGACACCCAACTCACGTTCGGTGAAAGCCGGTTGCCTTTCTCAGCCGATCAACGGTCGTCCGTAACCCAAGGGCCGAGCCGCTCGTTGTGCGGGATACAGGCTCCCTGTGGTCACGTCCTGGAAGACCCTGATCACACGATCGTGTGGATCGGTCGAGGGCGTGCAACCCTCAGGACCCCCTGGGGAGTCGACCGTCATGACGAGAGGAGGTGCCGCCAGTGATCGCGAACGTATCGGCGCACCGGCGGGCGAACGCCTTCGCCCAGGCCCTGGAGGAGCAGCCCGACCGGGACTCGGCGGCCGAGCGGTCCGAGGGTCCGGCGGGCGATCCGCCGGCCGCGGCGGATCGGGCCGAACGGACCGAGCAGGGCGAGCTGTTGGCCCTGGCGACAGGGCTCGCCGAGCTGCCCAAGCCGGTCCTCGACCCGGAGGTCAAGGTCGTCCACCGGGCCCAGCTGGTGGCCGCGATGGAGGCCATGCTGGCGGAGGGCACCCTGGGCGGGGCGGCGGACACGTCGGTTCCCGAGCAGCGGTCCGGCCGGTCCAAGGGCGCGCATCGGGCCAGCCCACTGGGCAAACTGCGACCGCGTTCCCGGCTCACCAAGGGGCTCGCCGCGGGCGGCCTGAGCGTAGGGGTGGCCGCCGGAGCCTTCGGCGGCGTGGCCGCCGCCAGCTCCGGCGCCCTGCCCGGCGACTCGCTGTACGGCCTCAAACGCGGCATCGAGGACTTCAAGCTCAACTATCTGGCCGACGGCGACGACCAGCGCGGCCAGACCTACCTCGACCAGGCCTCGACCAGGCTGATGGAAGCCCGCCGGCTGATGGAGCGAGACCGCGGCGGCCACCTCGACCATGAGTCCATCGGCGAGATCCGCCGCACCCTGTCCGGTATGCAGCACGACGTCACCGAGGGCCATCGGCTGCTCCACGAGGCCTATGAGCGCGACCCGAACTCACTGGGCCCCATCCAGGCCCTGTCCGCCTTCGCCCAGTCCCACCGCGAGGCCTGGGGCGCCCTGCGCGACAGACTCCCGGTCCAGCTCGGGGACGTCAGCCAGCAGGTGTCGTCGGTCTTCGACGCCATAGACGAAGAGGTCGCCCCGCTGCAGTCCCTGCTCCCCCAGCCATCCCAGAACACCGGGGGCGGCACCGGCAAGCAGGGCTCCGGCACGGCGTCCACAGGTTCCTCCGGCAGCCACCGGTCGACGGCCCCGTCGTCCTCGGGCAGCTCCTCCTCGGGCCACGAGTCAGGCACCGGTAGCCCCAGCGGCTCGGCCTCCAGCAGCGCCGACGACGGCCTGATCGGCGGCACGGCGGGCGGTCTCCTGGACCCCCCGAAGACCGGCACGGGCACCAGCGCCTCGCCGTCGACGGGCAAGTCCCCGTCAGCGGCACCGGACGTCACCCTTCCCCCGCTCCTGCCGGGCCTACTGCCGGGCCTGGGCATCGACGGCCAGGACGCGAGCGACTGACGGAGATGGGGTGCCTCTCAACCGAGGGGCACCCCATCGACGCATCGCCACTCAGAAGAACACCGACCGCCGCTGCACCAGCAACTTGTACAGCGTGTGCTGGATCTGCTCCCGCACCTGGTCCGTCAGATTGAACATCAGCATCGGATCCTCGGCCGCCTCCGGCGGATAGCTCCCCGTGGGGATCGGTTCCCCGAACTGGATCGTCCACTTCGTCGGCAGCGGAACCGCCCCAAGCGGCCCGAGCCAGGGAAAGGTCGGCGTCAGCGGGAAGTACGGGATCCCCAGCACCCGAGCCAGCGTCTTCGCGTTGCCGAGCATCGGGTAGATCTCCTCGGCCCCCACGATCGAGCAGGGAATGATCGGCACCCCCTGCCGCAACGCGGTCGACACGAACCCGCCCCGCCCGAACCGCTGGAGCTTGTAGCGCTCGCTGAAGGGCTTCCCGATGCCCTTGAACCCCTCCGGCATCACCCCGACCAGCTCGCCCTGCCCCAGCAGCCGCTCGGCGTCCTCCGTGCACGCGAGCGTGTGCCCGAGCTTGCGTGCCAGTTCGTTCACCACCGGCAGCACGAAGACCAGGTCGGCCGCGAGCAGCCTGAGGTGACGATTCGCCGGGTGATGGTCGTGCACGGCGACCTGCATCATCAGCCCGTCCATCGGCAGCGTCCCGGAGTGGTTGGCGACGATCAGGGCACCGCCCTCGGCCGGGATGTTCTCCATGCCCCTCCCCTCGACGCGGAAGTACTTCTCGTACACCGGCCGCAGCATGGACATCAGGACCTGGTCGGTCAGCTCCTCGTCGTACCCGAAGTCGTCGACCTCGTAGTCCCCGGTCAGCCGCCGCCGCAGAAACGCCAGACCGCGGGCGACACGCTGCTCCAGGCCGGCGTCGTCGTGCGGCTTGTCCACGCCCGTCTCAGGGCTCTCCGGGGTCACATGCACATCTTCCTGCGCGGGGATCCGCCCGGCGAGAGGCTGGACCTCACGCACCACGCCGGACTCGCGCACCACCGCCTGCTCGCCGCCGCCCTTGCGCCGGTTCCCCGGCCCCCGGCGCCGGGCCGGCCGCTGCACGGCAGCCCCGCGGGACCGGTCGTCGTCGAACGGAATGACCTTGGCGTCCGCCATCGTGTTGCGCTCCTCAGTTGGCGCTCTGCGTCTGTGTCTTCCCGCCGCTCAGGACGGGCAGGGCGGCGATCCGGTCGACGGCGGCGGCCACCGCCTGTGGCGGCAGCAGCCCCGTGGCCTGGGCGCGCACGAAGTCCGCGAACGTCTCCGCCGTCGTGTACTTCGGCTGGAATCCCAGCGTCTCGCGCATCTGGCCGGTGGCGACCACCCGGCCGTGCGTCAGCAGCCGGATCTGCTCGGGCGAGAAGTCGCTCATGCCGAGCGTCCGCACCAGGGACCCGGCCCAGGTGACCGCCGGCAGCAGCAACGGCACGGTGGGCCGCCCCAGCCGTCGCGAACACTGCGAGAGCAACAGCACTCCGTCGCCGGCGATATTGAACGTGCCGCTGTTCAGGGTGGACCGCGCCGGCTCGTGCGAGGCGATCCGCAGGACGTCGATCACATCGTCCTCGTGCACGAACTGCAGCCGGGGGTCGTACCCGAAGACGGTGGGCAGCACAGGGAGCGAGAAATAAGAGGCGAGCGGAGTGTCAGCGGTCGGCCCGAGAATATTGGCGAACCGCAGCACGCACACCGCCACATCGGGCCGCCGTCTGGCGAACCCCCGCACATATCCCTCCACCTCGACCGTGTCCTTGGCGAACCCGCCACTGGGCAGCGATTTCGGCGGGGTGGTCTCCGTGAAGACGGCTGGATCCTTCGGCGCGGAGCCGTAGACGTTCGTGCTGGACTTGATCACCAGCCGCTTGACGTTCGGCGACTTCTGGCAGGCGCCGAGCAGTTGCATGGTCCCGATGACATTGGTCTCTTTGACGGTGGCCCGACTCCCGCTGCCGAGCGGCGCACCGGTCACGTCCATGTGGACGACGGTGTCGGCACCGGTCTCGGCGAGGACGCGGGCGATGGTCGGCTGGCGGATGTCGGTCTGGATGAAGTCGGCCCCGCCCAGATGGTGCTCCGGCGGCACCGCGTCCACGGCGACGACCCGGTCCACTTCGGGGTCCCGCTGGATCCGCCGTACGAACCGGCCCCCAAGTTGACGGGCCACTCCGGTCACGAGCACGACCTTCCCCAAGATCAGCGCCTTTCTTCCGTGTTCCCGTATGCGGGCCAACTTAGCGGGTTGATGTTGCGCTGGCATGCCCTCGAGTGGGCCAGGGCGAGCCGTCTCGGCCGGAAAATGCGTATGGCCCCCCACCGTAGTGGTGGGGGGCCATACACAAGCTCTCGCGGCTCGGCGCCGTAATTACTTCTTGTTACGGCGCTGAACGCGCGTGCGCTTGAGCAGCTTGCGGTGCTTCTTCTTGGCCATCCGCTTGCGCCGCTTCTTGATAACAGAGCCCACGACTACCCTCGCTCACTTCTCATCACTCGGTGCTGGGCGCCATGGGCCCATACGACCTACGAGGGGCTAGCCTACCCGCCCGAGCGCTGAGGTCGTAATCGAGGTGCTCCGGGTACCCCGAAACCGTCGTCAGGCGGTCTCCACCCCCACATAGCTCTCGCGAAGGTACTCGTGTACCGCTTGCTCGGGGACGCGGAAGGACCGCCCCACCCGGATCGCGGGCAGATGACCGCTGTGCACCAGCCGGTACACGGTCATCTTCGACACTCGCATCACCGCGGCGACCTCCGCCACGGTAAGGAACACAACCTCGTTGAGAGGCCTCTCGCCAGCTGCCATGACACACCTGAACCTTCCGCACTCGACGGGCCACCGGCTTCCCCTTCCGGTGACTCTTCGTCGTTGCGTGCTCACTCCCCAATGTAGGGGCGGGTGATGCGAGTGGGGAAGAGGTGCACCCATCGGCGACCTACTGTGACAGACACGCTCGATTGAGTACGTAGCGGGTAAGCGGCGTGTAGTAATCGGACCGCACGCCGTCATCAACCGGAACGGCGACGGACACGACGCCCTCGGCCTCGCCCACGAAGAGCGCAGGGTCATCCGTATCCGCGAGCCCAATGGCCTCAAACCCGAGCTGACCAGCACCGCAGACCCACCCGTGGTCCCCCACCACCAGCTCGGGCAACGGCCCGCCGCCCCCCGCCGCCGCATCCAGCGCCACCCGAACCGGCAGCGGTGAGTGCGTGTGCGCACCCGGCGCACAACCGGGGCGTTCACCTCCCGATTCCCGCACCAACCCGACACCTTGTACGTAATCGAGGTTGCACGTACGTAGTCCGAACCGGGTCGTTATGTCGACACGGCGACCCTGCGCGGGGGTGAGGACCTCACACCCCGCCGTCGACAACGCGTCCGCGAGACCGGCGTAGAAGCCGATCAGCCGATGCGGATGCCCGGTCCCGAACAACACGGGCGCCCGCCGCCGCGCGACGTCCCCCACCCGCTCCGCGAAGGCATCGAGCGCAGCGACGGTCAACTCCGGATCAATCACATCATGCCCTGAAACACACCGATAATCGTCCGAAACCCCACACTTGCCCGCCATCAACCGAACCAACTCGCGCTCGCTCCACGCCGCTTGCGGATCAATACCGATCAACACCCGAGGATCCCGAGCCGCGAACAGCCGATAACGGCGAATACTCCGCTCCCGGGAGGTGGCCACAACCCCAGCAAGCCCAACGGCCACCAGATAAGCCCGAAGCTCACCGACACTCCACACGGCTGAGATGGTGACGGACGCAGCCCCCGAAGAACCGGAGAACAGACGAACACCCCACGGTTGGCGTAACGATTGGCCAAGCCCCCCACAGAGGACGAGGCCGTTCAGGCCGAAGCGGGGGTCCGGGGTCGGCAGCCCCCAGGAGGGGGGTCGAAGGGCGCAGCCCCCTGGTGATGGGACGGGTAGGCGCGGCGGGGGCGAGAAAACCACCCCTCCACCCCTACGCCAGCAACCCCCGCAACGGATACACGGCCCGCCGAGTAGCCAGCACCGCCTGGTCCAGGCGGTCAGCGGGGTCGTACCCCGCCTCCCACTCCGCCCACTCCACCGGCCACCGCCCATCGGTCATCCGCCCAGGACCCAACTGCCGAGTCCGAGCGAACACCTCCTGCCGCCACGCCTCGGGAACCAGCGCCTCCGGCTCGATCTCCCGCCCGGCGGCGATCGCCACCAGATGCGTCCACGACCGGGGCACGACATCCACCACCTCGTACCCCCCGCCCCCCAACGCGACCCACTTCCCCCCGGCGTACTCGTGCGCCAGCTCATGGCAGGCCACCTGCACAGCCCGCTGCGCATCCAGCGAGACGGCGAGATGCGCCAACGGATCCTCGAAATGCGTGTCGGCGCCGTGCTGAGTCACCAGCACCTGCGGCCGGAAGTCGGCGACCAGCTCCGGCACGACCGCATGAAACGCCCGCAACCACCCCGCGTCCCCGGTCCCCGCCGGCAACGCCACATTCACGGCGGAGCCCTCCCCCGCCCCGGCGCCGACCTCCTCCGGCCACCCGGTCTGCGGGAACAACGTACGAGGATGCTCATGCAGCGAGACCGTCAGAACCCGCGGATCCTCCCAGAACGCGGCCTGCACCCCGTCCCCGTGATGCACATCGACATCCACATAGGCGACCCGCTCGGCACCGAGCTCCAACAACCGCGCAATCGCGAGCGCGGCGTCGTTGTAGATACAGAACCCGGAAGCCGCCCCCGGCATCGCATGATGCAACCCACCCGCGAAGTTCACGGCGTGATCGACGTCCCCCCGCCACACCGCCTCGGCCGCCCCCACCGACTGCCCGGCGATCAACGCGGACACCTCGTGCATCCCGGCGAACGCCGGATCGTCCACCGTCCCCAGCCCATACGACTGGTCAGCCGCCCCGGGATCCGCCGAAGCCGCCTTCACGGCCTCGACATAGTCCTCCCGGTGCACCAGACGCAGCGTCGACTCCCCGGCCGGCTTGGCCGCGACGACATCCACCACCCGGTCGAGCTCGAAGGCATGGACCAGTCTCCGGGTCAACGCCAGCCGGACCGGATCCATCGGATGGCCCGGGCCGAAGTCATAGCCCGTTACTGCCTCGTCCCACATCAGCTGTGCGCGGCCGCTCATGCCCGCCACCGTATCTGTCCGGCCGAGCCGCGAACGAACGGGCGTACACCAACGTCACCAGCACCAACACCATCGGCACCAGCATCGCCCCGCGATAGCTCCACGCGTCGCCCAGAGCACCCACCAACGGCGAACCGATCAGGAACCCGACGTAGTTGAAGATGTTCAGCCGGGCGATGGCAGCGTCCGAGTCCCCGGGGAACAACCGCCCTGCCGCCGCGAAGGTCTGCGGCACCAGCACACACAGCCCCAGCCCCAGCAGAGTGAACCCGGCCATCCCCACCCACGCCCCGGACGCCCCGGCCACCACCGCGAACCCGACGGCCGCCACCAGCGCCCCGAGCCGTACGACCGCCACGGCCCCGAACCGCCGTACCCCGAAGTCCCCGATGGCCCGCCCGACCAGCGTGGTCACCATGTACACGTTGTACGGCACGGTCGCCAGCTGCTCACTGCTCCCCAACACGTCCTTCAGATACTTCGCACTCCAGTTGGAGACGGTCGAGTCCCCGATGTAGGCGAAGGTCATCACCAGACACAGCGGCAGCAGCAGCTTGAAGACGACACCGCCACTGCCCGTGCTCGCGCCGACCCCATGCTCCACCGGCTCGGGCTTGCCGTCCACATACCACCGGCTCCCCAACAGCGCGGCCGGCAACAACACCGCGACGACCGGCAGATACGACACCCACAGCGCGAGATGCCAGTGCGCCCCCACCCACGCCAGCGAGGCACCCAGGATCCCGCCCAGGCTGTACGCGGCATGAAAGCTGAGCATGATGCTGCGCCCGTACGTCCGCTGCAGGCTCACCCCGAGCATGTTCATCGAGGCGTCCAGCGCACCGACGGCCAGCCCGAAGGCGCCCAGCGCGACGGCCAGCTCGGCCATGTTCCCGCCGGCCCCGACCCCGAGCAGCGCCAGCATCACCACGGGCTGGGACCAGCGCAGCAGCCGACTGGGCGGTATCCGCTTCACCAGCTGCTCAGTGGTCACACTGCCGACGCCGGCCAGGATCGGCACGGCGGCGAGAAAGACCGGCAGCAGCGCGTCGGAGACGCCGTACCGGTCCTGGATGGCGGGAATGCGCGTCACGAGCAGAGCGAAAGTGGCACCCTGCGTGAAGAAGCTGAACGCCAACGAGGCCCTACCGCGCCGCAGCACATCTGTCATGGCGGCGAGCGTAGGGCCCCGGCGTACTCGTGGGTAGATCCAGCCAAAGATGAATTTCCTTCAGCTTTACCTCCGGCGGCGTCAGGCGGCGACAGCCACCTCACGCTTCACGGCATCCTCCGCGGCCTTCACCTCGGCGCCGATCATCCGGGCCATCGGCTCGGCGGCGAGCCCACCGCTGACCACCATCCCGATCCCGATCGCGCTGACCAGGATGACCGTGTCGAGCCACACCATCGTGTCCACGGGCAGGGTGTACGCCCCCACGACCCGCACCACGCACTCGGCGAGCAGCAGCACACCCCACACGAGCGAGTAGACCCGCTCCGACCGCCGGAACGCGGCGGACCCGGCCCGCAGCCGCTCGAAGGCCGCCTCCCTGGCCGCGTCGCCCTTCACCACGAACGGCTTGAGCCCCTCGGTCATCATCGGGCGGCCCAGCACCACCGACACCAGAATCGTGATCCCGATGACACTGCTGACCCCGCTGTCCTTGGCGAGCATCAGCCGCGGGTCGCCGGAGACGAAGCTCAGCGCCAACGACACCAGGTTCACCAGCAGGATGAGCCCCGCGAACGCATTGCTCCGACGCTCCTTGACCACGCTCCACACCGTCCGCAGAGCCGGCACCACACTGCTCCAGGCGAGCGCCGCGAAGGTGCTCATCCCGAAGGCGCCCTTGAAGAGGTAGTACGACCCGAGCGGAACCGCTACGTCCACGATCAGCGGCTTGAAGTTCTCCAGCACGCTGGGCTGCGGCTTGGCCTGGTTGTTGTTCCGGGACCCGGCGTTCGTCGTCTTCGTCATGCCCTCAGCTTCGCGTCCGGGCGGGGTCCCCCAGTAGAAACGATCGTCCGGAGCTCGGCATGACAATTGTCAGCCCCGCCACGATGCCCTCGGTCATTCCAGCAGGTCAGCCAATTGCCCCATGTCGGCAAAGAGTTGAGTGGCCCCCCGCAGCCGGTCGACCGGCGTCATCGCCGTGAACCCGTACACGTCCATACCGGCCGCGACAGCCGCCTGCACACCCAGCGGACTGTCCTCCACGACGGCACAACGCCCCGGCGCGACTCCCATCCGCTCGGCCGCGTACAGGAAGAGATCCGGCGCCGGCTTCCCCCTCCCTACATCCTGCGAACTGAAGACCCGCGACTCCTCGAACCACCGGTCAAGCCCGGTCGTCCGATGCCCCACCCGAATCCGCTCATGACTCCCGGACGACGCCACGCAGTACGGCACCCCGTCAGCCGCCAGCTGCTCAAGCACCTCCGCCACACCGGTGACGGGCTTCAACTCCGCCTCGAAGGCGGCGAACACCCGCGCATGGAAGACGTCGTCGAAGTCATCGGGCAGCCGCTGCCCGGTGCGCTCCTGGACGAGGTCATGGACCCGGTGCATCGCGGATCCCATGTAATCCCGTATGGACTCCTCGTAGGAGGTGGGATGCCCGAGCTCGGTGAGACAGGCGGCCAGGAGCCGGTTGGAGATGGGCTCGCTGTCGACGAGGACGCCGTCGTTGTCGAAGATAACCAGGTCGTAACGCATACCACCGAGCATAAACGCACCCGTAAACGCAGAAAGGCCCACGCCGTAACGGCGTGGGCCTTTCTCAATATTTGTTCGGCGGTGTCCTACTCTCCCACAGGGTCCCCCCTGCAGTACCATCGGCGCTGTAAGGCTTAGCTTCCGGGTTCGGAATGTAACC
>NZ_JBEOTA010000034.1:0-78264 GCF_040303265.1 Streptomyces sp. NPDC096040
CTCCAAGTCATGTGCAGTGGGGGCGAGTTGAACAGCCGCCCAGTCGTACTCGCGCGGGCCCTTGGCGCCGTCCGCACAGGACCGGCGCTCGAAGGCATCCTCCGGCACCAGCGCCCGCAGCTCGCGGGCCTGCCGGGTGCGCCCGTCGGGCAGCGGCAGCACCTCGTCTTTCGGGATGGCGAGCACGTAGCGGACGTGGTGTTCCTCCAGCCAGGCGCGCAGCGCCCGGCACTGCCCGTATGCCTCGTCGGCCAGGAAATAGGTGAACGGCACCGAGGCCGCCAGCGCGCGCTCCAGCATCCGCCGGGCCAGCTCCGGTTTGGTGGCCACCGCGCTCGCGCGTTCGGGCGGAATGCCCTGCTCGGCGCAGCGGCGTTCGTGCTCCGCGGTGGTACCGGCCCAGTTCCTGCCGAGGTAGAGCTCGCTGTCGATCAGGGTGCGGCCCTTACCGGATCCGTACGACAGGTGCACGCTGACCTGGGCGTTCTCGACCCTGCCCGCAGTTCCGGTGTACTGACGCTGGACACCGGCGGTCTTGGTGCCCTTCTTGATGTCGCCGGTCTCGTCCGCGATCAGCACCGCGTCGGCGGCGGCCAGGGCGGCGACCGCGAAGGCGCGGACCCGGTCGCGCAGTTCGTCCGCATCCCACGCGGCCTTGGCTAAAAAGCCCTGCAACCGGTCCGGGTTGGGGTGGCCGGCCGCCTCCGCGAGCTGCCACAGGTTCTTGCGCGGCACCTCGCTCAGCAGCCCGCGCACCATCGCCCGCAGATTCTCCCGGGAGGCCGGACGCGCGAACACATCGTCCACCGAGGCGCACAGCGCCTCCAACTCACCCTCCAAGGCCCGGACTTCGGCCTCACTCAACTCATCAGTCCGCACCACGCCCAGCGGCAGTTTCAACCCCACGAACGGAGCAACGAGCCAACCACCGTCACGTCACGTGAACCACCGGCTGTAGTACTAGGCACCGCCAAGTCATACGTCCCCGCGCCCGTGACGAGTTCGTATCGCTCGAACTTCCGGGCCAGGCGCATCTTCTTGGCTGCCGGCTTCAGCCGGAACGGCGCCTGAAGGGTCGCGCTCCGGCCTCCTCGCGCGTCGTTCCAGACCGGCGCCTCACCGGCGGCGAGCCGAAGGTAGCCCTGCCTCAGCCTCGCAATCTGCTTGCCCTTGCCGACCGAGACCTTGACCGTCCCACCGATGCTCTGCGTGAATCCGACGACCCGCAGCGCCTGCCCGGCGTCGAAGTCCGCGATGTCCCGCGCGGGCGTACGGCGCCGGATCCAAGCCCAGCGCAGCAGCACGTCCACCACAGTCTCGGTACCGGCGGAACGGCGTTCCGCGCGTGCGCCTGTCATTTCCCACTCCCCAACCTCAGTACCGTGCCGACGAAATTCCCGCGGCGGCCCGAATTCCCGCGGTGACTGATATCCGTGATCTCATCCGTCATGCCGCTGAACACGTCAGCCGACGTGCCAGGCGATCTGCAACGTCAGGCGCGCCAGCGACGCGTCGACGGGCTCTGCAGGAAAATTCCACTCTAACCCCGCATCCGCTCGACGAACTCCGCCGGTAGCACCACGCCGTGGCGTCCCACATAGACGCACAAGCGACGCACCAACAAACCGACGGACACTCATGCAGGATTTGAGACTACACCCTTCAGAAGAAGGTCTTGTCCCAGGTCTCAGAAATCAGGACCTGCATGGATTGCATAAATCCGTTTCCGACGTACTGCATTCCGGCATCACCAGCCACCTCTTCGGTGGCGAACGCAGAGCCAACGGGGACCAGAAGCCGCCCCACCCCCTGAGAGAATAAGCGAATGTTAGCTCTACTGGCGGCGGACCCTGCTACTGGAACAGGGCGTCGACCTCGTCGTGATCAAGGAACTCCTCGGCCACGCTCACATCGGCGTCACCGTCGGCGTCTACGCACACGTCCGACTCTGACTCCCGCGGGACGCCCGACGCCCTGGCCACGCTTTCGGCGGCCAGGACGACGACCCCGACGACCCACCAGCCGCAGCCGTCGTCCGCTGACGTTGCCGTGACCGTCAAACGCCCGAGAGGCCCCACCGAATATCCATTCGGTGGGGCCTCTCGAAATATCCACAGCATGTTATGGACTGAGGCTGCTTACCGAGTCATCTGAAGGCGCTCCTCCAGTGTTTCCAGTGAAATTTCGCCTTGCACCCATGCCGTGACGTATTGCAGGTCATGAACCGAAAGACCGAAGGCCGATCGAAGCACTTGGGCCATCCGGAACGGCGCCAACCTCAAGTTCGGATGCTTAGCGATTAGGAGATCAGCGATCTCTGCGATGCTGCACCCAGTTCCGTGGTACTCGACGGCCAAGCGCGCCAATCGTTCAATTTCCTCGTCCATCAGTTCTCTCATCTTCGAAATGTGGCAAGGACTTGCTGGAAGTCCCCGTCGAGCCTCGGAACTGCTTCATCGATCCTCGCGCGAGTGAAGCCATATCTGGCTGCCTGTTGTCCAGTCCAGGTTCCCTTGGCTGCCGACCCAAGGCCCGTACCACCACGGACAGCTTCGTTGAAGCCTCCAAGGTTATCTCCGTAGATCCAGATCCCCTGAATGCCCTGAACTCGGTCCCCGAAGTGGCCCATAACTTCGTCGAACATTGCCTTACCCCGCAGCGGCGAACCCTTGTCGGGATTGTTGTGCATCATCATGGTCAGAATGCCGTCACTATCGAGGTCGGCAATCACGCCACTTCCACTCGCATTATGCGAGATAGAGTAAGTGTTTTCGTTACCACCACGCGTAACTCCGTCGCAGTTGTGGACCAGAACCGGCGTGGCGCCTGCCAGCACATAGTACGTGTGCTACGCGACCCCTCCCCACCTGCGTTTTCGCAGGTCATCGGCGGTTTCGTGCTCCGCTGGCGTCCGTGGCTGGGCCCTGGTGTCCGTGGTTGTTGCCGTCAGCGCTGCCGTCAGAGGTGCAGACCACCACGAAGCAGCGGGGCGGGCCCGGCAACTCCTGGGCCGACGGCGGCTGCGGACCCTACACTGAGCGCATGACCGTACGCGAGGAAGCACACCGGCTGCTCGACGCGGTGCCGGAGGACCGGCTGCCCGACGCCATAGAGCTGCTGCGGCAGTGGGCGGAAGTGGAGCGCGGCGAGCGCCCCCGCCGCCGGTTCCGCACGACCGGCGTCTTCGACGGCGAACCCGACCTCGCGGTCCGTTCCAAGGAGATCGTCCGCGACGCCTGGGCCAGTGAGGAGCCCCGGAGCGCGTGATCGTCATCGACACGGGCCCCGTGGTGGCGGCCGCCAACCGCAAGGACGACTACCACTTGCAGTGCGTCGACCTGCTCCAGAACTTCCCCGGCCCGCTCCTGCTGCCCGCCCCACTGCTGACCGAGATCGGTTACATGCTCGCCAGTCGTGCCGGGGCCAAGGCGGAGGCCGATTTCCTGCGCGACGTCGCGGACGGCGTCTACGAACTGGTGCCCGTGACCTCCTCCGAGGTCAGCCGGGCCGCCGACCTGGTCGAGCAGTACGCGAGCCTGCCCCTGGGCACCGCCGACGCCTTCGTCGTCGCGGTCGCCGAGAAGTACCGCGCGGTCAACATCGCCACCCTGGACCGCCGCCACTTCAGCGTGGTGCGCCCGAGTCACCTCCCGGCATTCACTCTGCTGCCGTAGCCGGGCCGCCGCGCTGACGTGCCCGATCGCGCAGGGGTCGGCGGGGTCTTGGACCGGTGTCCTGTCCGGTGCTTCCCCCGGCGACCCGTTCGCCGGGCAGGCCGTCCTCGGGCGTCGAGGCGGGGTCGGTGCGCTTGCCGGTCCGGCGGCGCGGAGGCTGGGCGGGGAGGGGTCTGCCGACGACGGGCCGCCGGGGGCATCGCTCCCCGCCGGGGGCGGGGCAGGCCGCCGCCCCCGGTGAGCCTGCGCGATGGACGTGAAGGGTCGGCCCCCTGGTCGGCCCTTGCCTGCGGATCCGGCCGTAGGACGGTCGTAGGCGACAACTTGCTCCGCCAGGAGCCCGACTCCGGTCATCCCGGCGATCTGGCCGGTTGCCGCTCCCGCAGCCCGGGTGCCGCGTCGGCTCTGTCCTCCAGTAGCGCCTGATCGCGGGAGCAAACGGCGGGGCTTGTCGGCGACGGCGGCCAGCCTTGGCGGGCGGGGCCCGCCTTGAACCTCGTAGAGAAAATCTGAACGCACGCCCCCGGAACCGCTCAGGGTCGGCGGATCAGCGGCCGGGCTCGCTGTTGCCCGCTTCCAGGACCTCGACGCGGACTCGGAGGTCGGCGAGCTGCGCGACGGCGTCGGCCAGTGCCCGCTCCAGCGCCTCGACGCGGACCGCCGTCCCGCTTGCGGACGCGGTCTCCGCGTTCGGGCTCCCGGGGTCATCGTCGTCGTCGGGGTGGTTGTGGTGAGCGACGAATGCGCCCTTACCGGGGCGGGAGACCGCCCACCCGTCCTGCTTCAGCAGGGCCATGGCCTTCTGCACGGTCAGGCTCGACGCCCCGAACTCCCGCATCAGCGCAGCCTGCGTCGGTAGCGCTTCCCCCGGCTTCAGCCTGCCAGAGCGGATCTGCTCCCGCAGGGTCGCGGCGATGACCTCGAACGTCAGCGGCACTCCGCCGCCCGTCGGCCTGCGCCCGCGCCGCGTCGTCATCACGCCTGCTACCCCGCTTCTCGTGCCCTCTACCAGCAAATTCCGGCCCGTCCAAATCGGAAAACCGGCCTCACACTACCCGCGTCCCGCCACCCATCGAAAGGAATGAGGAGGGATGTACTTGAATGCGCCGGTGGGGCGATGTTAACGTCACGCACCCGCCGGTGATCACCACCGCGACCGGGCCGACCATGCCTCACTGGTCCGGCCCCGCGCCCAACTTCCAGGCGCCCGTTCCCCTGTGAGCCGATCACTTCGGCCTGCCCACATCGCCCCGCGCCGTTCCGCTTCCGCGCTCCCGCCGAAAGGCCCCCTTCCGCATGGCCGCACAGCTCCAACTCCCGTATCCCGCGACCGTTCCAGCCGCCTCGCGTCCGTCGTCGGCGTTCACGACGCCGACGTGCCCGGCGGACGTCACCGCCGCGTCGGTGGAAGGTCGGTCGGCGCTGGAGCGCCGCGCCAGGCTCACCGCCAAGCTGGCGAAGCTCGCCGCCGCCGGCCAACTCGCGCCCCTCGCACGACAGATAGCCGGACTCGGTGGATGCGCGCACCCGATCCGCCTCACCGGGCACCGCACCCGTCTGGACAGCGCGACCGGTGAGATCCTCAACCACTTCGACTCCGGCCGGCTCCCGGCAGGCGAACTGCTGGTCCGCTGCGGCAACCGCCGCGCCACCCGCTGCCCCGCCTGCTCCACCGTCTACCGCTACGACACCTACCAACTCATCGCCGCCGGACTGCGCGGCGGCAAGACCGTCCCCACCAGCGTCGCCGCCCACCCCCGCGTCTTCGCCACCCTCACCGCACCCGGCTTCGGCCCCGTCCACAACCAGCCCGACACCGGCCGCTGCCACTGCGGCCAGGTCCACCCCGACGACGACCCGCTCCTCGGCACTCCACTCGACCCCGAGCGCTACGACTACGCGAGCGCGGTGCTGTGGAACGCGCACGCCCCGGCCCTGTGGGCACGCTTCACCACCCACCTACGCCGCGAGATCGCCAAAGCCGCCGGCCTCACACAGCGGGACCTGCGCCACCACGCCACGCTCTCGTACGCGAAGGTCGCCGAGTACCAGAAACGGGGCCAGGTCCACTTCCACGCCGCCATCCGCCTCGACGGACCCACCGGCCCCACCAGCACCCCGCCCGCCTGGGCCACCACCCAGCTCCTCGACCACGCCGTCCGCGCCGCCGCCACACGCACCCGCGTCCACCACGAGGGCGAGCCGTCGAAGCAACCGCAGCCCGCCGGACGCGTCCCCGCGTCCCCGCCCCAAAGCTCAGACCGGGCAGGGCGGTTGGTGTTCCGGTTCGGGCGGCAGATCGACGTCCGCGCGATCCGCGGCACGGACTTCAGCGGTGGCGGCCCGGTCACCGACCGGCACGTCGCCGCCTACATCGCCAAGTACGCCACCAAAGGCGCCGAGACCACCACCGGCACCCTCGACCGCCGACTCCGCCTCCTCGCCGAACTCGCCACCCACGACATCACCGACCACGCCCGCCGCATGATCCACACCGCCTGGCACCTCGCCACCAACCGTCGGCACGCCCACCTCCGCCTGCGCCAATGGGCCCACATGCTCGGCTTCCGAGGCCACTTCTCCACCCGCACCCGCCACTACTCCACCACCCTCGCCCACCTCCGCGCCGAACGCACCGCCTGGCGAACCCGCCGACACGACACCCAGACCCCAGCCCCAGCCCCAGCCCCAGCGTCGGCTGAGCCGCAGGCCGGTCAGGCGGACGGCAGTCCGGTCGATGACCGCGCCGTACACCCCACTGACCTGGCCCCCGGTCACCGCAACATCGCCGGTCAGCGCGTGGACTCGGGCACGACGCTGGTCATCTCCCACTGGCAGTACGCCGGAACCGGCCTCCTGCCCGAACTCGAACACCTCGCCGACCTCCTGGCCGCGACGCGGCAGACCCGACCCGAGCAACCGACCCGAACCCGGCGCTCGAAGCGCTCCGGCGACCGCGCCGGTCACCCGGTCGGTCACTCCGCTGATCGGCTGACCAGTGCTGTCCCGCCGGGGGCCGTCGCGTGACCGTCGGCACGGAACTCCTCACCGTCCCCCAGGTCATGGAACGCCTCCAACTCGGCCGCACCGCCGTCTACGACCTCATCCGCACCCGGCAACTCGCCTCCATCACCCTCGGGCGAGCCCGCCGCATCCCCGCACACGCCCTCACCGACTTCATCCGCACCCGCCTCGACCAGGAAGCCGCCTGATGACCACACCCCGCGACACCCCCGCCTCCCGCCGCAGCCGCTCCCGTGCCAACGGAGACGGCACCGTCTACCAACGCAAAGACAGCCGCTGGGAAGCCGCCGGATACGTCCTCGCCCCCGGCAACACCCGCAAGCGCATCCGCGTCTACGGCACCACCCGTAGGGAAGCCCTGGCCAAGCTCACGGAGAAGATCGCCGCCAGCAACCGCGGCCTCCCCATCCCGTCTGCGCAGGGCAGCGTGGCCGCGTACCTGACGTACTGGCTCGACGCTGTCGCGGTCTACCAGCTCCGCGAGAACACCCACACCCGCTACACCGCCGTCGCCCGGCTCTATCTGATCCCCGGCCTCGGACGGAAGAAGCTCGCCAAGCTCACCGCCAAGGACGTCCGCACCTGGCTCAACCAGCTCCGCACCACCTGCCAGTGCTGCGCTCGCGGCCTCGACACCGCCCGCGATGAACCCCGCTGCTGCGCCGCCGGGAAGTGCTGCGCAAGGCGGCTCTCGCCCCTGACCCTGGCCTACGTGCACTCCGTGCTCAAGTCCGCCCTGGAGCACGCCGTGCGTGAGGAGGAGATCCCGCGCAACGTCGCCCGCAACGTCCGCACCGGCACACCCCGGCCCCGACGCTTCGAACCCCTCACCGCCGACGAAGCCCGCCGACTCCTCACCACGACCCGGGGTCATCGGCTGCACGCTCTGTTCGAACTCGCCCTCCATACCGGACTCCGCAAGGGCGAACTCCTCGGCCTGCGCTGGGAAGACCTCGACCTCGACGCAGGCACCGCCGCAATCCGCCGAACCCTGCAGCGCACCAGCACGGGCGGCCTCACTACGCTGCCCACCAAGACCCGGGCCTCCGAGCGCCGCATCGTCCTCCCCACCCGCTGCGTCCAGTCGCTGAAACTCCACCACGAGCAGCAGAAGCGCGAGCGGGAGGCCTCGGGCACTACATGGCAGCACGACGGGCACGCGTTCACCACCGCGCAGGGCCGACCGATCGACCCGACCAACCTCACCCGCGCCTTTCTCACGCTCCTCCGCAAGGCCGGCCTCCGCCGCATTCGCTTCCACGACCTCCGCCACTCGACCGCCACCCTGCTCCTGGAACAGGGCGTCGAACTCGTCGTGATCAAGGAACTCCTCGGACACGCTCACATCGGCGTCACCGCCACCGTCTACGCCCACGTCCGACTCCGCCTCCAGCGCGACGCCATCGACACACTCAGCACCGCGCTTGACGGTCCTGCTGGCCACGATCCGACCCGCGACGACGGCACCGACCCGCCACTGTGCGGAGCCCTCGTCCGCTGACGTTGCCGTCAACTACTGCCGTCACGACACGCAGAAGCCCCGCCAGGACATGCCTGGCGGGGCTTCATATTTGCGCTTGCGTGCCCTCACGGGCCCCAGGCGGACTCACGGAACTATATGAAGGCAGAGCCCCCGGTTAAGCACTTCCGGAAGGCTCTCCGGTCCAGTCGGGCGTTGCCCCGATGGCGCTCACCAACCCGCCAGCCAATGCAAATGCCTGCTCTCGAAAGAAGCCGATTCTTTCATAGAACACCTCTTCAGAGGGAATCAAGACTGGAGCGGAAACCAATGCCGCGAACAGCACGTGAATCTCATTGAGCTGGAACTCTGAATTTGGCTCGGCAGCTTTCTTCATTATCCGTGCAGCGCTTGCGCGATCGACACCGAGGCGCACAATCGAAGGACTGTCCCCATCGGGGCGATCCGCGTGGAACATAAGCGTCTCGCAGATCAGCTGCCTCTGTACCGCCGTCAACCGCAAGAGGACTCCACTGCGAGTCGCCGTGGCTGCAACTTTTACCCTCATGGCGTCACATACCTCCCACTTTCAAAGGCACCCTGACTGTATCTAAAACCGTGAATGTTGCGGCCAGTCGTCACAATCAGCACATCTCGACTGGAGTCGTACGCCACACGCGATCCAGTCCTAGTATCGGTATGCGTCATCTTGCCTCGCCACGACGCAAAGTAGGAAGCCAACGCGTCAGGGTCATGCCCGATACCAGGAAGATCGTGATCTGCGGCAGTGGAGGATCCGTCATGCATTCTCTGCACCTGGTAATCGACACCGTCGGCTACATCCGGGCCGTGCGCACCATCTATTCGGTCATAGGTGTCGTCATCGAGCCCGCCATTGACAGGATCCCTTCCATTGCAGTTGTGAACGAGGACCGGCGTGGCGCCTGCCAGCACATAGTACGTGTGCGTGACGTCAACGGTCAGATCGTGTGTGAGGTGCTGGTGATGCCAGATCTTGACCGACCACACCACGACGGTGGCACCGGAAGCGGACAGGAGGCGCATTCCGGGCTTGAGGTGGCCGGCGTCGCTCCATGCCCTCTTGGTTGCGACCCAGAAGGGGTGGGTGACCGTCGCGACGATCTTCGATGAATTGCCGCCACTGAGGACGGTTATGGTGGCGAAGTCCTTGTCGTGCTTTGTGGTGATGAGTTTTTCGACTGTGCGGGACTGGCTCTTGCCGGTTTCCGGGTCGGTGGCCAGGACCTTGTCGCCCGCCTTGATGTCCTTGATCTTCTTGTCGTGGCCGTCGGCCATGAGGACCTTGGTCGCGGGCAGGAAGCTGTGGTTGCAGGCGCTGGCGCCGCTCTTGGGCGCGGCGGTGTCGGAACGTTCGCCACCCTTGGCCGCACCGGAACCGGCAGTCCCCTCCGCCACGCTGTCAGCCGCCTTGGCGCCGGACGACGTCGCCGCTTTGGCTGCCTGGGCAGTTTCGGCGCCCTCGGCGATGGCTCCCGCGCCCGCGCTGGCAATGCTCGCCGTGCCGGCGACGACAGCGCCGCCCTCAGCCGCAACTCCGGTTGAAGCACCGACTACGGCAGCGGCGAGGCTGCCTGCCTCAGCACCTTCGGCGAAGCCCGTCGCACCTGCGACCAGGACAGCTGCGCAACCTCCTGCTGTGGCCACCACGCAGGCGACCGCGCCGACCACCACCGCCGTGGCGATCACGGCCGCGATCACCGGGTGCCGCTGGACGACGTGGTAGGCCTTCTTGGCGTAGCAGGAGAAGGACCAGCCGCAGCTGTGGTGCGAGCTGCCACCGCTGCTGCTGCCACTGTTGTGGTGGGTTCCGCCTCCGTCGCCGTCACTCGTGGTGGAGGGGGCTGTGCATCCGGTGGAAGGGCAGCCGCCGTCGCCACCGGGGTCCATCACGTTCATGAGGCCCGTCGGGTCGCTGCCCGTGATCGGGTTGTCCGCCGCGTACGTGTATCCGTCGATCTGCTGGGCGTCGGTCAGTTCGAGGACGGGGTCGTCCGAGACGAAGCGGCCGGTGGTCGGGTCGTAGTCCCTCGCTCCGAGGTGTGTCAGCCCCGTGGTGGCGTCGACGACACCGCTGACGAATCCCTTGTCGCCCAGCCAGGAACCCGAGCTCGGCTGGGTGCCGCGGGCGTTGCCGAACGGGTCGAGTCGCCGCCGCGTCAGCGACTGTGTCGTCGCGTCGACCGCGGTCTCGGCGGTGTCGTGGGCGTCCGTGACCTGCCACTGCAGGCCGCCCCCGCTGGTGCGCACGGCGATGGTCTGGCCGGCCCAGGTGTAGTACCGCGTGCCCGTGGCCGTCGTCGCGCCCTTGGCGACGTGCAGTTCGGTGTCGCCGAGGTAGAGGGTGGTGCCGGAGTCGTCGCGGGAGAGGAGCCTGTTGCCGTCGGCGTCGTAGAGATAGGAGGCCGACGTCCCGTCTGCGTTGGTCACCTTGGTGAGGTGGCCCTCGCCGTCCCAGTCCAGCGTCTGGGTGTTGCCGTCCAGCGTACGGGTGTGGGTGTTGCCCGCGCCGTCGTAGGAGTAGCTGTTCTTGGTGGTGGTTGAGCCCTTGGTCGTCGTCGACGACGACAGGGTGTGCGGCTGGGTGCCGCCCGCTGGCGGGTACACGTACGAGGTCGATGTGTCGGAGCCGCCGGCCGTGGTCGCGTGGTCGACGTCGGTCTTGCGGTTGCCGAGGTCGTCGTAGGCGTAGCTGTGCCAGTACGGTGCCGGGCCGCCGAGGACCGCGGTGGACGCGGCGGCGGCGCAGCCGTCGGTGGCCGTCCAGGCGTCGGTGAGCCGGTCGTGGCCGTCGTAGCGGTAGCACTGGACGTCGTCGGTGCCGTCGGCGTGCGTGGCGACCTTGGTCGGGTTGCCCGCGTCGTCGTAGGTGTACGTCGTGTCCTGGACGGGTGCGCTCTGCGCGTCGTCGGTGACCAGTTCCCGCTGCAGGCGGCGGGTGCCGTCCTCGTACGTGTTGGTGATTTGCAGCCATTTGACGGTGTCCGAGGAGGAAACCCCCAGCGTGAGCTGGCTGATGTCGCTCAGCTTGGTGTAGCTGGTGTTCTGGACGTAGCCGGTGGCGCCGTTGAGCGTCGTCGGCATGCTCAGGTCGTTGTAGCCGTACTCCAGGGACTCGGCGGGAAGTCCGCCTGCCGCCGGGTCGGAGGTGACCTGGATGGTGCCGTCGAGGTTGTAGCCGGTCGTCGACGTGTACGTGCCGGCCAGCGCCTCTTCGCCCGTGACCGAGGGGACGGTGACCCGGGTCAGGGTCGGCCGGTACAAGGAGTCGTAGGCGCCGATCTGGCTGATGTACGCCTGGCCGGTCGAGCCGCCGACGTACCGGATCGCCGATGTCGGTTGGCCCTTGGCCACCGAGTCGTAGGTCCACTTGGCCAGTTCGTGCGCCGCGTCCTTCGTCTTGCCGTCGTACATGTCGGTCTTGCGGCCGAGGAGGTCGTAGCTGTAGCTGAGCGTCTTCTCGTCGGCCGTGCCGAGCGCCGTGGTGGTCGTGGCGACCTGGTCGAGGTCGTCGTACGTCGTCTGTGTCGTGCCCGTGTCGGGGTCGGTCGACGTCGTCTTGCGGCCCATCAGGTCGTAGCCGTACGACCAGGTGTTGCCGTCGTCGTCGATGACCTCCTTGAGCCGGCTCTTCGCGTCGTAGTGGTACTTGATGGACGTGTAGGTGCCGGTCGGGGTGCCGTTGTCGTACTGCCGGGTCTCGGTGGTGCGTCCGAGGGTGTCGGTCAGGGTCGTCGTCGCGATGCCGCCCTGGGGCGGGGTGACCGTGACGCGGTCGCCGCCGTACGTCGTTGACGTCGTCCAGTGCTTGTCACCAGGGGCGTAGAAGTCGGCCGCCGTGGCGCGGCCTGCGCCGTCGTAGGTGGTGAGGGTCTGGGACGGGACTGCGGAGGTGATGTTCGCCAGGGTTCCGGACGGGGAGGTGTTGTCGGTGTAGTCGGCGTCGGACTCGACGGCCAGGCCGCGGCTGTCGTACGTGGTCTCGGCGATGACCCGGCCGCCGCCCGGTGCCGGGGTCTGGGTCTGGCGGGGTCGCAGCAGCGCGTCGTACAGGGCGTACGTCGTGTCGTATGTCGTGCCGTCGTTGTTGAGTTTGCCCGTGGAGACCGCGGAGGCTGCGGTGTTGGAGATGGCGTAGGTGTAGACGAGGCTCGCGGACTGGTTCGAGGACTTGGAGCGGTTGGCCAGCCACAGGCTGGTCAGCCGGCCGAGGCCGTCGTAGGCGTAGTCGGTGCGCTTGTTGTTGGGGTCGACGACCGAGGTGGCGAGGCCACGGGCCGGGTCGAAGGTGGTGGTCGTCGAGTAGCTCTTGGCGTCCGTGGTGATCGTGCTGGTCAGTGGGCCGCCGGTGGTGGGCGTGTACTTGGTGGTGCTGACGGTGTTCTGGTCCGCGTCCTTGACCGAGTCGACCCGGCCCTGCGTGTCGTAGTGGCTCGTGGAGACCGTCTGGTAGACGGGGCTGCCGTTGCTGTACGAGGACAGGCGCTGCGTCGACGTCTCGTCGCCGAGGGTGGGGGCGGTGCCGTAGGCCTGGCTGTCGTAGAGGGTGCGGACGTCGGAGACCACGTCGTCGGGGCGGGTGGGGGTGGCGTCGCATGCCACGTCGACCGTCTCGACCCGGGTGGGGAAGGCCATCAGCCAGTCGGTGGTGTTGTTGGCGATCGTCGTGCGAGTGCACTGCTCGTCGCCCTTGACGGCCGTGTCACCTGCGTCGTCGACCGTCAGCGCCGCACCGGTCGTCGGGTCATACGTCGTGGACACCGACGTGTCACGGGTACCGCCGGAGGACAGGTCCGTACGGGTGCGGACCGCCGCCGGGCGGGTGAAGTACGCGCTGCGCGTACCGTCCGTGGCCGTCTGGTGGATCCACTCGTCGGTGATCGTGCCGGACACCTCGGCGGAGCCGTCGTACGTGACCGCCTCGCGGGTCTGGCCCGCCAGTGGTTCGGCGTCTGTGACCGAAGCCCCGGTGGAGTCGGTGACCTTGGCGCTGCGGGTGGTCCCGTCGGACTGCTTGTCGCCGTCCATGCCCCGGAAGAACGTCGACACCGTCTTGGTACGGGTGGACTGCGCATCGCCCGTGGTCGTGGTGACGCTGCCGTAGCCGCGCCACTGCGACCAGGTCTTGCGCTTGGCCGGGGCGGTGACGTTGTCACTGTCGTAGTGCCAGGCCGCCGGGCCGTTGTAGGTGTAGTCGGTCTCCTTCAGCGGGGATCCGCCGGTCGGGTCGGACTCGGTGACCTGGGTGACGACGTACTTGTGGAACCAGTCCAGTTGCGGGTCGGACGTGTACGGCGGCTGCCAGTACGTCGGGAAGCAGCGCAGGGTGTCGGAATCGGGCGCGCTCGGCATGGTCGTGCCAGCCACGCACTGCGGGTCGGAGTAGTTGACGGTCAGGACCGAGCCGGTCTCCGACGTGATCGTCCGCACCCGCCACTTGATCAGTGCGGCGATGTCGTCGTGGGTGGTGTCGACTCGGTTGGACAACTGGACGCCGGCGAAGGTGACCGGCGGCATCGCCTTGGTGGAGCCGTCCTTGCCAGTGCGGGTGATGGACTTCAGCCACAGGCCGGCCGAGGTGCCGTCGCCGGGGTCGGGGAAGGACTGGTCAAGAGCCCAGGTGTCGACGTCCCGGTAGGCCGGGGTGGACAGGCTCGCGTCCCAGACGCTGGTGGTCACACCCGTGAGCCGCTTGCGGGAGAAGAACGTCGGCCCGGTCGCGGTGCACACCTTGCCCGAGGCGCAGATCTGGTCGAACGGCACGTCCGGCCAGTGCGAGGCGGTGCTGGAGGCGAGCGAGGAGCAGTCCTCGCTGCTGGTCACCAGGCAGCGCTCGACGGTGCTGAAGGAGACCTTCTCCGGCGCGGTGCCGAAGACGGTGGAGGAGGTGATGCCGTAGTCGATCCGGCTCAGGTAGCCGCCGCGGTCGTACACCGTGCCATTGGCGGTGGTGGTGCCGTTCTTGGCGTAGTAGTTGGTCTCCTTGGTGTACCAGTACGACATCGCGTTGCCGTGGGGGTCCACGACGTAGTCCAGGTTCCAGCGCCAGGCCTGGGTGAGCGAACGTCCGGAGAACGACGTCCCCTGGTCGTATCCCGGTTCACCGGAGTCGTCGCCGAACACCGGTGCGGTCCACGTGGAGTTGGTGACCGCATTACCGGTGGTCCAGCCCGGCAGACGGTTTTTGCCGAAGACGTACTGGGTGCCGTCCGCGGTGGTGACAGTCCAGTACTCGCCGTCGTTGTCGCCGTTCGTGGCGCCCGTGGAGTGGGTGATGCGCTCGCCGTCGTCGGCCTTGGCGTGCCAGTCGCCGGTGGTCTTGTCCTTGATGAGCGGGCTGGACTTGCCGCCGAGGACCAGGGTGGCGTTGTCGTTCGCCCAGCACTCGTCGTTCTTGCCGGACTGGCCGTCGTCGTCACAGGAGTCGTAGGACCGCTCGATGTATCCGGTGGTGAGGTCGAAGCCCTCGCCGATCCAGGACGGCTGGTTGTTGGTGGACGGCAGCCGTCCGTCGACGCTCTGTGCGTCGTAGGTGATGGCCAGGTTGGGGGACGGACCGCCGTTGGACGGGGGTACCGAGAGCGGGTACGACCAGGTGAAGTCACCGCTGGAGCCACCCGCGCTCCAGGCAGCGGACGGGTTGAGGGAGGTCGCCTGGAAGGAGCCGGCTCCGGACTTGGCGGTGGCGGTCGCGGCGAGGGCGGTCACAGCGGAGGCACTGACGGCGGTGGTGGCCGTGAGGGTGTGGTGTGTGACGTCGTTGTGCGTAGCAATCGGGGTCGTGGCCTGGCACTTCTTCACGCTGGGGGTGGTGAGCGCGCAGGCGGGCAGACGCATCAGGGTCAGCCGGGAGGCGTAGTCGCCGCCGTAGGTGTGGGCGAAGCCGGAGTAGTCCAGGGTCAGCCGGGTCTTGCCCGTTCCCTGTCGCCCGTCGGCGCGGGCGAGAGACAGCACGGTGCCGTTGATGCCAAGGGCGGCTGCGGTGCGGTGTGCAGCCACCTTGACTGCCACCTTGGCCGGAGCCGCGCCGGTGGCCGGCGCGCTCACCTCGACCGGCAGACCGCCCACCGAAGTGGCTTTGGCACGGGCCTTCCTGGCGGCCACGGGCACGGTGACGGCGGACGCGGTCGGCCAGTGTGCCGGCTGCGCGACCTGCCTGGCGGTACGGGCGGCGGCCGCCTTGGCCGGGTCCTTCCTCGTGGCCTTCTTGGCCTTGAAGGGCACGGCGGTGCCATTCTTGACAGCCGGTGCGTGCACCGTGTGGTGCCCGTGTGGCTGGGTCGCCCACACCGCCGGGGCGGTGCCCAGTCCCGTGGCCACCAGTGCGCTCGTGGTGACAGCGACGACCCACAGCCGTGTCCGCCGTAGCCCATCCATGACTGCTCTCCCGTTTCGTGTGAAAGTCCGCTGAGGGTCGGTCGCGTCCGCCGTGGTGGCGGGATGGCGCTACAGCGGGATGGGCGCTTCGTTGTTGTACATCTGGTTGATGTCGGTGTCGGACATGACGCCGGTCCACACCCGTACGTCGTCCACGAGGCTGTGGGCGTAGTCGCTGTACGCGCCGGTGCTGATCCGTCCGCGGCCGATGTTGAAGGTGCCGGTGGCCTGCCAGGGCGTGTCGAAGACAACGCCGTCCCCGGTGCTGTTTTCGGTGTCGGTGTCGCCCTGAGCCCCTTGCCGGTTTCCGTTGACGTAGAGGAACAGCTGGTGGTGGGCACCGTCGTAGACGCCGGTCAAGAGCGTCCAGGCACCCGGGTCGACGAGCTGGGCGGATGCGATGTCGGCAGGGACCTTGACGACCGAGGCGCTGGTGGTGTCGGCGCTGGTGCGGCCGAACACCCACATGCCCTGTGTGGAGCCCGCCGCCTGGTCGTACCACAGGCCCCAGGAGTCGCGTACGCCGCCGGACTGGGTGGCGATCCTCATGTGATGGGCCACGCTCGTGTCGGACAGCGCATCCGTGTCGAGGTTGGCCCAGGCCGCCACGGTGAAGTCGCCCTGGGAGTCCACGATCGGACCCGAGGCCGTGGCGTTGGCCGTCGAAGTGCCGTTCAGGGCCAGGACGTTGCCCTTACCGCCGTCGGTGTCGGTGGTCCAGGATCCGCCGGAGGCGACGGTGGCCGTGTGGCCGTATCCGGATGAGTCCGAGGCCGATGTGCCCGAGGTCGCCTCCATGCCCCAGTCCGCGGCGAGAGCCGGCTGCGCGTGGCCCGTGCTCGCGTTCGTCATCGCCTGGAGGTCGGCGATCTCCTCCTCGGACAAGATCCGGTTCCAGGCGGTCACCTCGTCCACCTGTCCCGGGAAGTAGTCGGTGAAGGTGCCGCCCGCCTGGCCGCGGGCGATCTGCAGCCCACCGGTGGCCTGCCAGGGAGTGGTGAAGGCGACGGGATCGCCTTGTGGCACGCCGTTGACAAAGAGCTGGATGGTCTGCGCCTGCGCGTCGTACACACCCATCAGATGCGTCCAGACGCCGACTTCCGGGGTCGTCGTCGAGATGGAGCGGACGATGGTCGGCGAGGCCACGTCCGAGGTGTACCGGTTGAAGATCCACGCCTGATAGGCGGTCGAGTAATACAGCGCGAACGCCGACCCGTTGACTCCCGACTGCGCGACGGCCACGGCATTGTGGGCATTGCCGGTCAGCCGGACCCAGGCAGCCACCGTGAAGCTCTTCGTCGTGTCCAGCGCAGAGGAGTCCGTCGTTGCGTATGCGGCCGTGCCGTCGCCCTGCAGGGCCTTGCCGAGCCGGGCCTTGTCACTCCAGGCTGCTCCGCCCTTGAGGGTCGCGTTCTTTCCGTTCACGGAGTCAGCCGCGGTGGAGCCGGTGCCCTCGTCCATGGACCACTGATCGACCGGGCCGGCGCCCGGCGCGACCTTGAAGGAGTAGGTGTAGCTGGCCGATGCGTTGCCCGCCGAGTCCCAGGTCTGGACGGTCAGGGTGTTCAGCCCGCGTACGTCGGGCGCCAGGGACAGCGTGTAACTGGTGGTGGCGCTCGTGAAGGTTTTGGTCCGCACGGGGTTGTCGTTCAGCTGGTATGTGAACTTCACGACGTCCGAGGCCCCGTTGGCCTTGAGCGTGAACGAACCCGGTGCGCCCACGCCGCCGTAGGCCGTGCAGGCGTCCGGGGTTTCGGGGCTCGCGCACTTCGGATAGTTCGTCGAGTCGACATCCGGCTGCACCGGACGCGATGTGTCGATGCTGAACCAGCATCCCCCAGACCAGTCCGAGTACATGTACCCGGTCTTGCCGTCGAACGAGTACTGGTACTGCGTACGCGCCCGGAACCAGTACGTCTGCCCGTTGGTGAGCGTGGGGGTCGTCCACGTTCCGGCCGTGCCCGACGTCGTCCACGCCGAGGGGCTGCCCGAACCGACCTTGGGGTCGGTCGCGGCGGCGTCGTACTTGTACACCTCGAAGTTCGGCCGCAGCGTCGACTGCGAACCATCGGCAGACTTCGGCGCCGCCGTCAGCGTGGGCGTCGCGTCCCGGATCACGACGGCGTTCGCGCGGGTCGTGGCGCACGCCAGGCTGGGATTCGACATCTTCACCCCGGTCGGCGTGCTCGGCTTGGACACGAACGTCACCGACAGGCTGGGCTTGTGGTCGGAGGGCGAGGCGAACTGCTTCCAGGCGATCGGGTCGCTCTCGTCGGCCGCCTGCAGGCCGAGGGTGGTGGTCGAGGAGGACTGGCCCGCGGTATAGCTCACCGCGTCCGTGGCGTCGAAGTCGACGTTGCCACCCGGGCAGGAGGACGAGTAACCCTTGGCTGCAGTGCGCGAGTCCACCTGCGCCTGCCACTTCGGCTGCTTCGACCAGGTGGTGGACGACGCGATCGAGCCGGTCCGCCACAACTGGACTTCCTTGGCAGTGCAGTTGGCCGACCACACTTCCAGTGCCTGGAAGGTCGCCGAGAGGATCTTCTTGCCACCGAGAGTGTGGGTGTCGAACTGGTAGAAGGAGCGCGCCGGGCCCTCTACCCCGACCTCACCCACCCGCGCACCGTCAACCTACGCGAAGACGTCGTGTGCCGGGCCCTGGACCAGTGGATCGCCCGGGCCTTCGCCCCCGACCGCCTCACCGCCACCCTCACCGCCCTCACCCACGCCAGCGCCGCGGCGAGCACCGCAGAGACTCACACACCCGAGCAGGCCCAGGCACGCCAGACGATCAGGGACTGCGAGCGACGACTCGCCCGCTACCAGGCAGCCCTCGAAGCCGGAGCGGACCCAGCCGTCGTCACCCAGTGGATCAACGCAGCACAGCAAGACAAAGAGGCGGCGCAGAAGAAACTCGACGCGCTCCCCACCCTCACCCGGAAGAAGCAATCCCCACTCGACGCCCAGCAGATCCGAGAAATCACTGACAGTCTGGAAGACATTGCACAGCGCATCCGCACGGCCGACGCCGAGAAGAAAGGCCCGCTCTACGAAGCCCTGGGCATCACCATCAACTACGAACACACAATGAGGACCGCGACCGTAAGGTCGAGGCCCTCATCACCGTATCGTCAGTGGTTGTGTCCGAGGGGGGACTTGAACCCCCACGCCCGTTAAAGGGCACTAGCACCTCAAGCTAGCGCGTCTGCCATTCCGCCACCCGGACTAGGTGTCTGCCGCCTGACCGGGGGTGTTCCCCGCGGCGACAGGGACAACAATACCAAGCTTTCGGAGTGCCCTTCACCTGCGTTTCCGTCGGCATATCCGCAGGTGAGGACCCACTCACCGTGCGTGTCCGGTCCACTACGAAGGCCTCCCGCCCGGTGCCGGTCCTGGTGCCGTACGACGACCCGGCGGCGCCCCCTGCCACGGTCGTCGCCCTGGTCCGCACCGGGACGGACCCCCTCGCGTCGAGGAGGTCACGGTCCCGGTGCTCGCCCTCACGGCATGAGCTGGTACTCCGGGAAGTTCCCCGGCAGCCGCTCCCCCTCCGGCCCCTGTGTCACCGCGCGCACCAGCAGTTCCCCGCCGACGAAGGCGCCCCGCCAGGACGCGCCGAAGCCGCCGAACAGCTCGTCGCGGTCGCCCCGCGAACGCGGCTTGCCGTGGCCGACCTTGAAGGCGCGGATCTGCGGGGCCAGCCGCGCGAAGGTGGCCTCGTCGTCGGTGGAGAGCGTGGCGACCAGTGCGCCGTTGGAGGCGTTCATGGCCGCCAGCAGTTCGGCCTCCGTGTCGACCAGGACGATCGTGTCGACCGGGCCGAAGGGTTCCGCGTGGTGGAGCGGGGAGGACGGGGGCGGGTTGAGGAGGGTGACCGGGTGGACGTACGACGATGTGTCCTGGCCGGGCAGGAACCGCGCGTCGGCCGGGCGGCCGCGGTGCAGCGGGACGGCGCCGCGGTCGACGGCCTCGGCGACCTGGTCGGTCAGGTCCTTGGCCTTGGCCGCGTTGATCACCGGCCCGAAGTCCAGCTCGGGCAGTGGGTCGCCGGGGTGGTCGACCGCGAGGGGGTGGCCGATCCGCAGGCCCCGGACGGCCGGGAGGTAGGCGGTCAGGAACTCGTCGAACAGCTCGCGCTGGACGACGTACCGCGGGTAGGCGGTGCAGCGCTGCTTGCCGTAGTCGAAGAGCTTGGGGACGACGGCGGTGAACGCCTCCCAGTCGGTGAAGTTCCAGATGCCCCAGGTGTTGAGCCCCTCCTGTTCCAATACGTGCCGTTTGCCGAGGTCGGCGAGGGCGGTGGCCACCGCGGCCCCCGTGTCGCGGCCGCCGACGAAGGAGACACAGCCGATCTCGGGCGCCCGCACCAGCACCTCGGACAGCTCGCCCCCGCTGCCGCTGAGCAGCGTGACCGGCAGGCCCTCACGGGCGGCCAGCGCGCAGGCCAGGGTGAGACAGGCGACCCCGCCGTCGGTCGGGGTCTTCGCCACCACCGCGTTGCCCGCCAGGGCCTGGACCAGTACCGCGTGAACGAGCACGCTCATCGGGTAGTTCCAGCTGGCGATGTTGGACACCGGCCCGTCCAGCGGGGCGCGCTCCGCGAGCATCGGCTCGATGCCGTCGACGTACCAGCGCACCCCGTCGATCGCCCGGTCCACGTCCGCCTGGGCCAGCCGCCAGGGCTTGCCGATCTCCCAGACCAGGAGCAGGGCGAGGAGTTCGCGGTGTTCGGTCAGGGCGTCCAGGGTGGCGGCCACCCTGGCCCGGCGCTCTTCCAGCCGGACGTGCCGCCAGGCGCGGTGCTGGTCGAGGCAGGCGCGGACGGCCCGGTGGGCGGTGTCGCGGTCGAGCCGTGGGGGGCCCGCGATGGGGCTGCCGTCGACGGGGCTGGTCGCGGGCAGCGGCCGGCCGTCGGGCTGCCAGGTGCCGCCCCACAGGTTGAGGACACGGTCGTCCCGGAAGGCCTCGGGGGCGAGGGCGAGACAGCGTGCCCAGGCATCGCTCCAGGCGGTGCCGGGCTTGAGGGCAGGAGTCATGGTTCAGCTCCCTTCCGGCTGCCGTGCGTCCAGCAGGTCGAGGACCAGCCGGGCGGTCTCGGTCGGTGTGCTCCCCACCCGCACCCCGACCGCCTCCAGCGCCTCCTGCTTGGCCCGCGCGGTGCCGGCCGAACCGGAGACGATGGCGCCCGCGTGGCCCATGGTCCGGCCCTCGGGCGCGGTGAACCCGGCGATGTAGCCGACGACCGGCTTGGTGACGTGCTCCCGGATGTAGGCGGCGGCCCGTTCCTCCGCGTCGCCGCCGATCTCCCCGATGAGGACGACGAGTTCGGTGTCGGGGTCCTCCTGGAACGCGGCCAGGCAGTCGATGTGGTTCGTGCCGACGACCGGGTCACCGCCGATGCCCACACAGGTGGAGAAGCCGATGTCCCGCAGTTCATACATGAGTTGGTAGGTCAGCGTGCCCGACTTGGAGACGAGACCGATCCGGCCCGGCTTGGTGATGTCGGCCGGGATGATCCCCGCGTTGGACTGGCCGGGGGTGATCAGGCCGGGGCAGTTGGGGCCGATGATCCGGGTGCCCCTGCCACGAGCGTACGAGGTGAAGGCAACCGAGTCGTGGACCGGGATGCCCTCGATGATCACCACTGCGAGGCCGATACCGGCGTCGGTCGCCTCCAGCACCGCCACCTTGGCGAACGCGGGTGGCACGAACACCACGGTGACATCGGCGCCGGTGGCCGCCATGCCCTCGGCGACCGTGCCGAAGACCGGGACGGCACGGTCGTCGAAGTCGACGGTCTGGCCCGCCTTGCGCGGATTGACCCCGCCGACGATGTCCGTCCCGGCGGCGAGCATCCGCCGGGTGTGCTTCATGCCCTCGCCGCCGGTCATGCCCTGGACGAGGACCTTGCTCTCCTTGGTGAGATAGATCGCCATGTCCCGGCTCCTCAGGCGGTGTGGGCGAGTTCGGCGGCGCGGCCGGCGGCGCCGTCCATGGTGGTGGCCTGTTCGACCAGGGGGTGCGCACGTCCGTCGAGAACGGCTCGGCCGCGCGCCGCGTTGTTGCCGTCGAGGCGGACCACCAGCGGCCTGGTCAGCCGGACGGTCTCCAGGGCCTGCACGATCCCGTCGGCGACCGCGTCGCACGCCGTGATCCCGCCGAAGACATTGACGAAGACCGACTTCACGGCCGGGTCGGAGAGGATCACCGAGAGGCCGTCGGCCATGATCTGGGCGGAGGCCCCGCCACCGATGTCCAGGAAGTTGGCGGGCCGTGCGCCACAGCCGGCCACCACGTCCAGGGTGGACATCACCAGGCCGGCGCCGTTGCCGATGATGCCGACCTCGCCGTCCAGTTTGACGTAGTTGAGGCCCTTCGCGGCGGCCGTCGCCTCCAGCGGGTCATGGTGCTCGGCCTCGTCGGCGCCCCAACGGGTCTGCCGGAAGCGGGCGTTGTCGTCAAGGGTGACCTTGCCGTCGAGGGCCAGGATCCGGCCCTGTCGGGTGCGCACGAGCGGGTTCACCTCGATGAGCAGGGCGTCCTCGCGGACCAGCACCTGCCAGAGTCGTACCAGGATGTCGACCGTCTGCGGCGGCAGCCCGGCCGCCTCGGCGATGTCGACCGCCTTCGCCGAGGTGACGCCCTTGGCGGGGTCGACGGGGATGCGGGCCACCGCCTCCGGCCGGGTCGCGGCCACCTCCTCGATCTCCATGCCGCCCTCGGCGGAGGCGATCGCCAGGAAGCCGCCGGCCGCCCGGTCGAGGATGTAGGAGACGTAGAACTCGCTCTCGATCTCCACCGGTTGGGCCAGCATCACCTTGCCGACCGTGTGGCCCTTGATGTCCATGCCCAGGATCTGACGGGCCGTCAGTTCCGCGCCGGCCGGGTCGGCGGCGATCTTCACTCCGCCCGCCTTGCCCCGGCCACCGGTCTTGACCTGCGCCTTCACGACGACCCTGCCGCCGAGTCGGCGGGCGATCTCCCGGGCCTCCTTGGGCGAGTCGGTGACCTCGGCCCTCGGTACCACGATGCCGTGTTCCTCGAAGAGTTCCCTTGCCTGGTGTTCGTACAGGTCCATTTCGGCTCCCGTCTGCGAAGTCATCGCGAGGCCGAACTCCGATGACTGAAAAGTGCCGCACGCCCCCTGGACACCACCCACCGGATGCGGGATAACAAGCTTCATACAGTATTCGTCGACTGTATGCAATGTACGAGGACGGCACCGCACCCCCTACGAAGGGACAAGGACTTCGCCATGCCCGACGACACCCAGGACGTGATTTCCGGTGGTCATCTCGTTGCCAAGGCGCTGAAGGCCGAGGGGGTCGACCGCATATACACCCTGTGCGGCGGCCACATCATCGACATCTACGACGGCTGCGTCGACGAGGGCATAGAAGTCGTCGACGTCCGCCACGAGCAGGTGGCCGCCCACGCCGCCGACGGATACGCGCGCATCACCGGGAAGCCCGGCTGCGCGGTGGTCACCGCAGGTCCGGGCACGACCGACGCCGTCACCGGGGTCGCCAACGCCTTCCGCGCGGAGTCCCCGATGCTGCTGATCGGCGGCCAGGGGGCCCTCACCCAGCACAAGATGGGGTCCCTGCAGGACCTTCCGCACGTCGACATGATGGCGCCGATCACCAAGTTCGCGGCGACCGTCCCGGACACCGCCCGCGCCGCCGACATGGTGTCGATGGCGTTTCGCGAGTGCTACCACGGCGCCCCCGGCCCCTCCTTCCTGGAGATACCGCGCGACGTCCTGGACGCCAGGGTCCCGGCCGAGAAGGCGCGCATACCCAAGGGCGGCGCCTACCGGGCCTCCACCCGCTCCGCCGGCGACCCGGAGGCGATCGAGAAGCTCGCCGACCTCCTCGTGCACGCGGAGAAACCGGCCATCCTGCTGGGCAGCCAGGTCTGGACGACCCGGGGCACCGCGGCCGCCATCGAGTTGGTACGGACCCTCAACATCCCCGCCTACATGAACGGCGCCGGACGCGGCACCCTGCCGCCCGGCGACCCGCACCACTTCCAGCTCTCCCGCCGGTACGCGTTCTCCAACGCCGACGTCATCGTGATCGTCGGCACGCCCTTCGACTTCCGGATGGGCTACGGCAAGCGGCTCTCCCCCGCCGCGACCGTCGTGCAGATCGACCTCGACTACCGCACCGTCGGCAAGAACCGGGACATCGACCTCGGGATCGTCGGCGACGCGGGGCTGGTGCTGAAGTCCGTGACCGACGCCGCCTCCGGGCGGGTCAACGGCGGGGCCTCCAGGCGCAAGGAGTGGCTCGACGAGCTGCGGGGCGCCGAGCAGACCGCGCTCGAGAAGCGGCTGCCCAGCCTGAAGTCGGACGCGTCGCCGATCCACCCGTACCGCCTGGTCAGCGAGATCGACGACTTCCTCACCGAGGACTCGATCTACATCGGCGACGGCGGCGACATCGTCACCTTCTCCGGACAGGTCGTGCAGCCCAAGTCGCCAGGGCACTGGATGGACCCGGGCCCCCTCGGCACCCTCGGTGTCGGCGTCCCCTTCGTCCTCGCCGCCAAGCAGGCGCGGCCCGACAAGGAGGTGGTCGCCCTCTTCGGCGACGGCGCGTTCTCCCTCACCGGCTGGGACTTCGAGACCCTGGTCCGCTACGACCTCCCCTTCGTCGGAATCGTCGGCAACAACTCCTCGATGAACCAGATCCGTTACGGCCAGGCGGCCAAGTACGGCAAGGAGCGCGAGCGGGTCGGCAACACCCTCGGGGACGTCCACTACGACAAGTTCGCCCAGATGCTGGGCGGTTACGGCGAAGAGGTCCGCGACCCCGCCGACATCGGCCCCGCCCTGCGCCGGGCCCGGGAGTCGGGCAAGCCGTCGCTGATCAACGTCTGGGTCGACCCGGACGCGTACGCCCCCGGAACCATGAACCAGACCATGTACAAGTGAGGTGAACGCCGGTGACCACCAAGGCACTCGAAGGCATCCGCGTCCTCGACATGACGCACGTCCAGTCGGGGCCGTCCGCCACCCAGCTGCTCGCCTGGCTCGGCGCGGACGTCGTCAAGCTGGAGGCGCCGACCGGTGACATCACGCGCAAGCAGCTGCGTGACCTCCCGGACGTCGACTCCCTCTACTTCACGATGCTCAACTGCAACAAGCGGAGCATCACCCTCAACACCAAGACCGAGCGCGGCAAGGAAATCCTCACCGAGCTGATACGCCGTTCGGACGTCATGGTCGAGAACTTCGGCCCGGGCGCGGTCGACCGTATGGGGTTCACCTGGGACCGCATCCAGGAGATCAACCCCCGGATCGTGTACGCGTCCATCAAGGGCTTCGGGGACGGCCCGTACACCAACTTCAAGGCGTACGAGGTCGTCGCCCAGGCCATGGGCGGCTCGATGTCCACCACCGGCTTCGAGGACGGTCCGCCGCTGGCGACGGGCGCCCAGATCGGCGACTCGGGCACGGGAGTGCATGCGGTAGCCGGGATACTGGCGGCACTCTTCCAGCGAGAGCGGACCGGACGCGGCCAGCGGGTCAATGTCGCCATGCAGCACGCCGTGCTCAACCTCTGCCGGGTGAAGCTGCGCGACCAGCAGCGGCTCGTACACGGACCGCTCGCCGAGTACCCCAACGAGGACTTCGGCGTCGAGGTGCCCCGCTCGGGCAACGCCTCCGGCGGCGGCCAGCCCGGCTGGGCGGTCCAGTGCGCGCCCGGTGGCCCGAACGACTACGTGTACGTCATCGTGCAGCCCGTCGGCTGGCAGCCGATCACCCAGCTGATCGGCCGGCCGGAACTGGCCGACGACCCGGAGTGGGCGGCCCCGGAGGCCCGCCTCCCCAAGCTCGGCAAGATGTTCCAGCTGATCGAGGAGTGGTCCTCGACGCTCCCCAAGTGGGAGGTGCTGGAGAAGCTCAACGCCCACAACATCCCGTGCGGGCCGATCCTCTCCACCAAGGAGATCATCGAGGACGAGTCTCTGGTCGCCAACGAGATGGTGGTCACCGTCCCGCACCCCGAGCGCGGTGAGTTCGTCACCGTCGGCAGCCCCCTCAAGCTCTCCGACTCCCCCGTGGACGTGACCGGTTCACCGCTGCTCGGCGAGCACAACGAAGAGGTCTACATCGGCGAACTCGGCCTCGGTGACGAAGAGTTGCGCCTGCTCAAGTCGAACGGAGTGATCTGACGTGATGGCAGAGGACCGGGAGCTGCGGGTCCGCGCGCTGCTCGACTCCGTGCGCGCCGAGGGCCGCAGTGCCCTCACCGCGCCCGAGGGCAAGGTGATCGCCGACGCGTACGGGATCGCCGTACCGGGCGAGGAGCTGGCGACCGACGTCGACGAGGCGGTGGCGTACGCGGCCCGCTTCGGCGGGCCGGTGGTGATGAAGATCGTCTCGCCGGACATCCTGCACAAGACCGACGCGGGCGGGGTGATCGTCGGGGTCGAGGGCGCGGCGGACGTGCGCGCGGCCTTCCACCGGATCGTCGAGAACGCGAAGGCGTACGACGCCGACGCCCGGATCGAGGGCGTCCAGGTCCAGGAGCTGCTCCCGAAGGGGCAGGAGGTCATCGTCGGCGCGGTCACCGACCCGACGTTCGGGAAGGTCGTGGCGTTCGGGCTCGGCGGGGTGCTGGTCGAGGTACTGAAGGACGTGACCTTCCGGCTCGCGCCCGTCTCCGCCGACGAGGCGCTGTCCATGCTGGACTCCATCAAGGCGGCCGAGGTGCTGCGCGGGGTGCGCGGACAGGCCGGGGTGGACCGGTGGGCGGTCGCCGAGCAGATCCGGCGGGTCTCCCAACTGGTGGCGGAGTTCCCGGAGATCGCCGAAGTGGACCTCAACCCGGTGATCGCCACCCCGGAGGGCGCGGTCGCCGCCGACATCCGGGTCATCCTCGCCGAGAAGCAGCCGCCGCCGCGCAGGAAGTACGCGCGGGAGGAGATCCTCACCTCCATGCGCCGGCTGATGCAGCCCCGCTCGGTCGCCGTGATCGGTGCCTCCAACGAGCAGGGCAAGATCGGCAACTCGGTGATGCGCAACCTCGCCGACGGCGGCTTCGCCGGGGAGATCCATCCGGTGAACCCCAAGGCCGATGACATTCTGGGCCGCAAGGCGTACAAGACTGTCGCGGACGTTCCCGGTGAGGTGGATGTGGCAGTCTTCGCCATTCCCGCCAAGTTCGTGGCAGCGGCACTGGAGGAGGTGGGCCGGAAGAAGATCCCCAACGCCGTCCTGATCCCCTCCGGTTTCGCGGAGACCGGCGAGCACGAGCTCCAGGCCGAGATCGTGGCGATCGGCGAGCGGTACGGCGTCCGGCTGCTCGGCCCGAACATCTACGGCTACTACTCCACCTGGCAGGACCTGTGCGCCACGTTCTGCACGCCGTACGACGTGAAGGGCGGGGTGGCGCTGACCTCGCAGTCGGGCGGTATCGGCATGGCGATCCTGGGCTTCGCCCGCACCACGAAGACGGGTGTGTCGGCGATCGTCGGCCTCGGCAACAAGTCGGACCTGGACGAGGACGACCTGCTGACCTGGTTCGGCGAGGACCCGCACACCGAGTGCATCGCGATGCACCTGGAGGACCTCAAGGACGGCCGCGCCTTCGTCGAGGCCGCGCGGGCGACCGTACCGAGGAAGCCGGTCGTGGTCCTCAAGGCGGGGCGTACGGCGGCCGGTGCCAAGGCGGCCGGTTCGCACACCGGCGCGCTCGCGGGCGACGACGCGGTGTACGACGACATCCTGCGGCAGGCCGGAGTCATCCGCGCGCCGGGCCTGAACGACATGCTGGAGTACGCACGCGGCCTGCCGGTGCTGCCGGCCCCGCAGGGCGACAACGTCGTGATCATCACCGGCGCGGGCGGCAGCGGTGTGCTCCTGTCCGACGCCATCACCGACAACGGCCTGTCCCTGATGGAGATACCGCCGGACCTGGACGAGGCGTTCCGCCGATTCATCCCGCCCTTCGGAGCCGCGGGCAATCCGGTGGACATCACGGGCGGCGAGCCGCCGTCGACGTACGAGGCGACGATCAGGCTCGGTCTCGAGGACCCGCGCATCCACGCACTGGTCCTCGGCTACTGGCACACCATCGTCACCCCGCCGATGGTGTTCGCGGAGCTGACCGCGCGCGTGGTCGCGGAGTTCCGGGAGCGGGGCATCGAGAAGCCGGTCGTCGCCTCGCTCGCGGGGGACGTCGAGGTCGAGGAGGCCTGCCAGTACCTGTACGAGCGGGGGGTCGTGGCGTATCCGTACACGACCGAACGGCCGGTGGCCGTGCTCGGCGCCAAGTACCGCTGGGCGCGGGCGGCCGGACTGCTGGGGGGCGGCTCATGACCTAGCCGAGGAAGGGGCCGGCCGGCGGTGCGCTGCGGCCGGCCCCGGGACCCGTGCGCGCACGAAAGGCATTGGACAGGGGGCGCTGGCCAGAGCTTTCGACGCAAGGGGTGCAGAAAGAACATGTCATCCATCGATCTAACGGCGTCCGTCCCCTTCAGGGAGGTGACGGACCGCAACGGCCGCACATACCGGATCGGCGAGACCGACGTCGATCTGATGGGCCGGGCACGCAAGTGGATGGTCATCCTGCCCTGGGTGGGCATGATGGGCATCAGCTCCGCCGAGTACGCGTTCACGTCGGCGGAGGACACGCTGCGCGAGGCACATCTGTGGAGCAGCGGGCACATCTTCTGGCTGATGGGCGTCTGGGTTTTCTTCCAGGCGGCCGTGGCCTTCCCGGCCGGACAACTGCGGGAGAGCGGACGGCTCCCCGCGCGTACGGCCATGCTGATCGGCGCGGTCGGCACCCTGCTGGGCTATGTCGCGCTGGCGTTCACGCCGAACGTGGTCGTCGCCTGTCTCGGCTTCGGCATGTGCAGCGGTATCGGAGCCGGCCTGGTCTACGCGACCTGCGTGAACATGGTCGGCAAGTGGTACCCGGAGCGCAAGGGCGGCAAGACGGGCTTCGTGAACGGCGGTTTCGCCTACGGGTCCGTGCCGTTCGTGTTCCTCTTCACGTCCGTGCTCGACCTGAGCAACTACGAGGTGCTGCTCTCCGCGGTCGGCGTCGGACTGTGTCTGGTGGTGGCGTCGGCCGGCTGGTTCTTCAAGGACCCGCCGAAGAACTGGTGGCCGCCGCACGTCGATCCACTGAAAGTGACTCGGGATCCGCGCATACGCCGGGCACTGGAGAAGAACCCCCCGGCCGTCAAGCAGTACACCCCGAAGGAGGCCGCCCGTACGCCCGTCCTGTGGATGATGTGGTTCTGTCTGCTGTGCACGGCGGGGATCAACATCTTCGGCATCGCCTTTCAGGTGCCGTTCGGCAAGGACATGGGGTTCGCGGGCGGGATCGTCGCCACCGCGATGTCGTTGAAGGCGATCGTCAACGGCACCGGGCGCGGGGTCATCGGCTGGATCTCCGACCGGTACGGCCGCCGCAACACCTTGATCATCGTCTGCGTCATGCTCGGCAGCGCGCAGTTCGGTGTGCTGGTCTCCGGCCAGATGGGCAGCATGCCGTTCTTCCTGTTCTGCTCCATGGTCTCGGGCTTCGGCGGAGGGGCGATCTTCCCCCTCTTCGCGGCCATGACGGCGGACTACTTCGGTGAGAACAACAACGCCACCAACTACGGGATGGTCTACAGCTCCAAGCTGATCTCCGGCCTGGTGGGCTCCGGTCTGGGCGCGGTCGTCGTGGGTGAGTGGGACTACCACGGCGCGTTCGTGCTCGCGGGCTCCGTCGGCCTGGCCTCCGCGGTTCTGGCCCTCTTCCTCAAGGCACCGGGCAGGCCCAGCGCCCGGCGCATCGTCCCCAACCCGCATCCGCTCGGCGAGGAGATGGCGTGACATGACGGCAGACCCTGTAGCCACGAACAGCACCGGCGCCGAACGGCGTCCGTACCGTGAAGTGACGGACGCCCGTGGCCGGGTGTACCGGATCGGGGAGACCGACCGGGACATCCTCGGTCACTCCCGCAACTTCATGGTGTATCTCCCGTGGGTGGCCATGATGGCCATCAGCGTCTTCGAGTACGCGTACGGCTCCGCGGAGGACACCCTGTCCCATGCGCACGGCTGGACGCAGTCCAACACCTTCTGGATCCTGAGCATCTGGGTGTTCTTCCAGGCCGGCATCGCCTTCCCGGCGGGCTGGCTGCGCGAGAAGGGCATCCTGACCGCACGCCGGGCCATGTACACCGGCTCCGTGATGTGCCTGATCGGCTTCCTGGCCCTCTCCCACATCAGCGAGATATGGCTGGCGATCATCGGCTTCGGTGTGATCGGCGGTCTCGGCTCCGGCCTGGTCTACGCGACCTGCATCAACATGGTCGGCAAGTGGTTCCCCGAACGCCGGGGCGCCCGCACGGGATTCGTGAACGGCGGCTTCGCGTACGGCTCGCTGCCGTTCATCTTCATCTTCAACTACGCCTTCGACACGGCCAATTACCACCGCGTCCTGGACCTGATCGGCGTCTACGTGCTGGTCGTGGTCCTGGTCACGGCGTTCTTCTTCAAGGACCCGCCGAAGAACTGGTGGCCGGCCGACATCGACCCGCTCACCCACTCGGGCGACACCAAGAACGCCACGGCTCTGGCGAAGAACCCACCCGCGGTGAGGCAGTTCACTCCGAAGGAGGCGATCCGCACCGGCATGCTCCCGCTGATGTGGATATCCATCGTGATGACGGCGGGCGTCTCGATCTTCGGTATCTCGTTCCAGGTGGACTTCGCCAAGGACGTCGGCTTCGGCCCACTGGTCGCCGCCTCCTCGATGGGCGTGATGGCGGTCATCAACGGCATCGGCCGGGGAGTGGTGGGCTGGCTCTCCGACCGCCTCGGCCGCAAGCCGACCCTCGTCTTCGTCATAGTCGTCCTGGGCCTCGCCCAGTTCGGTGTGATCTGGGCCGGTGACATCAAGAGCGAGTGGCTGTTCCTGTTCTTCGCCTTCCTCTCCGGCTTCGGCGGCGGCGCCTTCTATCCGCTCTTCGCCGCCCTCACCCCGGACTACTTCGGCGAGAACTACAACGCCACCAACTACGGCCTGGTCTACAGCGGCAAGCTCATCAGCGGCCTGTTCGGCGGCGGCCTCGGCTCCATGGTGGTCGGCGCCTGGGGCTACAACGGCGCGTACGCCCTGGCCGGCGGCATCTCGATGCTGGCGGCGGCGGTAGCCCTGCTGCTGCGGCAGCCGGGGCGGGGGACGGGCGCGAGGGCGAAGGTGGGGGCGGTACAGCCACGGACAGCGGCCTGAGGGTTCCCACGGAACCTTACGTCGAGGTCCCCCCAGCGGCTGAGTCCCGGGACCGATGTCCGGGATTCAGCCGCTGCCGGAGCGCAGCCTTCGCTCCCTTCGCGAGCAACGCTGTGGGCGGCCCGGAGGGCGGCGGACCTCGACGGACAGCCCGGAGCACCTGAGCCCGGCCCACCAACGCGGGCCGGCAGAGACGGCCCTCGCCATGGGCCCGGGCACGCCCATTTCCGGGGGTACCGCTTCTTCCTGGGCGAGAAGGCGAGGGTCAACCCGGCCTTCGATGCGCAACGCGGGTACGAGGCCGGGGACCCGCACCGGCTGGCCCGAGTTCGGCAGGACAGCCATGATCTGGTCCCAGACCCCGCAGGATGCGGGCAGTCAAGGCGGATTCAATCGGTCGTTGCACCACCTCGTCCTCGGAGGTGTTGATGGGCAGGCCAGCATGGTGGATGGCGGCGTTGACCGGACGGTCGCCGATGAAGTCCCCGGGTGCGCCGGCGCTTCGGCGGGAAGCGGAACGTCAGTTCTGGCGGGAGATCACGAAGGGTCTGCTCGCCGAGGAGGCGGCAGCTGCGGTCGGCATATCCCAGGCGGCGGGTTGCAGGTGGTTCCGGCACGGTGGCGGCATGCCACCGATGGATCTTGCTCCGCAGTCCGGCCGGTATCTGTTGCGCTTCGAGTGAAGGGCGAGCGCACCGCCGCCGCCGGTGATCAGCACTCCCGCCCGTCACGAGCGGCACATAGCCGTGGTTGGGACTACCCGGGTGCATCAGCGCCAGCACAGCCCCGACGAGGATGACCACCGCGCCGCCCGTCATGAACCACACGCTTAGGCGGAACGTCCACTCAGACTGCTTCATCGCGTGCTTCAGGAACTCGAAGTGAAAATCCTGCCGCTGCGCGGTGAAGCCATCAGGATCGGCGTAGACGGACTGGCCTCCGATGACGCTGCCGGAGACTGTCCCGATGTAGATGCTGCCACTGTTGGCCACCAACGAACTCTGCCGCCCAATAGGGTGGTTAAAAGACCTCTACTCGAAGTCTGAGGAGTCGTCCTCACGGTTGCCGCCAAAGCTTCTATGGGTGCAGCTCGGATGGAGTGATCGTTCGGGCAGGTTTCGTCAGATCGTGCCTGAGCGCCATAGCCAGCGGAGCGCATCGGGGAGTAGGACTCCGCCGTGGTTGGGGCTGTGGCCACCGTCGCCGAGGACGAGACGGAAGTCGTAGCCTGTTTCCGCGAGAGCGGCTGCCACACGCAGATTGCTGGCGAGCCAGTTCCTTTCGGGCCCGTTCCAGTTGAGGTCGCGGTGGCCTGCTTGCATGAAGATGCGCAGCGGTTTGCGGGGGGCGTTGGGGATCAGGGCAGGGTACGGGTTTCCGTTCGGCATCTGCGTGAAGCTGGAGAGGTAGCAGATGACTCGCCGGAACTTGTCCGGGCGCATCCACGCAGCCGTGAAGGCGCAGTTGCCGCCGCTGCTGCCACCGCAGATGCCCCATTGGTCGGCGTCCTCGGCGATCGAGTAGCGCCGTGTGACCTGGGGGATGATCTCAGTCAGGAGAAAGGTGACGTAGCGGTCGTCGAACGCGTCGTACTCGGCGTTGCGGTTCTTCGATTGTTCGGCGTTCTTGAGGACGCCGGGGTCGACGAAGACGCCAATAGTGACCGGGATCTCGCCGCGGTGGATGAGGTTGTCCAACACGATGGCGCCGCGGACCTGCCCGTCCGGGTTCAGGTACCACCGTCCGTCCTGGAACACCATCAGCGACGCGGGTTCGGAGGGGTCGTATTGCGCGGGCACATGAACCCAGTACCGCCTCGTGGTGCCGGGGTAGATCGTGCTCTCGCACCAGTCGAACTGCACGGTCGAGCCGGCGGGGATGCCCGGCTGTATATCCGAATCGGGCCCGTAGGCGTAGCGAACGTCTTGCTGGTCGATGGGGAGCGGACGAAAGGGCAGCTCGATGGTCACGTCCGCACCCTAGAGATGCTGTCCGATCGTCTCAAAGGGATTGTGTGCGGTTTGTTCGGAGCGACGGCCGCGATCAAGAGGTGAGGGCGTAAGTTCGCTAGTCGGGGGTGGGTAGAGGCGTTCATGCTCGCGGGCGGCATGGTATCGCCAGAGGGGTCGAGGTCGCCGTTGGTGACGACGGCACGCAGTCGCAGGACGGCTTCGGCTCCGGGAAGGCCCCAGCGGGCGCCGGTGATGTCGAGGCGGTCGGCGATCAGGTGGCGGCAGGCACCTTCAACCGCGCCGGTGGCGATCGGCCACCCGTTGTTGAGCGCGGTGTCGTAGTGAAGCTGGTCGAGATGCCCAGTCAGGTAGCGTTCGCAGGCGTCACGGCCTCGCGGCGGGAGGCCGACAGGCGCTCCCGCTCCGCCTGGCCGGTCATCTCGGCGGCGACCCGGGCAGCGTGGCCTGCCAGGATCCCGGTCAGATAGTCGGCTGCCCAGGACTCCGCCTCGGTGGTGCCGGGTTTGTGGAAGGCGTGGGCGACGGCCCAGACATACTCGGCGACGTGCACGAAGTCCAGCAGAACGTGGACCGTGACGCCGCGTCGGCCGGTCTCAGCTGCGATCAGGTCGAGCTGGTGACGGGCGCCGTCGACCAGGACGACCCATGGCCGCAGGTGCTCCGGGTCGCGAGCCTCCGGGCAGGTCGCGTGCTTCCAACTCCTCGAACCGCGAACCCATCCGCCACCCCCTCCACTACCACGGTAGAGACGAGCGGCCCCAAGTACAGCCCCGCTCAGCGTTCCTCCAGCTCAACCCTTCCCTTCAGAGGAACCGCACCCAGCTTCTATCCGACACCATGTCCGGTCCCCGATCACATCAACTGATGCTCCGCCAGCTCTTCTCAGAGTAGCCCTGTGTGTGGACATGGGCTGGGCTCTGGGTCAGGTGCGGGGGTTCAGGGCACGGCGGGCGGCGTTGATGACGTTGTGGGCGTCAGAGCCGTTGACAGCGGACTCACGGAGAGTGTTGAAGACGCGGAGGTAGGTGGCCACGCTGTCGGCGTTATCAATCCAGAGTTCGGCGTGCCAGTCCTCGACGATCACCAGGCGCTCGTCGTACACCCAGAAGCTGTTGCCCGGCCAGATCTTCAGGGAGGCCGTGAAAGGGATGATGCCCAGCTCGACCGTGTCCAGCCCGATAGCGCTGGCCAGGTGGTGAAGCTGCGTCGCGAGGACGGCGGGCGGGCAGATCAGGGAGTGCAGCGCACCCTCCCAGACCATGATCCGGTACTTGCGGCCGGGCCGGTACAGCCCTTCCTGGCGCTGGATCCGGGCACGTACCGCGTCCTCGGTGTCGCGTGGGGAGCGCATCAGGTCGGCGTGCGCGTTGAAGGTGTGCCGGGCGTAGTCCGGGGTCTGGAGCATGCCCGGAATCAGCACGTTCTCCCAGATGGTCAGCATGCGGGAGCGCTCGTGCTCCACCGTGGCGGCGTCCTGGACGGCCCGGTGTCCGGCGGCCAGCTGCCTGCGCCATGAGCGGATGTGCGACTCGAACCCACGGAGTCTGGCCAGCAGATCGTCATAGGATTCGGGCTGGCCGGTCCCGTCGGCCCAGGCGCGCAGGTCCTCGGCGGTGGCCGTCTGCCTGCCGTTCTCCAGCTTGCTGACCTTGACCTTGGTCCAGCCCGCGCCGAGCCGCTCGGCGAGCTGAGTACCGGTGAGACGGCCGTCCGGACACGTGTACCGCAGCTCCCGGAGACGCGCGCCGAGTGCCTCACGAGCCTGCTGGTAGTCCGTGCTCACCGGTACTCACCTGCCTTACCCCTTTGCGTTCATGCGCCGCGCGAACTCCCTGGCCGGGATGGCAAAGTGCCGGGCCACGTCACGCAGACGGTTGTACTGGTTCACGCGTGCCGGTTCAGTGATGAGTTCGGCGCCCGTGAGGACGTCATCGTCATCGAAGAGGCACAGAGCGACAATGTGCGAGTCGAAGATCCAGAAGTCCTCATCGGGCAGGTTGGCCTTCTGGGCGTCCTCGCGCCACATGTTCCGGACCTCTTCACCGAGGGCCGCGTTGTACTCGGCGTGCGCCAACAGGTACAGCTGGCCCTGAGTCGGGGGGTTGTCGAGAATCCTCACCCGTCCGACGTCGGCACCGCCGCGCGTCTTGGGGAGGATCGTGCGCGCCCAGGGTGCGTCCATGTCCCATTGCGGCTCCTCGCCCCGGACGAACTGGGCGTAGGTCTCCTCTTGCTGGTCGACGGCGTAGCCCTTGCGCATCTCCAGGTGCCAGGCGGAGTGCTGGAAGTTCTCGAAGAGCCGGGCGAACGTGGCAGGGTCCAGGATGCGCGGTTCGGTGTCGCGTTCCTTCGGGCCGAAGTCGATCAGGGTGTTGCGCGGTACCACGATCGGAATCTCGTCCTCGTCCAGGTGCTGGAGCTGGGCGACGGAAGCCGGGTCGGTGAGCCTGGGCCCGTGCACGATGATCTCGCCCGTGTCCAGGTCCTCATGGATCGCGGGGCAGGAACCACCGCCGCTACCAGTGCCGTTGAAGCGCAGTCGTCGCGCCATGACCAGTTCCTTCCCTTGGGGACTGATCCACCAAGCATCACGAAAACCAACGCCCCGATCACGGGGTTCGGTTGGCCTTCGCGGATAACATCGCGTAACTCAGCCTCGATATCAAGAAACTTCGAGAAACTCCCGTAGCGATCAACGGTGGCCGGTTCCTAGCGTCCGGTTCATGGCACCGAAGAAGACGCATGACGTCACTGATACTCAGGGGGCGGCGGAGGCTCTCAGAGCAGCCCTGGACGGCGGGGGGATCGTCCTGCCCTCGCCCTCGCTGAGGATCGACCCGGCCTCGCCCGGACTCCAACTGGTCGAACTGGGCCGCGTGCGCGCGGACGTTGCCGTCCGCCTCGCCAGGGCGCTCCAGTCGGGAACCCGCGCGTGACCGCCGAGGAGGTGGAACCACCGGCCGGCACCCTGGTCATCGACACCGCCCGCGACCGGCTCGGGTACGTCATGGGGCGGGAAGAGCCGTATGTCCAGCTGCGGCCGGTGGCCGGAGGGCGAGAGTGGGACGCCGACCCCGCTCACGTCCGACGCGCCACGGACGAGGAGCGACTGCGGGCCGTGGCCGAACGTACCCGCGCCATGAACTCGTTCAGCAGCGGCGGCATCTTCCCGTGACCGCCCCGACCGAGGACACCTCGACCATGTCCGCGGAATGTGCGCTGGCCCATCAGCCGGGCTACTCAAAGCTGCACCTTGAGTGCCGCCAGACCGTGGACATCCCGCTCCCCCACGGCCGGGGAATCCTCCTGATACCCCGCTGTACCTGCTCCCACCACCGCTACTCCCCTGCCAGGTGACGTCCCCTCACCCTCACCCGACCAGCGCCTGAGCCTCACCCCAACTTGACCGGGGTGGGGCTTAGTTGCATTTTGACCGAGATCATGACTGTATGCGCTACGCTGACGGCGATGGGTTGTGCAACCAACCCATCCAGCTCACAGCCCTGATTTCGCGCAGGGTTGCGGGATCGCATCAGTAGCGCTGCCCTGGCGAAGGTCTCGACTCATTCGCCAAGACGCAGGTCAGTTGCACTGATGCGTGGGGGAACAGTGGAAGTACCGAAAGTTGATGTGGGCCGAAAGTAGGCCCGACCGAGAACATTTGCGTGTGCGTCCGCGCGGGTGTCTCGACCCGAACCGTAAGGGTTCGGATCGAGGCTGCCTGCGCACCCGATCCGACCCATGACAGGGAAGGTAAGGATCGGTGGACGGCGTAGCCATCATCATCATTCTCGCCATCGCTGGCGTGGCTTCCGTGCTGCTCTTCGCTGTGAAGGGGCTGCTGGACCAGGTCCCGGACGTGATCGAGTCCGCCGGGAAGGCTCGGGACACGTGGCACCGCTTCAAGAAGCCTGAGCTGCCGCCCTCGGCGGACGATCAGGAGCCGCCCGCTGCCGCATAGGCCGTCGTGGGGTCTCCCGCCCGACATGGGCGGGAGAGACCTCGTCACAAGGCGTCGATCACGAGGCGGAGGAACGCGTTCAGCCAGGCACTCGACGGAACGTCGTGCACGTCGATCAGGTCTGCCGACTTCCGGATGTGGCGGTGCAGGGCGTCATGGCTCTGCGGCTTGAAGTCCAGCAGCTTCCGCAGATAGTCCTTGTCGGTCTTCGTCCACGTCGCGGGCGGGCTGCTGGCCACCTGCTCGAAGGTCTTCTGCCCGAACACGGGCGCCGTGTGGTCGAGGATCGCCCGGATCAGCGCGTGACAGGCGTACGGGTTGTCGAGCGCGAAGTTGCTGTTCAGCTCACGCGTGAGCTGGACCAGCTTGGTCACGTCCCACTGAGAGCTGGCGTTCTTGTCCTCCAACTCCTTGATCAGCGCTTCCTTGACGTAGACCGGCGTCTTAGGCTGCGGACCAGGGGCGGGCTGGACTACGGACTCCGGGGCGGCGGAGGATGCAATCGCGGTTCCGATCGAGCCCGGACCAATGATCACGTTGCCGAAATAAACTGACGGTTCGGGCATCAGCTCAGTCACCCGGGTCACGTACGACTTCACGTCGGTGACACCGCTGTATCGAACGATCTCCCGGCTCAGCTCTCGCGTCCAGCCTCCGTCATCCGAGACCGAACGGGTACCGCCCCAGGTCGGCGGCTCGAAATCCAGGAGGTCGGGCATCCGGGCCATGAACAGGTCACTGATCGAGGGCAGCGCCCGCCTGATGTTCTTGGGCGTATAGGTCACAGGAGCTGCTTGGTCCGCCGAGATCGGTGCGTTGAGCTTCATGTCGACCAGCACGCGCAGAACGTGTAGAAACGGCTGGCCGACCATCGCCAACAGCTCGGGTACGTGATATCCAGCTGCGACCGTCAAGGTTGGCCGACTGTGCGGCGCGATGGATTCCGGGTGGATAGACCAAGCTAGCCCGTAACGGTTTGTCCCTGATCCCACTCGCGGCAGGGAGCGCAGCAGCTCGTCGGCATCCAGCCGACGGAGGTCAAGAATCGCCTGCACGTAGCTTCAAGTCGGCCACTGGCCGGACTTGGCGTACTGGTCGGCCATGGTGCGGAGCAACAACGTCTGTTCGGAGCTGAGCGGGGCAAGCAGGTCCGTCACTGCCTCATCCGATCACAAGTGCCATGAAGGTGACGAACATCGTACTGATGGTGACTGCCAGTCGGCCCCGGCTTTTCGGGTCGTCCGGGCTCTGGCGGGGCCTCGGAGGGTCTGAGAAGGCGCGCCGCCTTGGGTACGAGAGCGCCCCGGACGGCCGTGGAGGGCGTCCGGGGCGCAGCTCACGCGGAGTGACTAGGCGGCCAGCAACAGGCGGAAGGGGATCGAGGAAGAAGCGGTCCCCCCGTCATAGGACCGGGGGCACCGATCACCTGGGGCTCGTCGGTCTGCTCACAGTGCCCGCGGCATCGCGCTTGGTGCAACCATGCGATCACGAACAAGCGGCATGTGGTGGGGAACGGCCGTGGAGCCACCGGACCCGGCACTCCTGGCCCGCTTCTACGCAGAACTGCTGGAGTGGCCGATCGTGCACGAGGAGCCCGGGACGGCTGTCGTCGCCCCGCCTCAGGGAACCGGCTACATCGTCTTCCAGGAGGCACCCGGCTATCGGCCGCCCACCTGGCCGCCGGTCGACGGTGAGCAGCGCACGATGATGCACCTCGACTTCCAGGTGGACGACCTGGACGCGGCGGTGGCCGAGGCCGTCACCATGGGAGCGGCACTCGCGCCGGATCAGCCGCAGGACCACGTACGGGTGCTGTTCGATCCCGCCGGTCACCCCTTCTGTCTGTGCCGCGACGACGGGTAGGAGCAGGAACCGCGAAATTCGTACGCGCCGACTGAGCGGGGTCCCGTAGATTCCCGGCGGAGGCCCGCCCGAGGTGCTCCGAATGGGGGGGCATCGATGGCCGTGGGGACGATACCGGTGAAGTCGTCGCCGAAGTCGCTCGTGTGGCAGGGGGACGAACTGGTCTCCCCGGTCGGAGGCGGCCGACGCTGGGGCCGCGACGGCGTGGAGCGCGCTGCGCCCTTCGCGTGGAGCTTTCCGTTCGACGCCGGGGCCGTCTCCAGCTCGGGGCCCTACTCCGCGGTGTACCAGGAGCGGGGCACCAAGGGGGTGTTGCTCGAAGGCGAACGGGTCGTGCGGGAGTTGAACCGCAGCTACTACCAGGCGTCGGCCTTCGACTACCCGGTCGCCCTGGGCCGATTGGGCGACGGACGCGAGGTCGTCGTGCACTGCCCCGACGAATACAACGTGCTCCAGATCGAGGATGCGGCGAGCGGCGAGCGGCTGACCGACGGCGGGCGTGAGCCGCAGGACGTCTTCCACTCCAGGCTCGCTCTGAGCTCGGACGGCCGGTACCTGCTCTCCGTCGGCTGGTACTGGCACCCCTTCGGAACGGCCCTGGTCTACGACACGGCGCTCGCGCTCGCCGACCCCGGCACCCTGGACGGCGAGGGCGTACTGCCGACAGAGGCGGTCACGAGCGGCGAGGTGACGGCGGGCTGCTGGCTCGACGCCGACCGGCTGGTCCTGGCGACGGGGGCGGAGGAGGGCAGCGACGAGGAGCAGGCCGGTCTTCCGCCGCAACACCTCGGGGTGTGGTCGGTGTCCGAAGGACGCTGGCTCCACCGCAGTCCTGTCGATGCCGAGCCGGGTGTCCTGCTGCTGCCCCGTGGCGACCAGGTGATCTCGTTCCTCGGCCACCCGCGACTGCTGGACACCGCCACCGGGCGCACTCTCACGGCGTGGCCCGAGGTCGAGGTGTCCGTCAAATCCACCTGCTTCGGCCGCAGGCGCATCTCCACTCCCGTGGCCGCCCTCCACCCCGACGGCACCCGGCTGGCCGTCGCGCAGGCGGACGGCATCGCTCTCATCACGCTGCCGTGAGCCCGCGCCGGTTCAGGACTTCGCCCGCTCGTGGTACGAGCGTCGCGTGTGCTCGGTGTGTTCGCGCATCAGGCGGGTCGCCAGCTGTTCGTCGCGGGCCGTGATCGCCGCTATCAGTTCTCGGTGTTCGATCCAGGACTGGCGGCCTCGCTGGCGGGCCACCGGCGTGTAGTACCAGCGGACCCTGCGGTCGACCTGGGCGGCGAGTTCGGCGAGGACCGCGTTGCCGGCCAGGTCCATGATCTTGGCGTGGAACACGGCGTTCAGGGCGACGGCCCCGTCCACGTCGTCCGCGGCGACGGCCTTCTCGCCCTCGGCGCACAGGGATTCCAGCGCGGCCACTCCCGCGCTGCCCGCGTTGGCCGCCGCCAGCCGCGCCGCCTCGGCCTCCAGCAGCGTGCGCACCGTGAGGAGCTGGTCGGCCTCGTCCTCCGTGGGCTCGTGGACGAAGGCGCCCTGCGCGGGACGCAGATCGACCCAGCCCTCGGTGTTCAGCCGCTGCAGCGCCTCGCGCACCGGCTGCCGGGAGACGCCCAGATGACCGGCGAGTTCGCTCTCGACGAGGTGCTGGCCGGGCTGGAGGGCGCGGGTGGTGATGAGTTCGAGCAGCGCCTCGTAGACGCGGTCGCGCAGCGGGCCGGGGCGTTCGAGCTTGGGCACCGCACCCTGCGGCAGTCCGGCTGACAACATCGGATCCCCCTTCGGCGGACACCCGTTACGAGCGGACACTCAGTATCGATTGTCTTTCGTCTACAGTCTACGGCGCACAACTGCCAGAGGAAGCGGGAGTTGGGCACGTCACACCGCAGAACGCGCTCTCAGGGACACCGCACGACCTGCCCCGCGTACGACAGATTGCCACCGAAGCCGAACAGCAGGACCAGGTCTCCGCTGGACACGCTCCCCTGCTCGACCAGCTTGGACAGCGCGAGCGGGATGCTCGCGGCCGAGGTGTTGCCGGATTCGGTGACGTCCCTCGCGACCACTGCGTTGACCGCACCGATCTTCTGGGCGAGCGGCTCGATGATCCGCAGGTTGGCCTGGTGCAGCACGACCGCGGCGAGGTCGACGGGGTCCACCCCGGCCCTCTCGCAGGCGAGCCGGGCGATGGGCGGCAGCTGGGTGGTGGCCCAGCGGTAGACGCTCTGCCCCTCCTGCGCGAACCGGGGCGGGGTGCCCTCGATCCGTACGGCATGGCTCATCTCGGGGACGGAACCCCACAGCACCGGCCCGATGCCTGGCTCCTCACCGGGCCCGCAGGCCTCGACCACGGCCGCGCCCGCCCCGTCGCCGACCAGCACACAGGTCGTACGGTCGGTCCAGTCCGTCACCTCGGACATCTTGTCGGCGCCGATGACCAGGGCACGGGTGGCGGCCCCGGCCCGTACGGTGTGGTCGGCGGTGGCGAGGGCGTGGGTGAAGCCGGCGCAGACGACGTTGACGTCCATCGCGGCGGGCTGCGGGACACCGAGCCGGGCGGCGACGCGTGCGGCGGTGTTCGGGGAGCGGTCGATGGCGGTGGAGGTGGCGACCAGGACCAGGTCGATGTCACCGGGCGTGAGACCGGCGGCGGCCAGGGCCTTGGCCGCGGCGTGCGCGGCGAGTTCGTCGACGGGTTCGTCGGGCCCCGCGATGTGCCGGGTGCGGATGCCCACCCGGCTGCGGATCCACTCGTCACTGGTGTCGACCAGGGCCGCCAGGTCCTCGTTGGTGAGCACCTTGGCGGGCTGGTAGTGGCCGACGGCGGCGATGCGCGAGCCGTTCATGGGTGGTGGGTCCCCCTCGTTGCCTCGGTGTGGGCCCACCAGTCTGTTCAGTGACTCACGGGTACGACGGCATGTAAGGCCACAGGAAACGGGCGCCCGAGTTGTCGGCTTCTTGCAGACCCTCGGACGCCCGGGCATTCTCGTGGTTCAGCCCCTTGGTTCACCCGTTGAACAGCTGTGTGGCTTTCTGTACTAGTTCGTACACTCCGTAGGCGAAGGGCGCGCCCACCCAGAGCCAGGCGACGGCGATCAGCCACCGCCGGTCGGCCTCAGGCCGGCTGCTGTCGTTCGACATCGACGGCCTCCCTGGGTGCGGGGATGTGGTGGCGGACGTTGACGGGCCGGACCAGCTCGTTGGCAATGAACCCTATGACGAGCAGTCCGATCATGATGCCGAAGGACAGGGTGTACAGGTCGGAGCCGTGCTTGCCGGCGTTCTTCTGGTGGTCGGCGATCCAGTTGACGATCAGCGGCCCGAGCACACCGGCCAGGGACCAGGCGGTGAGCAGCCGGCCGTGGATCGCGCCGACCTGGTAGGTGCCGAAGAGGTCCTTCAGATAGGCGGGGACGGTGGCGAAGCCGCCGCCGTAGAAGGAGAGGATCACCAGCGCACAGAGGATGAACAGCGGCTTGGAGGAGTCCCCGAACAGCGTGATGAGCAGGTACATCAACGCGCCGACACCGAGGTAGACGCGGTAGATGTTCTTCCGGCCGATCAGGTCGGAGGTGGACGACCAGCCGATGCGGCCCGCCATGTTGGCGGCGGACAGCAGGGCGACGAACCCGGCCGCCGCGGACACCGTCACCGGGGTGGAGCTGTCGGCGAAGAAGTCCGTGATCATCGGGGCGGCCTTCTCCAGGATGCCTATGCCCGCGGTCACGTTCATGCAGAGCACGACCCACAGGCACCAGAACTGCGGGGTGCGGATCGCGGTGTTCGCCGAGACCTGCACGCCCTCGAAGGCGCTCGGCGCGTCCGCGACCGGCCTCTCGGTGCGCGGTACCCGGATCAGCAGCACGCCAAGGGTCATGAAGACGGCGTACGCCAGTCCGTGCACCAGGAAGGCGAGGGCGATGCCATCGTTGTCACTGCCGAAGGACGAGAGCATCTGCGCGGACCAGGGCGAGGCGATCAGCGCGCCCCCGCCGAAGCCCATGATGGCGATGCCGGTGGCCATGCCGGGCCGGTCCGGGAACCACTTGATCAGGGTGGAGACGGGCGAGATGTAGCCGATGCCGAGGCCGATGCCGCCGACGAAGCCGTAGCCGAGGACGATCAGCCAGTACTGCTTGGTCTCGGCGCCGAGCGCGGAGATCAGGAAGCCGGTGGAGAAGCAGACCAGGGCGACCGTCATGGCCCAGCGCGGTCCGTTGCGCTCGACGAGGGTGCCGCCGAACGCGGCCGACAGACCGAGCATCACGATCGCGAGCTGGAAGGGCAGCGCGCTCTCGGTGCCGCTGAGGTTCAGCGCGGATTCGAGCGGGGGTTTGAAGACGCTCCAGGCGTAGGCCTGGCCGATGGAGAGATGGACGGAGAGGGCGGCGGGCGGGACGAGCCAGCGGCTCCAGCCCGGCGGTGCTACAGGGGGGCTGCTCATGAATCCCGAACGGTAGGGGTGGGTCAGGGTGGTTGAGAACCCAACGGCTGGATCGTATGCGATGAGCGGTGTCCGGAATGCGCCGAACGGTCGCTGTCCGAACCCTTGTCGCCCTCGACTCCATACTGTAGACAATATTTCGTCGACATGATTCGGCCCAGGCACCACAGGATCCGGCCCACGAGAGGCCACCTCCGCGGTATCCCTCAAACCGAACGGAGTGTTCCGTGAAAGTCGCAGTCCTCGGCGCCGGTGCGATCGGCGCCTTCGTCGGCGCCGCGCTCCACCGCGCGGGCGCCGATGTGCATCTCATAGCCCGTGGACCCCACCTGGCGGCCATGAGGCAGTACGGAGTACGGGTGCTGAGCCCGCGGGGTGACTTCACCGCACACGCCCACGCCACCGACGACCCGGCCGAGGTCGGCCCGGTCGACTATGTCTTCCTGGGCCTGAAGGCCAACTCGTACGCGGCGTGCGGGCCGCTGATCGAGCCGCTGCTGCACGAGCGCACGGCGGTGGTCGCCGCCCAGAACGGCATCCCCTGGTGGTACTTCCACCGGCACGGCGGCCCCTACGACGGCCACCGTGTCGAGAGCGTCGACCCGGGCGGCGCGGTCAGCGCCGTGCTCGCCCCCGAACGCGCCGTCGGCTGTGTGGTCTACGCGGCCACCGAGCTGGCGGCCCCGGGCGTGGTACGGCACCTGGAAGGCACCCGGTTCTCGATCGGCGAGCCCGACCGCAGCGTGTCCAGGCGCTGTCAGCGGTTCAGCGAGGCGATGCAGACCGGCGGGCTGAAGTGCCCGGTGGAGCCGGATCTGCGCAACGACATCTGGCTCAAGCTGCTCGGGAACATCTCGTTCAACCCGATCAGTGCGCTGGCCCGGGCCACCATGCGGCAGATGTGCCTGCACGGCGGCACCCGGCGGGTCATCGAGATCATGATGCGCGAGACGCTCTCGGTCGCCGACGCGCTCGGCTGCGAGGTCGGTGTCTCCATCGAGCGCCGGCTCGCGGGCGCCGAGAAGGTGGGCGATCACCGCACCTCCACGCTCCAGGACCTGGAGCGCGGCAAGCCGCTGGAACTCGACGTGCTCCTCGCGGCCGTCGTCGAGCTGGCAGAGATCACCGGCGTGGAGGTGCCCACCCTGCGCACCGTGCACGCCATCTCGGACCTGCTCGCGCTGAGGAGCGCCGCATGAAGAGCACGGAGAGCATGAAGACCACGAAGAGCACGAAGAGCACGATGAGCACGAAGAGCACGCGAAAGCGTGAACCGAAGACCTACACCCGGCTCACCCATCCCCTGGTGCGGGACTCCCGTGACGAGCCGTTCCGGCGGGCGACCTGGGCGGAGGCCCTGGACCGCGCGGCCCGTGGCCTGGACCGCAACCGCGGGGCGTTCGGGATGTTCTCCTGCGCCCGCGCCACCAACGAGATGAACTACGTGGCCCAGAAGTTCGCCCGGGTGGTGATGGGCACCAACAACGTCGACTCCTGCAACCGCACCTGTCACGCGCCGAGCGTCGCCGGTCTTTCGGCCGCCTTCGGCTCCGGCGGCGGCACGTCGTCGTACGAGGAGATCGAGCACACCGACGTCATCGTGATGTGGGGCTCCAACGCCCGCTTCGCGCACCCGATCTTCTTCCAGCACGTGCTGAAGGGGATCAGGAACGGCGCCCGGATGTACGCCGTCGACCCGCGGCGCACCTCGACCGCCGAGTGGGCGGAGGGCTGGCTCGGGCTGAACGTGGGCACGGACATCCCGATGGCGCACGCGATCGGCCGGGAGATCATCCACGCGGGGCTGGCCAACCAGGCGTTCATCGAGCGGGCGACGAGCGGCTTCGAGGAGTACAGGGCGCTCGTCGAGCCGTGGACGCTGTCGCTGGCGGCGAAGGTGACGGGCGTACCGGCCCCCGCGATACGGGAGTTGGCGCACGCCTACGCCCGCGCCGAGGGCGCCCAGCTCTGCTGGACCCTCGGCATCACCGAGCACCACAACGGCACCGACAACGTCCGCGCCCTGATCAACCTCTCCCTGCTCACCGGCCAGGTCGGCCGCTACGGGGCCGGGTTGCAGCCGCTGCGCGGTCAGAACAACGTGCAGGGCGGTGACATGGGCGCCATCCCCAACCGCCTGCCCGGCTTCCAGGACATCCTCGACCCGGACACCCGGCTGAAGTTCGAGTCGGCCTGGGACACGGTCATCCAGCCGCACTACGGGCTGAACCTCACCGAGATGTTCGAGGCGATGGAGGAGGGCACGCTCAAGGCGGTCTACTGCATCGGCGAGAACCCGGCCCAGTCGGAGGCCGACAGCGAACAGGCGATGCGCCGGCTGAGGGCCCTCGACTTCCTGGTCGTCCAGGACATCTTCCTCACGAGGACGGCCGAGTTGGCGGACGTCGTACTGCCCGCTACCGCGGGCTGGGCGGAGACCGAGGGCACCACCACCAACAGCGAACGGCGGGTTCAGCGGGTGCGCAGGGCCGTGACCCCGCCCGGCGAGGCCCGTCAGGACATCGACATCATCTGCGCCCTCGCCACCCGGCTCGGCCACGACTGGAAGTACGCCGACGCGGAGGCCGTCTGGAACGAGCTCAGGTCGGTCTCCCCGGACCACTACGGGATGACGTACGACCGGCTCGTCGAGCACCACGGCATCCAGTGGCCGTGCCCCAGCACCGAGCGCCTCGAACCGGCCTATCTGCACGGCAGGTTGTGGGAGAAGGATCCGGCGCGGCGCGGGATGCCGGCCCCCTTCGGGCTGGTCCAGCACGATCCGCCGGTCGACCTCACCGACGAGGAGTACCCCGTGCGGCTCACCACCGGGCGGCGGCTCGACTCCTACAACACCGGGGTGCAGAGCGGCGGTTACGCCTCCCCGCTGCGGCGCGGCGAGTACATCGAGCTGTGCCCGGAGGACGCCGAGCGGTACGGGGTCACGGTCGGCGAGGAGGTCCGGGTGTCCTCGCGGCGGGGCTCGGTGGTGGCCCCGGTCTGGGTCGACACGGCACTGCGTCCCGGTCTCGCCTTCATGACCATGCACTTTCCCGACGAGGTGGACACCAACCAGCTGACGATCGAGGCCAACTGCCCGATCGCGGGGACGGCGGAGTTCAAGGCGTCGGCGATCCGTATCGAGAAGCTCCCGGTCGCGACCATCGTGAGGTGACGCAAGTGGACCTGCACTTCGGCGACAGCAAACCGACGGACGAGGAACGGGCGGCCGTCGACGCCCTGTTGGGCCCTCCGGAGTCCTCCTGGGAGGGCGCCGACCGTTCCGACGCCGACCTGAGGTGGGCACGCGGGGGCCGCGAGGCCCGGGACCGCCGCGATCTGCTGTTGCCGGGGCTGCACGCGATCAACGACCGCGTCGGCTGGATCAGCGAGGGCGCCCTCGACTACCTGTGCCGACGCCTGACGGTCCCGCCGGCCGAGGCCTACGGCGTGGCCACCTTCTACGCGATGTTCTCCGTCAAGCCCCGTCCGGCTACCGTCCTGCACGTCTGCACGGACCCGGCGTGCGCAGCGGCCGGGGCTCCGGAACTCCGCGCCGGCGTGGAAGAGGGTCTCGGATCCGGAGTGCACCTCGAACACAGCCCCTGCCTGGGCCTGTGCGAGCGCGCTCCAGCCGCCCTCGCGATCCGGGCCGGGGACCCGGTGCGTACGGCGGTGGCGGCGCCGGCGACCGTGGCCGGTGCCGTCCTCGCGGCCACCGCGCCCGACTCGGTACCCGAGGAGCCGGCGGCCGCGACGGCCGTACCCCAGGCCGGTCGGGAGGGCCTCGTCCTCCTCAAGCGGGTCGGCGTGGTCGATCCGTACTCCCTCGACGACTACCGCTCCCACGGCGGCTACACCGCCCTGCGTCAGGCCTTCGGCCTCGGGCCCGCCGGGGTCATCCGCGAGGTCACCGACTCGGGTCTGGTCGGGCGCGGTGGCGCCGCCTTCCCCACCGGCCGGAAATGGCAGGCCACGGCGTCCCAGCCGGACCATCCGCACTACCTCGTCTGCAACGCCGACGAATCCGAGCCGGGCACCTTCAAGGACCGCGTGCTCATGGAGGGCGACCCGTACGCGCTGGTGGAGGCGATGACGATCGCGGCGTACGCGACCGGCGCGCACCGGGGCTTCCTCTACATCCGCGGCGAGTATCCGCGGGCGACACTCCGTATGCAGCATGCGGTCGACCAGGCCCGCTCCCGTGGTCTGCTCGGCGAGGACATCCTCGGCCAGGGCTTCGCCTTCGACATCGAGATCCGGCGCGGTGCGGGAGCGTACGTCTGCGGTGAGGAGACGGCCCTGTTCAACTCCATCGAGGGATACCGGGGCGAGCCGCGCTCGAAGCCGCCGTTCCCGGTGGAGAAGGGACTGTTCGGCAAACCGACGGTCGAGAACAACGTGGAGACGCTGGTCAACGTCCTGCCGGTCCTGACCATGGGCGCCCAGGCGTACGCGGCGATCGGGACCGCCAAGTCCACAGGCCCCAAGCTGTTCTGCGTGTCGGGGAGCGTGGCCCGCCCCGGCATCTACGAGCTCCCCTTCGGTGCCACGCTCGGCGAGCTCCTCCACCTCGCCGGAGTCCGGGACGGCTTGCGGGCTGTACTGCTCGGCGGGGCCGCGGGCGGCTTCGTACGGCCGGACGAACTCGGCATCCCGCTCACCTTCGAGGGCACCAGGGAGGCGGGCACCACGCTCGGCTCGGGCGTGGTCATGGCCTTCGACGACACCGTGCCGCTGCCCCGGCTCCTGCTCCGCATCGCCGAGTTCTTCCGGGACGAGTCCTGCGGGCAGTGTGTCCCGTGCCGGGTGGGGACGGTCCGGCAGGAGGAGGCGCTGCACCGGATCGTCGCGCGCACCGGCGCCGGCGCGGCCGATGACATCGCGCTGCTGCGCGAGGTCGGCCGGGCGATGCGGGACGCCTCGATCTGCGGTCTCGGCCAGACCGCCTGGAACGCCGTGGAATCCGCCATCGACCGTCTGGGGGCATACGAATGACCGTCACACCGCTGGGCATCCCGCGCCGGCTGCTGGAGTTCACCCTCGACGGCCGGCAGGCGCGGGTCCCGGAGGGCTCGACCGTCCTGGACGCCTGCCGGGCGGCCGGGACGGACGTCCCGACGCTGTGCGAGGGCGACACCCTGCGCCCGAAGAACGCCTGCCGGGTGTGCGTGGTCGAGGTGGAGGGTGCCCGGACCCTGGTGCCGGCCTGCTCCCGCAAGGCCGAGCCGGGGATGGTCGTGAGCACCGGCACCGAGCGCGTCCGGCACAGCCGCAGGATCGTCCTGGAGCTGCTGGCCTCCTCGGTGGACCTGTCGACGACCCCGCGCGTCGCCGAGTGGCTCAAGGAGTACGAGGCGAAACCCGGCCGCTTCGGCCCCGACGCGGCCCGGCTCAACGAGGAGCCCAAGGTCGACAACGATCTGTATGTGCGCGACTACGACAAGTGCATCCTCTGCTACAAGTGCGTGGACGCCTGCGGCGACCAGTGGCAGAACAGTTTCGCGATCTCCGTCTCCGGGCGGGGCTTCGACGCCCGGATCGCCGTGGAGCACGACGCCCCGCTGACCGACTCGGCCTGTGTCTACTGCGGGAACTGTGTGGAGGTGTGTCCCACCGGGGCGCTGTCGTTCAGGTCGGAGTTCGACATGCGGGCGGCGGGTACCTGGGACGAGTCGCGGCAGTCGGAGACGACCACCGTGTGCGCGTACTGCGGTGTGGGCTGCAACCTCACGCTCCATGTGCAGGACAATGAGATAGTCAAGGTCACCTCGCCGCACGACAACCCGGTGACCCACGGCAACCTCTGCATCAAGGGCCGTTTCGGCTACCAGCACGTACAGAACCGGGGCTGATCAGAACATGGGACGAGTCACGGAACGACGCAAGGTCATCCGCATCCGCGACGGAGCGGTCTCCGCCCGGCCGGACACGCTCGTCGCCGAGGAACCGCTGGAGATCAGACTCAACGGGAAACCCCTGGCGATCACGATGCGCACGCCCGGCGACGACTTCGCGCTGGCGGCCGGGTTCCTGGTGAGCGAAGGTGTCCTGGCGACCGCCGACGATCTGCAGAACATCGTCTACTGCGCGGGCGCGACGGGTGGGGGCACCTCCCGCTCGAGCGGAGCCGAGAGTGGGGGAGGTTCCAACACCTACAACGTGGTGGACGTGCGGACCACGCCGGGCGTCCGGCTCCCCGACTTCACCCTGGAGCGGAACGTCTACACCTCCTCGTCCTGCGGGTTGTGCGGCAAGGCGAGCCTCGACGCGGTACGTACGACGGCTCGCTGGCCGATCGCCGACACTCCCCCGGTCCGGGTGGAACCCGAGCTGCTCGCGAGCCTCCCCGACCGGCTCCGCGCGTCCCAGCAGGTGTTCGACCGGACCGGGGGGCTGCACGCGGCGGCCCTGTTCACCGAGGAAGGGGAGCTGCTGGACATCCGGGAGGACGTCGGCCGGCACAACGCGGTCGACAAACTGGTCGGGCGGGCCCTGCAGAACGGCTCCCTGCCACTGTCCCGCGCGATCCTGCTGGTCTCCGGCCGGGCCTCCTTCGAGCTGGCGCAGAAGGCGGTGATGGCGGGCATTCCGCTGCTGGCGGCCGTCTCCGCGCCGTCCTCGCTGGCGGTGGACCTGGCGGCGGAGACCGGGCTGACCCTGGTCGGCTTCCTGCGGGGCAGCAACATGAACGTGTACGCGGGCGAGGACCGCATCGCCCTGCGGGCCGCGACCGCCCAGGGCTGACCGGCTCCCCGCGGCACGGCGGCGGGGCCCCGACCGGCGGGGAGCGCCCCCTGCGCCGCAGGGGCCCCGCCTCAGTCGGGCACCGCGACGCCCGCCGCGGCCTCGGCGAACGCGGCGATCAGCGGGGAGCGGCGGCCGGCCGCCCAGGCCAGCAGCACCCGGTCGGGATCGGCGTCGGTGACCGGGACGTAGGCGATGTCCGGGCGGGAGTACTGCTCGGCGACCGACCGGGGCACCATCGTGATGGCGGTGCCGGCGGCCACGCACTCGAACTTCTCCTCGATGGTGCGCAGCGGCAGGTCGCCCGGGCGGGGGTCGTTGTAGCGCACCCACTGCTCGCCCTTGAGGTCGGAGAGTGAGATCTCCTGCTTCCCGGCCAGCCGGTGCCGGTCCGGGAGCATGGCCACGCGGGGCTCGCTGTACAGGGGGCGCAGTTCCAGTCCGTCCGGCCGGACCGGCTGCCGTACGTAGGCGATGTCGACGGTGCCGTCGAGGATCCGTTGCTCCTGGTCGTCCCACTCGACCCGGCACGCCTTGGTCTCGACGTCCGGGTGGGCCGCGGTGAAGGCGCGCAGGGCCTGGGTGACGACGACACCGGCGCGGAAGCCGACGACGAGCCGCCGCCGACCGCGTGCGGCCTGCAGGACGCGGCGCCGGGCGCCGTCGGCGACCGTCAGCAACTGGCGTGCGTCGTCAAGGAGTTGGTGTCCGGCGTCGGTCAGGGTCACGCCGTGGCTGTCCCGTACGAACAGTTCGGCGCCCAGGTCCTTCTCCAGCGCGCGGATCTGACGGCTGAGCACCGGCTGGGCGATGTGCAGCCGCTCGGCCGCCCGGCCGAAGTGGAGGTCTTCGGCGACCGCCACGAAATAGCGGACCTTGCGCAGATCCAGGTCCATGAGCACGGCCCCTTTCCCGGCTGGCGATGCCTTCAGGGTATCGCCACCGGCGAAAGAGGTCTTGGACGGACGATGCCGCCGGGTCGCAGGCTGGAAGCGTCCGAACGGGACAGAACACCAGCTTGGAGAGGGGTCGGTCATGGGTCTGCGGGGACAGCGTGTCGTCGTCATCGGAGGTACGTCGGGCATCGGGCTCGCGATCGCCGAGGGCGCGGCGCGGGAGGGCGCGCGGGTGGTCGTCGCCTCGCGCCGGCAGGAGAGCGTGGACGCGGCACTGAAGGTGCTGCCCGAGGACGCCGAGGGCCATGTGCTGGACGCCACGGACGAGGACGCGGTGCGTGGCTTCTTCGCGGAGATCGGCGGCTACGACCACCTGGTGTTCACGGCGGGTGACTCGCTGCTGCTGGAGACGGTGGCCGAGACGAGCATCGGAGCGGCCCGCCGCTTTCTGGACACCCGTCTGTTCGGCGCGTACACGGCGGTGAAGTACGGCGTCGGGACGATCCGCCCGGGCGGTTCGGTGGTACTGACCACGGGAACGGCGGGGCAGCGGCCGATGCCCGGTTCGAGTGTCGCGTCCGCGCTGTGCGGGGCGATGGAGTCGCTGACCCGGGCGCTGGCCGTGGAGCTGGCGCCGGTGCGGGTCAACGTGGTCTCGCCGGGTGTGGTGCGGACCGAGCTGTGGCGGACGCTGCCGGAGGCGGTCCGGGAGGAGCTGTACCGGTCGTCCGCCGAGTCGCTGCCGGTGGGGCGGATGGGCGAGCCGGCGGATGTCGCGGAGGCGTACCTGTACCTGATGCGCGGGGGGTACAGCACCGGGTCGGTGGTGGTCGTGGACGGGGGCGGAACGCTGGTCTGAGCGGTCAGGCGGGGGTGAGGCGCACGTCGGCTGCGGTCACGACCGTGCCCAGGCGCGGGAAGTCGAGCCGGACGGACGCCTCGTGCTCGGCGGCCGTGAAGGCGGCCATGGCGTCCGCCACGAAGACCAGGTCGTAGCCGAGGTCGGCGGCGGCGCGGGCGGTGGACTCGACGCCGAGGTTGGTGGCGATGCCGCCGAACACCAGGCAGGTGACGCCGAGCCGGCGCAGCCGGGCGTCGAGTTCCGTGCCCTGGAAGCCGCCGATGGTGCGCTTGACGATTTCCACGTCCCCTTCCCTGCGGAGTCCGGCCACCAGTCCGCTGCCCGGCGGCTGCTCGGCGAGCGCGGGCCGTTCGACGCGGAGGAGCACCACGGGTGCGCCGGCCGCGCGGAAGGAGTGGGCCAGCTCCTCGGCGGTGTGCAGGACTTCGGTGCCCTTGCGGGGCTCCAGGGGCAGCGCGACGATGCGGTCCATCAGGTCGACGAGGACGAGAGCGGTGTGCGCCGGATCGAGCGCCAGGGGTGCGGTCATGACGGAACGTTAGCCGTCATCAGCCGTCCGTACCGGAAATCCGGATCAACAGGCCCGTGAACTGGTCGCGTTCGGCAGCCGACAACACGGGTGCCCGAGTCCGGGGCCGGCCTCGGAAAGGCCGTGCCGCCCCCTTGGCCGACGACTCAGCGGCCGCGGGTCCCGGTGCCGACGGCGGGCCGTGACTCCGCCGCAGGAGCGGCGGGGGGCACGGCGTCCTCCTGGGCCTCCGGGTCGTGGGCGCGGCGCTTGGCGATGACCGCGCACACCATGAGCTGCATCTGGTGGAAGAGCATCAGCGGCAGCACGGCCAGCGAGGCGTGGGCGCCGAACAGGACGCTGGCCATCGGCAGTCCGGAGGCGAGGGACTTCTTCGATCCGGCGAACTGGATGGCGATGCGGTCCCCGCGGCCGAAGCCGAGTGCCTTGGCGCCGTACCAGGTCAGGACGAGCATCACGGCGAGCAGCACCGCCTCGACGGCGAGCAGTCCGGCCAGCCGGACGGCGCTGACCTGGTGCCAGATGCCCCGGACCATGCCCTCACTGAACGCGGTGTAGACGACCAGCAGGATCGAGCCGCGGTCGACCAGGCCGAGGACCTTCCTGTGCCGGGCGACGAACTCACCGATCCAGGGGCGCAGCAGCTGTCCGGCGACGAACGGCACCAGCAGCTGGAGCACGATCTTGACGATCGAGTCGGCGGAGAAGCCGCCGCCGCTGCTGCTGCTGCCGAGCAGGCCGGCGGCGAGCAGCGGGGTGAGGACGATGCCGATCAGCGAGGAGAAGGAACCGGCGCAGATCGCGGCGGGCACGTTGCCCCGGGCGATCGAGGTGAAGGCGATCGACGACTGGATGGTCGAGGGCACCAGAGTGAGGAAGAGGAAGCCCTGGTAGAGCGGCTGGGTGAGGAGCACGGGCACCAGACCGCGGGCGGCCAGGCCGAGCACCGGGAAGATCACGAAGGTGCAGACCAGGACCGTGACGTGGAGCCGCCAGTGCCGCAGTCCGTCGACGGCCTCGCGGGTGGAAAGGCGGACGCCGTAGAGGAAGAAGAGAAAGGCGATCGCGGCCGTGGAGGCGCCGGAGGCCACGTCGGCGGCGGTGTCCCGGGCCGGGAGGAGCGCGGCGATGCCCACCGTCCCGAGCAACAGCAGGACGTACGGGTCGATCGGCAGCCAACTGGGCCAGCTCAGGCGTTTCACGGTGCTCCACTAGCGGTCGGTCAATGGTGTCGGGCCGGCGCGTGCGCCGGGCTCTCGCCGGCGGCCGGGAGGCCCCTCTCCATCGTCCTCCTCCGACAGGTGATCGGGAATCCGGTATACCGCTCTGACTGCCATCGCGTTCCGCGATAACATGTTCGAGTGTACGACCCTTCGCAGCTGCGGACCTTCCTTGCGGTGGCCCAGACACTCAGCTTCACCCAGGCCGCCCGCCGCCTGGGACTGCGCCAGTCGACGGTCAGCCAGCATGTGCGGCGTCTGGAGGACGCGGCCGGCCGCCAGCTGTTCTCCCGGGACACGCACTCGGTGGAACTGACCGACGACGGCGAGGCGATGCTCGGGTTCGCCCGCCGGATCCTGGAGGTGCACGAGCAGGCGGCGGCCTTCTTCACCGGGACCCGGGTGCGGGGCCGGCTCCGCTTCGGCGCGTCGGAGGACTTCGTCCTCACCCGGCTGCCGGAGATCCTGGAGGGTTTCCGCTACGACCACCCCGAGGTCGACCTGGAACTGACGGTGGAGCTGTCCGGCACCCTGCACGAGCAGCTGGCCGCCGGGAAGCTGGACCTGGTGCTGGCGAAGCGGCGCGTGGAGGATCCGCTGGGCGAGCTGGTCTGGCACGACGACCTGGTGTGGATCGGTGCGGAACGGCTCCGTCTGGACCCCGACCGCCCGGTCCCGCTGATCGTCTATCCCCCGCCGGGGATCACCCGCGCCCTGGCCCTGGAGGCGCTGGAACGCCAGGGCCGCGAGTGGCGCATCGTCTGCACCAGCGGCAGTCTCAATGGTCTGGTCGCGGCGGCCCGGGCGGGCCTGGGCGTGATGGCCCACTCGAAGGGTCTGATCCCGCCGGGCCTGTTCCGCGTCCCGGATCGCGCGGGCCTCCCGGAGCTGGGCAGGATCGACTTCGTTCTCGTGCACGGCCACCGGCGCTCACCGGCACAGTCGGCGGCGGACGCGCTCGCGGCAGCGATCCTCAGGGGCGGCGAGCGCCTGCACCGCACCCGCTAGGCGCGCTGGTACGTCAGCTGCTTCACCCTCCGCAGAAACGGCGAGGCCTCCACGTGCTGGACCCCCTCCAGCCGCCCGAGGGGCCCGCTCAGGTAGGCGTAGAGACCGGCCGTGTTCCGCACCACCGCGGTGACGACGATGTGCGAGGGCCCTGCGGTGGCCGCCGCGAACGCCACCTCGTCGTGCCCGGCCAGCGCCTCCCCGACGGAGTGCATCGCGGCCGGCGCGGTGGTGATCCACAGCACCGCGGCCGTGCCGTACCCGAAGACCTCGGACCGGTACTCGACGTCGATGTACACCGCCCCGGAGGCGATCAGCGCGGCCAGCCGGCGCTTCACCGCCGACTCGGACCGCCCGGTCGCCCGCTGCAGCTCCGGGTAGGTCGCCCGGCCGTCCCGTTCCAGCGCGGCGAGCAGCAAAGCGTCCTCCGGGTCGAGGCGCGCCGGTCCGGCGGCCTCCGTCACCGGCGGGCGCAGCGCGTCGACCTGGTCGTCCGTGAGCGCCCGGAACTTCCGCATCCACCCGTCCGGACCGCCGTAGAAGCGGTGCAGGAGCTGCTGGGCGCGGATCTCCACCACGCTGGGTGTGCGCGGCAGTTTGCCGAGCAGCAGGTCGTCGTGGTCACCGGGGTGGCGCGGCCGGGTCATGCAGGCGATCTCGGTGCCGCCGGAGGCCAGCCCGATCCAGGCGGTGTCCGGGCGCCTGGCGAGGGCTTCGGCGATGACGGTGGCGCCGTCGGGCGCGCAGCGCAGCCGGAGCATCCACTGGTCCTGGCCGAGCAGTTCGGCGTCCCGGACCGCGACCACCCTGAGCCCGGCCTCGGTGCACAGCCGGCGGTAGCGGCGGGCGATCGTCTGGTCGGAGACGCCCAGCACCGCCGCGATCCGGCTGAAGGGGGCCCGGCCGTCGACCTCCAGCGCACTGAGCAACCGAAGGTCCAGGTCGTCGAACGTGTCGGATTCCAGCGCCAGCACAGCCTCTCCCATCGGATTCCGCCGATCATCCCCGCTGCACCGCTCCGACCGGCCGGAGTGGCCCCATCGTACGGAGTGACACAGTGCCGTTCTACCGAGGAGTGAAGAGATGCGCAGGTGGGGGCCGCTGACAGCGGTGTGTCTGGGAACGTTCATGTTGTTGCTCGATGTGACGATCGTGGTGGTGGCGCTGCCGGACATGGCGACGGCACTGCACGCGTCGCTGAGCGATCTGCAGTGGGTGGTGGACGGTTACGCCCTGGCGCTGGCCGCGCTGCTGCTGGGGGCAGGAGCGGCGGCCGACATCCTCGGCAGGCGCCGGGTGCATGTGGCCGGTGTCGTGCTGTTCGCCGCCGCGAGCCTGCTGTGCGGGCTGGCACCGGGACCGGGGACGCTGGTGGCGGCGCGAGCCGTGCAGGGGGTGGGCGCGGCCGCGATGTTCGCGACGACGCTGCCGCTGCTCGGCTCGGTCTACCAGGGGCGGCAGCGGTCGGCGGCGCTCGGGGTGTGGGGCGCGGTGAGCGGCGGGGCGGCGGCGGTCGGGCCGGTGGTCGGCGGGCTGCTGACGGCGGGGCCCGGCTGACGGTGGATCTTCCTGGTGAACCTGCCGGTCAGTGTGGTCGCGGTATGGCTGACCTTGCGGGTCGTACCGGAGTCGCGGGGGCCGCGCGGTATGCGGGTGGACTGGGCGGGTACGGTCGCGTTCGCGCTGTTCGCCGGTGGTGTGACCTATGGGGTCGTACGGGCCGGGGAGGACGGATGGACGGCGTCGGCGGCGCTCGGCGCGTTCGCCGCGGCGGCCCTGGGACTACTGGTGTTCGTACTGGTGGAACGGCGGGCGGCACATCCGCTCCTCGATCTGTCACTGCTGCGCGGGCGGTCGTTCACCGGTGTGATGGTCGGGGCGTTCGCGTTCAGCGGCGTGGCTTTCGGGGCGCTGCCGTATGTGTCGATCTGGATGCAGACCCTGCTCGGGATGACCCCGGTGCGGGGCGGGTTGACGCTGCTGCCGATGACGCTGGCGGCGATGGTGGTCGCGGTGCTGGTGGGGCGGCTGCTGCACGGGGCGCCGGCCCGGCTGACGGTCGGCGGCGGGCTGCTGCTGATCGGCGCGGGCGACCTCTGTCAGGCGGTGCTGGGCGCCGGCTCCTCGTGGACCGCGCTGATACCGGGGTTCGTGCTGGTGGGTGTCGGCACCGGGTTCGTGTCGCCGACGGTCGCGGGCGCCGCGCTGGCGGCGGTTCCGCCCGAGCGGGCCGGGATGGCGGGCGGTGCGGTGAACACGGTCCGGCAGCTGGGGTACGCGCTCGGGGTCGCCGTCTCCGGGACCGTGGTGACCTCCCGGATGACCGGCACACTGCCGCACGACGCGGCGCACACGCTGGCGGGCGGCGGCGCCGGGGCACTGCGCGGCACCTTCGCCGAGCACACCCTGCGCACGGCCTTCGCCTCGGGCCTGAACGGCGCGCTGCTGGTGATGGGCGGTGCCTCGGTGCTGGCGGGCGCGCTGGTCCTGGTGCTGGTGCGAACCCCGCGCGTGGACCGCCCGGTGACGAAATCGGCGCCCGCGGCGCAGTCATCCAAGGGCGCAGCTCTGCGCCGCGCCTGACCGGCGGGTAACCGGTCCGGGGCCGTAACCGGGTCGTACAGATTCGGTGGAGATTACGGAGCCGAAACCTACTGAACCGTAAGGATTCTGTCCGGCCCTTCCCCATGTGAGCGTATTCTCCGGGTGCGGCGGCGACCATACGTGAGCAATGCTCGTTTTAGCACCCCCTCCCGAACGGTCTTCCGGTGGGGTAGCTTTCACGGCGCTGTGCGGAGCGTGACTGGGGAGCGAGAAGCGGGAGCGGGGTTTGCGCGAGTTCACCAACCCGCCGTTGGCGTCGGCACCGCCGGTCGGCGGCCTGGCCGACTGCGTGTTCGAGCATGCCCTGACGGACCCGCTGCACATCGCCCTGGGCCGCAAGGACGACCTCGGCCAGTGGGGTGAGGTGACCGCGGCCGAGTTCCGCGACGAGGTCCTGGCCCTCGCCAAGGGCCTGCTGGCGCGCGGCATCCGGTTCGGCGACCGGGTCGCGATCATGTCCCGCACCCGCTACGAGTGGACCCTGTTCGACTTCGCCCTGTGGACGATCGGCGCCCAGGTGGTGCCGGTCTACCCCACGTCGTCGGCCGAGCAGTGCTTCTGGATGCTGTACGACGCCGAGTGCACGGCCGCGATCGTGGAGCACGAGGACCACGCGATGACGATCGCCACCGTCATCGACCGGCTGCCGCGGCTGCGCCAGCTGTGGCAGCTGGACTCGGGCGCGGTGCAGGAGCTGTACGACGCGGGCGCCCACCTGGACGACGAGGTCGTGCACCGGCACCGGCAGGCGGTCACCCCGGACTCCGTCGCCACGATCATCTACACCTCGGGCACCACCGGCCGCCCGAAGGGCTGTGTGCTCTCGCACGGCAACTTCATGTACGAGGCGGACACGGTCGTCGCCCGCTGGGAGTCGGTGTTCCGCGCGAAGAAGGGCGAGGAGGTCTCCACCCTGCTCTTCCTGCCGCTCGCGCATGTCTTCGGCCGCATGGTCGAGGTGGCCGCGATCCGGCACGGTGTCCGCTTCGGCCACCAGCCCCAGCTGCACGCGGCCGCGCTGCTGCCCGATCTGGCCGCGTTCCGGCCGACGTTCATCCTGGCCGTGCCGTACATCTTCGAGAAGGTGTTCAACGCGGCCCGGCGCAAGGCGGAGAAGGAGGGCAAGGGCGGCCCGTTCGAGAAGGCGGTCGAGGTCGCGGTGAAGTACGCGGACGCCGTCGAGGCGAAGGCGTGGGGCACCGGACCCGGCCCGTCGGCGTCGCTGCGCGTGCAGCACCAGCTCTTCGACAAGCTCGTCTACTCCAAGGTCCGGGCGGCGATGGGCGGCCGGATCCGCAACGCCATGTCCGGCGGCTCGGCCATGGACCGCAGACTCGGTCTGTTCTTCGCCGGCGCGGGTGTACACATCTACGAGGGCTACGGCCTGACCGAGTCGACGGCGGCCGCCACCGCCAACCCGCCCGAGCAGACCCGCTACGGCACGGTCGGCCAGGCCATCCCGGGCACCACCGTGCACATCGCGGACGACGGCGAGATCTGGCTGCACGGCGGCAACGTCTTCCAGGGCTATCTCAACAACCAGAAGGCCACCGACTCGACCCTGCACGACGGCTGGCTGGCCACCGGCGACCTCGGCTCCCTCGACGAGGACGGCTATCTCACCATCACCGGCCGCAAGAAGGAGATCCTGGTCACCTCCGGCGGCAAGAGCGTCTCCCCCGGTGTCCTGGAGGAACGGGTCCGCGACCATCCGCTGGTCAACCAGTGCATCGTCGTCGGCAACGACCGTCCCTACATCGCCGCCCTGGTCACCCTCGACACCGAGTCCGTCGAGCACTGGCTGCAGATGCGCGGCAAGCCCCCGATGTCCGCGGCCGAGCTGGTGCGCGACGCCGACCTGGAGACCGAGGTACGGCGCGCGGTGGTGGCCGCCAACACCCTGGTCTCACAGGCCGAGTCGATCCGTACGTTCCGTATCCTCGCCCAGCCGTTCACCGAGGAACACGGTCTGCTGACCCCGTCGTTGAAGCTGAAGCGCAAGGCGATCGAGAACGCCTACGCCAACGAGGTCGAGGCCCTTTACCGGGCCTGACGTCCCCTCACTTGATGTCGATCCGGAAAACCTTGTCGGATCCGTCGGGCTCGTTGCCGTTGTTGTCGCAGTTGGTGGTGGACAGCCACAGCTGGTCGGCGCCGGGAACCTTGGTGACGGTCCGCAGGCGCCCGTACGTGCCCACGTAGTACGCGGTGGGTGTGCCGACGCTCTCGCCGTTGCCGTTGATCGGGATGCGCCACAGCCGTTCGCCGCGCAGGGACGCCATGTAGACGACGTTGCGGACGATGGCGATACCGCTCGGCGACGCCTCCGAGACGTTCCAGGTGGCCTTGGGGTTGGTCATTCCCGAGACCGAGCAGGTACCCTCGCAGGTCGGCCAGCCGTAGTTGGCGCCCGGCTTGATGAGGTTCAGCTCGTCCTTGGAACTGTTGCCGAACTCGGCCTCCCACAGCCGTCCGTTGCGGTCGAAGGCGAGGCCCTGCGGGTTGCGGTGGCCGAGGCTGTAGACGTAGTTCCCGAAGGGGTTGCCCGGGGCCGGCTTGCCGTCCGTCGTCATCCGCAGGATCTTGCCGTTCAGCGAGTTCTTGTCCTGGGCGAGATCCGGCGTCTGGGCCTCGCCGGTGGACACGTAGAGATAGCCGTCGGGGCCGAAGAGGAGCCGTCCGCCGTTGTGGTAGCGGTTCTTCTTGATGCCCTGGAGCAGCACCTTGTAGTCGCTGAGCTTGCTGCCGTCGTAGGTCATGCGCACGACCCGGTTGCCCTCGGAGGCGGTGTGCATGAAGTACACGTAGTGGTCGGTCTCCCACTTGGGGTCGACGGCGACCCCGAGCAGGCCGCCCTCGCCGTTGGTGGTGACGGCGTTCGGCACGGTCCCGACCTGGGTCTTGGTCCCGTCCTTGGTCACCTTCCAGACCCGGAAGTCGTCTCGTTCGGTGACCAGGGCGGTCTTGCCGTCGGGCATCCAGTAGGTGCCCCAGGGGATCGTCCAGCCCGTGGAGAGCGTGCCGATGGAGGAGGGCACCCCGCCGTCGGTGGCGCAGGCCTTGGTGGTGAAGGTGACGCTGTTGCTCGGCTCGGAGACATTGCCGGCCGCGTCCCGGGCGACGACGTCCAGGGTGTAGGGGCTGTCGCAGGCGAGGCCGGTGAGGGTGGTGGTCGTACCGGTGGTGACCGTCTTGTAGACCGTCGGCCCGCTGCGGATGTCGTACGCGGTGACGGCCCGGTCGTCCGTGGAGGCGCCCCAGGTGAGGTGGACGGCGTTCGATGTGATGTCGGCCGCGGAAAGTGTGCCGGGCCTGGTCGGCGGGGTGGTGTCGGAGCTCGGCTTGGTGGTGCAGTCGACGACCGGACTGGCCGGCGAGGTGTTCCCGGCCGCGTCGCGGGCGATGACGGTGAGGTCGTAGGTGGTGTTCGGGGCGAGCCCGGTGAGGGTCTTCGAGGTCGAACTTCCGGGCGCCTCACCGATCTTGTTGCCGTGCTCGTAGAGGTCGTACGCCGTCACGCCCACGTTGTCGGTGGCCGCGCCCCAGCCGAGGGTGAGGCCGTCCTCGCCGATGTCGGAGCAGGACGGCTGGCCGGGACGGGTGGGGGCCTGGGTGTCGGCGGCCGTGTCGAGGCTGACCCGGTCCAGGTTGGGCCCGCCGTTGGCCGTGGTGGCGGTCGCGCGGATCTTGTTGGAGCCGGCCGTGACCGGGATGTCGACCGTCTTCGTCGCCCAGGTGTTCCAGTCGGCGGTGGCCGGGAAGGACACGCCCGAGGCGACGGCCCTGCCGCCCACGGAGATGTCCATCGGCCGGTCGACGGCGGTGCCGTTGGCGAAGCGGAGGGTGAGCGCCGAAGTGCCCGCTGCGGTCGCGCTCACCGTGAACTCCACGTACGAGCCCTTGACGTTGGTGTAGTCGACGAAGCCGGTGCCCGTGTAGCCGGTGTGGTCGGTGGCGACGGTGCCCTGGGAGATCGTCGCGTTCTCGGCCTGGTAGTCGGTGGCCGCGAGGGCGGTGCCCTGGCTCAGCCCGGCCAGCGGCAGCGCGAGCGCCGCGGCCAGCCCGTAGGGCAGAACTCTCCTGAGGTTCATGGCGGTTGCTCCCTCTCAGCCCGTGTACTGGGCGAAGACCTTGAGGTAGTCGTACGGCTGCTGCGACACACCGCTGCAGGCATCGCCGTCGGTGCCGGATCCGCAGGCCCGGTCGCGGTTGACGGACCAGTAGGTGAGGCGGCCGATGTGGTGCTGCCGGGCGTAGCCGAGCATGGTCTTGAAGTCGGCGACGCGGACCCGTTCGCCGGAGTCGTCGGTGGTGCCGTTCATCGAGGACAGACCGATGTGGGCGTAGGCGGTGGTGTCGCTGTAGCCGTAGGCGGCCTTGACCCGGGCCTTGAGGCCTTCCATGGCCTGGGTGGTGAGCGTGCCCATGGTGGTGGCTCCGCCGCCGAAGTCGAACGGCATGATGCACCAGACGTCGTTCGCCAGGCCGGAGTCGGCGGCCCGCTTGATAATGTCGACGCCGGTGGAGTCGGGGCCGCTGGTGGTGGTGCCGAAGGTGATGACGGTCTTGAGGCCGGGGTTGTCGGCCTTCACCGTCTTCAGCGCGTCCACCACCCGCTGCCGTACGGTCGCGTTGGACCACTCGGTGTTCTCGATGTCGATGTCGAGGGCCTTCAACTTGTACGCGCTGATGACCTTTTGGTAGGCGCCGGCGAGCGCCGAGGCGCTGGAGCACTTCTCGCCGAGCTTGGCGCCGCTCCAGCCGCCGACCGAGACGACGACGTCGCCGCCTGCCGCCCGGATCGCGTTGATCTTCGCCTGGTCGTCGCCGCCGGTGAGCGGGCGGGAGCCGTCCCACTTGGGGTTGCAGGTGCCGTCGGAGAGGACGAAGGCGAGGGTGAACCACTTGACGCCGGTCGCCGACATCACCGAGGTGGGGTTCTGGGGGCTGCCCCAGCCGAGGTATTCGTAGGGGGCGACGGCGAAGCCCGGTGAAGCCGCCGTCGACTTGGGGGAGTTGGCGGGCTTTACGCGGATCAGGCGGGTCTCGCCCGGACGCAGGGTGGCGCTGTAGGAGCCGGCGATCACGCCCTTGTGGGAGCCGGACCACAGGTCGGTGACGTCCCCGGCCCCGGAGAAGCCGACCTCGGACCAGTCCACCGAGACCGTGGAGCTGCCGGAGGTGCCGGTGTTGAAGAGGGCGACGACGTACTGGCCGTCGCTCTCCTTCTTGCTCCACACCTGCTTGACCCCGCTGTTCACGATCCGCTTCGCGGCGACCCCGTCCTGGTCGACGCCTATGAGCCGGTCGTTGGTGAGCATGGCCTTGTCGACGGTGTCGAGATGGGTGAGGTCGGTGCCGAGGAGGAGGGGGGCCGCGGCCATCGCCCACAGCGTGAAGTGGGAGCGCCGCTGGTCGGCGGTGAGGCCCACCTGGTCGCCGTTGCCGACCTCCAGGGAGTCCAGGTCGTTCCAGCCGCCGGGTCTCGCGTACTGCTGCCAGCTCGCGGCCGTGTTGAAGCGGGCTGAGACATGCGACCAGTCGGTGAGCGGATAGCCGCTGCCGTTGTCGCCGGGACCGCAGTAGCACTCGACATCGCCCTGGGTGCGCCAGCTGTTCGCGAGCTGCCGCCAGGTCGGGGCGTCGGCGATCGGGAGGTTGTTGGAGAGCCCGAAGGTGATGGGCCGCCCGGTGGCACGCAGGGCCTGGGACCAGGCCTTCACATCCGGGATGTCCTGGCTGCCCACCCCGTCGATCTTCAGGTAGTCGACCCCCCAGGAGGCGAACTGGTTCGCCCAGGAGTTCACGAACTCCTGCGCGCCCGGCTTGGAGTAGTCGATGTAGTACATGTTCTTGCAGTTGTAGTTCTTCTCGGTCTTCGAGGTGTCCGCGATGTCCTTCGCGTGGTACGACGTGCCCTCGATCGGGGTGTTCTTGGTGACGGCGTTCTTGGCGATGCCGGGGGTGACGTAGAAGCCGAACTTCAGGCCCTTGGAGTGGACGTAGTCGGCGAGCGCCTTGATGCCGCCGGGAAACTTGGCGGTGTCGACGGCCCAGCGGCCGTAGGAGTCGACGGTGAAGCCGTTCGAGTCGCACTTCTGCCAGAAGTCGTCAAGGTTGACGTGGACGAAGCCGTGGTCCTTCAGCCCGCTCGCGACCAGCGCGTCGGCCTGGGCCTTGATCTTTGCCTCGGTCGGCCCGCGGCGCACATAGCTCCAGCTGCTCCAGCCCATGGCGGGCCGGATCGCCTGGCCGTTGTCGGAGGCGGCGGCCGGGTGGGCGGTGCCCACGATCGGTACCGTCGCGGCGACCAGCAGTGCGGCGACCGCCGCCGTCAGTGCTCTGATCCGGATCACGGGCGTCCTCCGTTCGCGGGCGTCGCGTAGGCCGTGCCGATCCAGGCCTCGTCGACGCGCAGCCGCTTGTAGCGTGTGGTGTCGGTGGAGGCGGCCCAGGTGGAGTCCACCTCCAGGCGGACATAGCGGGCGGTGGCCGCGGTCAGGTCGATGCCCTGGACACCGCGCCGGCTGGGCAGCTCCCCGGACCTGACGGCGCTCCCCCAGTTCGTGCCGTCGTTGCTGAGGAACACCTTGTACGCCTTGATACGCGCCGACTGCTCGGTGTCGGAGCGGGCGTAGGCGACCGAGTCCTCGCGCTGGTTGAGGCCGATGTACTGGACCTTCTTCGCCGAGCCGAGGTCGAAGGTCAGGTTCACGGGCAGCGTCTTGTCGCTGTCCCAGTAGGTGAGGTAGTCGCCGTCACCGGCGGCGGAGCCGGCATGGCCGCTCGCCGACGCGCTCGCGGTGACCTTGACTCCGGAGAGGATGCCCTGGCGGCCGGCCGTGGTGACCTTGAAGACGGTGTCGTACGGGTCCCAGGAGCCGAGCCCGGTGAGGGTGAGCACGCCGCCCGACTGGGACCAGGAAACGGCCTTGCCCGTACGGAGGTTGGTGACGGAGGCGATGCGGTAACCGTTGTCGCGGATCCGCAGGGTGCTGGTCGTCGGCGGGGTCAGGACATGGACGTACTGACGGTTCGGGTCGGTCTTGGCGATGGTGGTGACGCCGTGCGCCCCGTCGTTCCAGAAGCCGGGCTTGAGGCCGCCGTACATATAGCCGCCGCCCTCGGTGCCGTGCAGGGACTCCCAGACGGGGTCGAGATAGGAGTCGGCGAAGGTGTTGAAGGCGGCCTGGTTGGCCGGGAACCTGCCGTTGACCTGGGCGGTCTCGGCCATCAGGGCCTTCACCGAGGAGCCCGCGTTGGTGACCAGGCGGCCGATGGCGAGTTTCCGGTCGACGGTCGGGTCCGAGCCGTCGTACCACCAGGCACCGGTCGAGGGGAGCTTGAAGTCGGCCTCCGTCAGGCGGGGTTGGGCCGTGTAGACCGCCTGCGGGTAGTCGTAGGCGGGGGTCATGCCCGTCTTCTGCTCGTTGCTGATCATGTCCATGATCGGCGTGTCTTCGTTGTTGTTGCTGAGCGTGTAGGCGGGGCGCTTCTGCTGGATCTGCGCGTAGAGGTTGTGGCTCTCCCAGTACGCGTTGTCGTTGTCGATCCAGAAGCCGCCGAGGTCGGGATAACGGTCCATGACCTCGAAGAAGTTGTCGTAGCTGAACTGGCCGAAGCCGTCACGGGTGGTGAGGTCGACGTCCTTGCCCTTGTAGGCGGAGTAGGCGGCCGAGTCGAGCCACTCGTGGCCGCCGTCGTCGTGCCACTGAGGGTCGTCGGTCATATAGAGGATGACCTTCATGCCCTTGGCCTTGGCGGCGGTGATCAGCTCGCCGAGGAAGTCCCGTTTGGTGGAGCAGGAGCCGGGGATCCCGGAGGGCCAGGGGCGGGCGTAGCCGAGGCGGCTGTGGAAGGTGGCGAGGACCAGGTACTGGGTGTGCAGCTTCTGGGCCTCCTTCACCCAGTAGTCGGGGGTCCAGCCGCCGCTCGTGACGTCGTTCTCCCAGGCGGTGCAGCTGGTGTGGGCGGGGGCGGTGCGCAGACCCCAGTGCAGGAAGAGGCCGCCGACGGAGTCGCGGAGGAAGTCCTGGCGGGGGTTCTCCAGATCGAGCGGCTTCACGGCCGTACCGCAGTCCTGGCCGCCCGAGACGCGTAGGGCGCCGCCGGAGGTGTTGTGGCTGTCCGTCACACAGGCAGCTGTGACGTCCTGGAGGCCGACGTCGTACGGGGAGTTGCCGCCCTTCTGCGCGGTGAACCGGGTGAAGTGGATGCCGCTCGCCGCGTTGGCGATGACCGCGGGGCGTCCGTCGTTCGCCGCGAACCTCACGGAGCTGTCGGTGAACCGGACGTCGTCGGCGTTGTGCAGATACCAGCCGTAGGCCGGCCGGGTGCCGATGGCCTTGGGGTTGTAGTCGTTCGGGTCGTTGCTCGGTACGCCGGTCGACATGGTGCCGTTGCCGCCGGGCACGGTGATGTTGACGTCGGTGAAGGTGATCCCGTGGATGCGGTGGCCGCTCTCGCCCCACAGGGTCGGGCTGAAGGAGGGGGTGTTGCCGGTGGCGGTGATGTTCTCGTACGTCACATCGCTGATCGAGCCGATGCCGGGGCTGTTGCCGCAGCGTTTGCGGGTGCCGATCTTCTCCATGATCGGGGAGTGCACCCCGGTCATGGTGATGTCCTTGTAGTGGACGTCGGAGATCTTCGCGCCGTCCATGGAGACCATGCCGAGGCCGGACTTGTCGGCACCGTCGATTCGGATGTTCTCGAACTGGTAGTCGGAGAAGTCGCCGCAGGTCTCCGAGCCGAACATCAGGGCGTTGCAGCACTTGGCCGACAGGGAGGAATCGCTCACCCGCACATGGCCGTTGGGGAGCTTCGCGCCGAGGGCGTAGTCGCTCTTGAAGACGAGGGCGTCGTCGTTGGCCCTGATGTCGGCGTTGGTGACCGTGACGTCCGTGGTGGAGATGATGTTCCAGCCGTCGCGGTCGCTCGCGGTGTCGATGGTCAGGTGGTCGGAGGTCACGTTCTTGCAGCCGTTGACGAGGGCCGCGAAGTGGCCGCCCCGGCGCAGCGTGAGGCCGTCGCCGATCCGCAGCCCGTCGCATCGGGTCAGCGAGAGGATCTTGTCGGCCTCGCCGGACTTCGGGTTGCCGGTGACCAGGTTGCCGGCGCCGTCGATGACGCCCTGGCCGACGAAGCCGATGTCGGTGAGCTTGTCGCCGTAGATCATCGCGTCGTGGAAGTGGCTGTGACCGTAGTCCTGGTAGTCGTCGTTCGGGTTGGACTCGGCCTTGTCGTAGGTGTCGGCGCTGGAGCCCTGGAGGGTGGCGCCCTTGTCCAGCTGGAGCGTCACATGGCTCTTCATGTGGATGGTGTTCTTGGACTTGTAGGTGCCGGCGGTGAAGCGGACGGTGCCGCCGCCCGCCGAACTCGCCGCGTTGACGGCCTTGTCGATGGCCGGGGTGTCGTTGGTGGAGCCGTCGCCCTTGGCGCCGTAGTCACGGACGTCGTAGACGGCGGCGGCGCTGGGCGCGGTGTGCGGGGACGCCAGGGCCGCGGGATGGGAGAGCCCGAGGACGACGGCGAGGACGAAGAGAACGATCGCGGCAGCCCTGTGCCGCGCGACAGTGGGGGATTTCATGGTGACGGTTCCTCACACCAGCTGGTAGCCACGGAGTTTGGTGAGCAGGAGGTAGGTGTCCTGCAGTGAGCCCGAGGTGTCGCCGAGGGAGCGGTAGATGCCCCACTTCGGGCGGACCCGGTCGGCGAGGAAGGTGTCCACGCCGGTCTTCGAGGCGTCGATGACGGTCGAGCCGCCGGTCTTGAGGATCCAGCGGACCGAACCCGCCGAACCGTTGCCGACCTTGATCTGGAGGTCGACGTCCGTCCAGGTGTCGTGCAGCGGGTCCAGGTCGGTGCGGCCGACGAGGATGTCGTCGATGGCCAGCCGCAGCTCTATGGTCTGCTTGCCGTTCACCCGCCGCAGGGACTGCACCACGATCGGCGAGGTGCCGTTGCCGGGCTGCTTCATCTGCATGATGTGTGTGAAGGTGGTGGTCGCCTTCAGCGAGCTCGGGATGTACATCGAGTACGTGACCCGCCAGGTCTGGCCCTGGGTCCACCTGAGGTAGTCGCTGCCGCTGCCGTTGCGCAGGCCGGTGACCTCCTGGCGCTGGCGGTCGGCCGAGGTGTCGCGGTCGACCGTGTGCATGGTGAAGCGCCAGTTGTCGCCCGTGGCGTAGATGTGCGGATGCCCGGCGGGGTGGGAGTCGGCACGGTCGTCCTCGACCGTCTCGAAGGCGCCGAGGCCTTCGCCGCTCGCCGACGGCGACCACTTGAGCTGCCAGGACGCGGCGTGTGCGGTGGTCGCGGGCAGCCCGACGGCGGCACCGGCGGCACCGGCGAGCGCGGCTCCGAGAACCGTCCTTCTGGATGTTGTGCTCATGACACTGAATCACCTCGCAGTTGCTCGTTCATGATCAGGAACGCCCCGAGGCCGTGGAAGTCGTTCACGGCCCGGGTGCGGGCGACGTAGTACGCGTAGTCACCGACGTTCGTGCCGATGGAGATGCCGGCGAGGTCGGTGCGGCCGTCCGGGCCGACCGACAGTTCGGCGAGCACGCCCTGGTAGCCGCGGCGGGCGACGTCCGCGTAGTGCGGGTCGAGGTAGTGCTGCTGGGCCCCGCGGGAGAGGGCGTAGGTGAACATGCTGGAGCAGGACGTCTCGGTCCAGTTGTCGCTACGCCCGCCCTTGTCGATCACCTGGAACCAGCGTCCGGTCGCCGGGTCCTGGTACTTCTCCAGGCCCGCCGCCAGCTTCCGGAAAATGCCGAGGAGTTGGGGGCGGCGGGACTGGTTCGCCGGGACCGCGTCCAGCACGTTGACGATCGCCATCGCGTACCAGCCGACGGCACGGCACCAGTGCTCGGGCGCGAGCCCGGTCCCCGGATCCGCCCAACTCGCGCTCCTGGACTCGTCGTAGGCGTGCTTGAGCAGCCCGTTCGCGACCTGGAGGTGGCTGCCGTAGACGGCGAGCTGCTTCGCCGCCTCCTCGTCGGTGTAGGCGCTGTCCCCGAACTCCTTGCCGTACTCGACGAGGAACGGGTTCACCATGTAGACGCCGTCCGCCCACAGTTGGTGCGCGCGACTGGAGTTGTCCGCGTGCCAGAAGCCGCCGTCGCTCGTGCGCGGGTAGCTGTTCAGGCGGTCGCGGATCTTCTTGGCGGCCTTGCGGTACCGGTCCTGGCCGGTCTCGTGGTGCAGGATCACAAGGAGCCGGCCCGCCTGCATGCTGTCCAGGCTGTTGAAGGACTGGTCGATCGAGCCGTCGCTCTTCACGAACCGGTCGACATAGCTCTTGAGGTAGGTGAGGTAGCGGGGGTCGTGGGTGCGTTTGTAGGTGAGGTACTGGCCGTAGAGGTAGAGGCCGACCGGGTAGGACCAGCCGCCGATGGTGCTCGGGGTGTAGCGGGCCATGGTGGAGTCGACGACCGCGGTGGACCAGTCGGGTGCGGCGGCCGGCCTGGTCGCGGGGGCCGTGGTGGCCGCGGCGGCCGCGGCGGCGGGCGGGGGTACGGCGGCGGGAAGGGTGGCCGCCGTGGCGGTGGTGAGCGCGACGGCCGCGAGGGCGGCTCGTAGGCGTTTCATCGTCCTCCTTCTCGGTAGGCGGCGGCTGTGGTGGTGGTCCGCCGGAGGGGTACGACACGGTGACCTGGTGCGTGGCGGCAGGCCGGGTCGGTGTTGCGGGCGTCTCCGGTGAGCGCGTACGCCTGGCAGCGGCAGCCACCGAAGTCGGTGGTGCGCAGGACGCAGCCGCGGCAGGGCTCGCGCATCCAGGACTCGCCCCGGTAGGCGTTGAAGGCCCTTGACTCCCGCCAGATCCAGGCGAGTTCACGCTCCCGGACGTTCGGTGGGTCCAGTCCCGGCAGGGTGGCCGCGGCCGGGCAGGGCAGGACCGTGCCGTCGGGGGTCACGGTGAGCGAGATCCGGCCCCAGCCGCCCATGCAGGGCTTCGCCGTGCCGCCCGGCAGATCGGGGGCGACCCAGACCAACTCCGGTTCGTCCAGACGTCGGCGCCAACGCAGGACCGCCTCCCGGGCCCGCTCGACCTGACCGGGCAGAGGGAACAGGGCGGCGCGGTTGCGGGCCGCCCAGCCGTGGTACTGGGTGTTGGCCAGCTCGATCCGGTCCGCGCCCCAGGCCACGCCGAGCGCGATCAGGTCCTCGACGGCGTCCAGGTTGCCCCGGTGCAGGACGACGTTCAGCCCGAGGGGCAGGCCCGCTGCCCGGATCAGCCGGGCGGCGCGTTCCTTGGCCGCGAACGAGCGGGCGCCGGCGATGCGTTCGGCGGCCGTGGGCTCCGTGTGCTGCACGGACAGCTGCACACTGCGCAGCCCGGCGCCGACCAGCCCGGCCAGCCGCCGCTCGCTCAGCCCGACCCCGCTGGTGACGAGCTGCGTGTAGAGGCCTGCGGTGTCGGCGGCGGCGACCAGCTCGGGCAGATCCCGTCTGAGCAGCGGCTCACCGCCGGACAGATGGGTCTGCACAACGCCCAGCTCACCGGCCTGCCGGAACACCTCCGCCCACTGCCCGGCCGTCAACTCAGCTGACCGACCGATCAGTCGGACCGGGTTGGAACAATACCCGCAGCGCAACGGACAGGCATGGGTGAGCTCGGCCAGCAACGCCCAGGGCGGGGCGGGGGGAGGATCGGCCGGTCCTTCATCGGACGCGGCGGGGGCCGGCGAGACTGGTGATCTGTCGGGTTGGACGCGGGTCGGCGAACCTGGCGCTCCGCTCGACTCGACGGGAGCCGACGAGCCCCGGCTGTCATCCGACTCCACGGGAGTCGCCAAACCCGTTGCCCCACCCGCCCCAACGGAAGTCGACGAAGCCCGCCCCCCACCCGTCTCGACGGCGGCCGGCGAAGCACGCGCCCCGGCGGCGACCGCGTCCAGTGCGGGGTGCAGCCGGCAGAAGGTGACGTACCCCTCGACCGCGAAGCGCACCCCGGGCAGCACCCGGGGGCTGTCCCACAACTGCTCGCGGGTGAGGCCGGCCGCCTCGCCGAGGCGCAGCCAGCGTTCGATGCCGCCCTCGCCGTCGGCGGTGCCGTCGTGGTCGCGGATGCGGCGCAGCCAGGTACGGCGCAGCGCCGACCGGTCCAGTTTGGCGAGGATCAGGGCGTCCTTGACAGGGATGTGCCGCTGGTAGTGGAAGCGGTTGGTGATCCAGCGGCGCAGTTCGGCCGGGGCCAGTTCGGCCGGGGTCAGTTCGCCCCGGTGCATTCGCTGGTTGAAGGGGTGCCGGTCGTGGTAGCGGTCGGCGGTGACGGCGCGCAGCCGTTCGGTGAACTCCGTGACCGACCAGGGGCCGGCGGCTGTCCCGGCGTGGACACTCGTGACAGTCATGGTGCGGTCAGCGGTCGCCGAGGGCGTAGCCGGTCACTTCCAGGGCCGTCTCCACGACCTGATAACCAGGGCTTCGCCAGACCTTTTCATCGGATGTCTGCAGAGCCGTTGGTTCCGCCTGGCGGTTTTCGAGAGTCGTCTCGTTCATGGGTGGGTACCTGCTTTCCTGAGGTTGGGGGTCTCAGAACGCAGCAAGGGAGTCGCGTTCACAGGGATCAGCTGGAAAACCCACAGGATGGTTCACATCCCTGTACCGGGTTCAGCAATACGTCCGACGATGCGAACCAGAGTCTCGGCAGCAACGGGCCGCGGTCAATGGTCCGGACCCATAAGGTCGGATGCATTTCCGGCCAATCTCCGCCCCGAGTGGCTGACTCACCGCTCGGTTCCGGCGGATTCCGGGGTCAGGAATGCATCACGGCCGGTGATCGTTGACGATGGGAGCAGCACACTGTCGAGAACCTAAGGATCGAGAGCTCGTGAGCAGCAAGGTCCCCCCGAAAATCCTCAACAACGGCGTCGAGATGCCCCAGCTGGGCTTCGGTGTGTGGCAGGTGCCGGACGACGAGGCCGAGCGGGCCGTCGCCACGGCACTGGAGGCCGGGTACCGCAGCATCGACACAGCGGCGATCTACGGCAACGAAGAGGGCACCGGCAAGGCCATCGCCGCGTCCGGTGTGCCGCGCGAGGACATCTTCGTCACCACCAAGCTCTGGAACGCCGACCAGGGGTACGACGCCACGCTGCGCGCCTTCGACGCGTCGCTGGCGAAGCTGGGTCTGGACTACCTGGACCTGTACCTCATCCACTGGCCGCTGCCGGCCCGGGGCAAGTACGTCGACTCGTACAAGGCGTTCGAGAAGCTGTCGGCCGACGGCCGCGTCAAGGCGATCGGCGTCTCCAACTTCCTCCCGGAGCACCTGGAACGGCTGATCGAGGAGACGTCGGTCATCCCGGCGGTCAACCAGATCGAACTGCACCCGCATCTGCAGCAGCACGCAGCCCGGGAGTTCCACGACGAGCAGGGCATCGCCACCGAGGCCTGGTCTCCGCTCGGCCAGGGCAAGGGTCTGCTGGAGGTGCCGGCGATCGTGGCCATCGCACAGAAGCACAACCGCACCCCGGCCCAGGTCGTGCTGCGCTGGCACGTCCAACTGGGCAACGTGGTGATCCCGAAGTCGGTCACGCCGTCCCGGATCAAGGAGAACATCGAGGTGTTCGACTTCAGCCTGGACACCGAGGACCTCGCGGCGATCAGCGCACTCAACGAGGACCGGCGCATCGGTCCGGACCCGGCCACCTTCGACATGGGCTGAGCCGGCATATGGGGACAGCCGACCGCATGGACTGAGCGGCAGCCCCGCTCGTACCGGCCGTCCCGCCGCTCTCGCAGCGGCCGTCCCGCCGTGTTCACGGCGGGACGGCCGTTCGCGCTACCCGACAGGCCGTTCGCGTCACCCGACAGGCCGTTCGCGTTGCCCCGACTCCCGTGCGGAGCGCGTCAGACGGAGTGCACGTCCGCGTGGACGACCTCGAACTCCTCCAGGCCGACCACGCTCACATGCGCCTTGGCGACGTCCTGGCGCCGGGCGGCCGCCTGGCCGCTGCGGGAGGCGGCCATGGAGGCGCGGTCGACGAAGAGCACGCCAACCGCGCCCCGGCCCCGCTCCCGGTCGACGAACAGGGCACACCGCGCGAAACCGGGCAGGGTCTCCAGACGGGGTATCGCCGACGAGCGGAACGTCTCGACGAACAGATCCGTGTCGGCCGGGTCGAACTCCACCCTGGTGGACCGCAGCCCGCCGCCCGCCCTCGGCAGCCGTACCGAGTGGAAGACGGCCACCTCGTAGTTCTCGACGGCGACGGTGCCCGCGAACGGCTCCAGCATCGGCCCGCGCCGCTCGCGCATGACCTGGTCGCTGTTGCGCCGGGCCCCCTCCGAGCCCCACCAGCTCACCGCGAGCAGTTTGCCGAGATCCCGGTCGACGAAGACGCCCGCGCCCCGGTATTCGGGACGTTCCTCCAGCAGACTGCGCCCCTCGCTGTTCAGCGCCCGGATGGCGGCCTCGATCTGCGCCGGATCGCCGGTGACGTACACCGTGCGTACGAACATGACCCCTCGCCTCCCAGGAGCCGCCGGAGCCACCGCTCATCCCCCGCACGGCTCCTGCATGAATGTTCGGAATGTCCTGCCCCACTAGTGTTCCCTGGGGGGCATATGGCCGCAATGCATGACAATTCACCGAGTTCACACCTAGGGGTTGACGCGGACATGCAGCCGGGGCCACCTTGTACGGCACCCGGTCAGGAAACTTTCCTAACAGAAGGGACCCCCCACAGTGCGCATCCGAACACTGACCCTTGCCGCGGCCTCCGGGGCCGCTCTGCTGGCCGCCGGAGTGCTTCCCGCGAGCGCCTCCGGCACCACCGTCCCGAAGTCCGCCCAGGAGGGCTCGGTCAGCGCGGCCGACCTGCTCGCCAAGGTGACCTCCTGCTCCCAGATCTCCAGTGGCAAGTACAAGACCGACGACGAGACCTCGGCCACGATCCCCGTGTGCGGCAAGAACGGCGCGGTGTTCTGGAAGGCCGACATGGACATCGACTGCGACGGCCAGCGCACCACCAACTGCAACGAGAACCGTGACCCCTGGTACCAGGACGACACCGCGTTCCACCAGTCCGACGGCAAGCCGCTGAAGGCCGAGTCGCTGCCGTACGTCGTCGTCCCCAGCTCCAGCAGCATCTGGAACTACTCCAGCGCCGGCATAAAGGGCGGCGGTGTGGTCGCCGTGATCTACAACAACAAGGTCGAGTACGCGGTGGTCGGCGACACCGGCCCCACGAAGATCATCGGCGAGGCGTCGTACGCCACCGCCAAGGCGCTGGGCATCGACCCGGACCCGGCGACCGGCGGTGCCGACTCCGGGGTCACCTACATCCTGTTCAAGAACTCCAAGGTCTCCCCCATCGAGAGCCACAGCGCGGCGGTGTCCCTCGGAGACCAGCTGGCGAAGCAGTTCCTCTCGGCCAACTGACCCGGGCGGCCCAAGCCCGGTACCGGACCGGTCAGTTGGGCTGCCCCAGCGGACGTACGACGATGGTGTTGACGTCCACGCCGACCGGCTGCCGGATCGCCCACACCACCGAGTCGGCGATCTGGTCGGCGGTCAGCAGATGGCCGGGCGGCAGGCTGCCGTTGGCGTCCCAGAACGGGGTCTCCACCCGGCCCGGCGCGACCAGCGTGACGCCGATGCCGAAGTCGGTGACCTGGCGGCGGGTGTTCTCCGCGAGCCCGGTGACCGCCCACTTGGTCGCGCCGTACAGGTTGCCGGGCGTGTTCACGAACCCGGCGACGCTGCCGACCAGGACGATACGCCCCCGGCTCGCCTTCAGCGCGTCGACGGAGGCCCGGATCAGCAGGGCGGGGCCGAGAACGTTGGTGAGAACCATCTCGGCCCAGCCCGCCGGGTCGCCGTCGGCGACGGTGTCGTGGGTGGCGAAGCCCGCGTTGGCGACGACGGTGTCGAGCCGCCCGTACGCCTTGAGCGTGCTGTCGACCGCCGCCTGCACGTCGGCGTACTCGGCGGTGTCCCCCACGACGGTCAACAGACCGTCCGGCTCACCGAGTTCGCGGGCAAAGTCCCTCAGCCGCTCGGCACCCCGCCCGGTGACAGCCACCCGGTGCCCGGCATCCAGCAGTTGCCGCGCCACGGCGGCACCGATACCACTGCCACCGCCGGTGATGAGCGCGACCGGAGAGTCGGTCATGATGTTCCCCCTGTGATTCGACGACCGACCGGAGTCCATCACTTCGAGCGCTCTCGATGTCAAGGACCGCAGGTGACGGTGAGGTACGCGCTTCGCTGCTAGACCGGGCGTACGGCTGTGTGTACCGTCCGGGCGCCGAGGACGAACACGTCGGGCCTGCGGTGGACGCTCGCCGGATCGGTCGGGTCGAGGAGGCGGTCCAGAGTGGTGCGGTCGTCGGCGTCCAGACCGTCGCCCACGGTGTCGCGCAGTCGGGAGAGGATCTCGGTGGCGTAGGCGCGGGCCCGTTCGGAGGCCGGGGCGGGCAGGTCGATGAGGAAGCTGCGGCTGCGGGTGTGCCTGAGCCCGGCGGAGTTCAGCAGCGCGGGCCAGTCCTCGGCCTCGGCGACGGCTCCGGGCAGCTCGGTGCGCATCTGCGCGAACCACTCCTCCAGCACCGCGTCCAGGCGTGCCTGGAGCCCGGCCCGGCCGATGCCGATGTCACGGGGCAGGAAGCGGCTGGGCAGGCCGCCTTCGAGGATGGCCAGGGTGCCGCCGGGGGCCAGCCGCTCGGCGAAGGCGGTGAGCGCGGCCCGCTGGTCGCCGAGGTGGTGCAGGCTGTGCCCGGCCCACAGGAGGTCCGCCGGATAGTCCAGCTTGTCCAGGACGCCCGGGAGCTCACCCGCGAGTACGCCGAAGCGGTCCCCCACGCCCAGCCGCTCGGCGCGGGCCCTGGCCCGGTCGAGCAGCGGTTCGCTGCCGTCCACGGCCAGCACCCGGGCGCCCGGGAAGACCTCGGCGAACAGACACGACACCACACCGGGCCCGCTGCCCACGTCGACGATCAGCCCCGGCTCGGTGACCTCCTTGCCGAGCCAGGCCAGGGCGTTCTCGTAGAGCGGGGCGAAGAGCTCCGCCTGCGACTCCAGATGCGGGGCCATGTCGGCCCAGTCGATGTCCGTGTGGGAGTGGGCGTGGGTGTCGGTGTGCTTGTGGTGGTGATCGTGCGCCATGGGAGCAGCCTCTCGTCCGGGTGCCGCCAGCGTGCGCCGACGCACCGCCCGGAGGCCAGTCCTGTTGCCGGGGCGGCAAAAAACCGGATGCGGACGGCAACGCCGACGGGCCAGGATGACCGGATGGACGACGAGCTGGTGCAGCGGTTCCTGGCCGACGGCTTCGTGAAGATCGAGGGCGCGTTCCCGCCGCGGGTCGCCGCGGACTGCGCCCGGCTGCTGTGGCGGGAGACGGGGTACGACCCGGCGGACCCCGGCACCTGGAAGGACCCGGTGGTGTGGGTGGCGGGGATGGCCCAGGGCCCCTTCGCTGCCGCCGCCAACTCACCTGTCCTGCACCGGGCCTTCGACCTGCTGGTGGGCGAGGACCGCTGGTCGCCCCGCTACTCGCTGGGGAGCTTTCCGTTGCGGTTCCCGCACGCTCAGGAGCCGGACGACGCCGGCTGGCACATCGAAGGCAGCTACCTTCCCGACGGCGCGAGCTGGTACTTCACCAGTCTGCGCTCACGGGAACGGGCCCTGCTGATGCTGTTCCTGTTCAGCGAGGTGACCGAGGAGGACGCCCCGACCCGCATCCGGGTCGGCTCCCACCTCGTCGTGCCCCCGCTGCTGGAACCGTACGGAGAGGACGGTGTGTCCGGGCTGGACATCGCCCCACGTCTGGTCGAGGCCTCCGCGCACCGCCCGGTCGCCCACGCCACCGGCCGCCCCGGTGACGTCTACCTCTGCCACCCCTTCCTGGTGCACGCGGCCCAGCCGCACCACGGCACCCGCCCCCGCTTCATGGCGCAGCCGCCCCTGCATCCGGCCGCTCCCTGCGAGCTGGAGCGGCCGGACGGGGACTACTCGGCGGTGGAGCGCGCCATCCGCCGGGGACTGGGCCTGGAGGGCTGAGCCCCGGCGGACAGTGGTGTTACGACAGCGGCGGGTAGGCGTTCGCCATCAGCTGCTGGAACTGAGCGGAGAACCAGTGTCCGGACAGTGGCGCGTTCGGCAGGGCGCCGGACAGGTTGTTGTCGTTGCGGGCGTTGCCGGTGTAGGTCGGGTCGCACATCTGGTCGAAGCCCTTGCCCTCGTCGTTCGGGATGGCGGTGCTGGAGCCGTCGGACTCGCCCGGGGGCTTCATCCGGACATAGGCGTCGATCCCGGTGGCCGGGTTGGCCTGCGGGCGCTCGCCGAGGCCGGCTCCGGACTGGTTGCACCAGTTGCCGACGTGGATCCGGCGGTCGTAGCGGCCGCCGCCGACGTAGGTGTCCACGCTGGTCGTCGCGCCGGGGCCCGCCGGGCGTGCGCTGCCGCCCCAGCCGTTCCTGGAGGTGTCGATCAGCATGCCGATGCCGGAGTTGAAGCCGACCGAGACCAGCTGGGTGCGGAAGGCCTGGGCGAAGGACAGCTCGTCGACGTAGCGGTTCCAGTCGACCCACTTGGACTGGCGGACCGAGGTGCCGTTCACCGTGTCGTTGATGGTGAAGTTGTTCTCTTTCAAGATCAGGGTGGAGCGGATGTCTATGCTCCGACTGGAACGTGGCTGCGCATGCGGACACCGCGTAGAAGGGCCGTTGTAGGCGTGGTTGTTCGACACCATGCCCCGGCACGGACGTGACCGGTGCGGCCAGATTCCGCACACCCGTCGACAAAGCAGAGAGAGAACCCCTGAACAGACCGGTCCCGTCCTTCGCCGCAGTCCTGTACGCGATATCCGCGACCTGCGCCACCATAGGCTCCCTGCTGTGGGTACGCGGGCAGACCAGCACACCTCCCAGGCTCTACGGGTCCGCCCTGGTGGCCGACGCCTATACTCCGTCAGCTTGGCGGGTGTGGTCACAGGCAGTGCCTGAAGAACGACTTGGCCTGTACCTCATCACGGCCGGAGTGGTCTTGGTCTTGACAGCGCGCCTGATCTCGACCCGGCGTGGCTGAGCAGCGGTCCGTAGTCCACGCTCTGCTCACCAAGCGGGTCGGCGTGCCAGGTACTGGAGTCGAGGTCGTCAAGGAGGCGGACAGTCACCGCCTCGGCCCCGGAGAGCCGTACGTATCCTGCCGGACATGTAGAGGATCATCGCGTCTTCTTCGCATAGACCTTCGTAACCTCGGGAGGGGACCGTGGAGGGATACGGAATCAACGTCCACTACGACGGCGTATCTGTGCAGGTGCAACCGGCCAAATTCCTTGCCAGAGCTACGTTCGGAGCAAATGGTCTCGCTGTTCCAGCCTCCGATATCGCTTCGCTTCTGTTCAAGGGCGCCGGACGTGTGGCAAACGGTCGGCCTGAGCTTCGGACCCATGAGGGTAAACGACATCAGTTGCACTTCACGCGCGAACAACAACCCGGGTTCGAAGTGCTGCACACCGAACTCCAGGCCGTGACCCCCAGCGGTATCACTGCACCGAGCACACCCAGTCCGGTCACGGCGCAAAGCTCCGCCACACCAACCCCTGTGTGGGGAAGAGGCTCGCGCAGCCCATCCACGTCGCAGGGGCCGCTGGTCCTTCGCAGCTCGGGACACTCGTATTTCCCACAAGAGGTCGTCGGCGAGTCACACTACGGTGTGCACCTGAACAAGGTGGCTGGCCGTGAGCCGGAAGGCGAGCGCGAGGTTTTCGCCGACATAGCCAGACCTGGAGAACTTCTTCCGATCGCCTCACCTGATGCATCCGTCCCGCACCTGGTTATCCCCACTCGACGCTGGTATCGCGTCAAGACCGAAGACTCAAGTGTGCTCGCAGGGTTGTTGGCCAAAGCCTACGTACCCGGTAAGGCATTTGCGTACGCGAGCCTGCACTTGGTGGAGCGTGTGGGCCCCCGTTCCACGACTCAGATTGTTGTGGTGCGGATCGGCGACCTGGAAGCCGGGGAGCTGTCCAAACAGACGTCCGCGAAGCTGGTCCCCTTGCTGGCTCCGCTGCGCGGCGCTCGGGTTGCCTGCTATGCGGAAGCTTCGCTCACCGGCAACGCCATCGCGGCAGAAGTGCGAGTACAACTGACGATGCCCGAAGATCTACCTCAGGAGTTCGTCGGGCGGGTCCAAGCCATCACCAGCTGACCAGCCAAGTCATTACTGCATCAGCACGGGTTGACTGAGGTCTTCTCGGCAACCTGAAGGTTGCGTTGAGTAACGAGTTTGCGTGAACTGGACGGTGACCTGACGTCAGACATGCGTGAAACCCCTGGTAGGAACGACTCTGCGAAGATCACGTTCCGTACAGCAACCAGAGG
>NZ_JBEOTA010000035.1:0-77566 GCF_040303265.1 Streptomyces sp. NPDC096040
GCCCCTCCCTGCTTCGTGGTGTGGTTCAGTGATTCTCCGGTGGGTTACCTGCTATCGGGGGCCCGGGGCCCGGGGCCCGGGGGGGCGCCGGCACCGGTATCGACCGGTGCGCCCCAACGGCGTTGCCGATCGGCTGGGGAGAGGTCAGCCGATCGGAATCCCGTTCACCGGCAGGCCGTGCGTGGGCATGCCCTGGACCGGCAGTCCACCGAGGAGGCCGGCGACGGGCTTGGTCGGGCCGCCGCCGGCGAGAAGCTGCTCGGCGGCCGGCTGGGCGGCGGCGAGACCGGTCGCGAGGGCGGTCTGCCCCTGCGCCACGGCCTCACCGGCGCCCGGCAGGGCCTTGGAGACGTTCTCGGCCGGCAGCGTCTTGGTGACGGTGTCCAGGGCCTGCGAGGAGTCCGGGACGGCCGGGGCCGCGTTGGCCGCACCCGCGCCGACGGCGGCGAAGGCGGCACCGAGAGCGGCGACACCGAGGGTCTTGGCAGCAGACTGCTTCATTGTTGATTGCGTCCTTGGAATACGGTGACGGGGATCGTTGAAAGCGCTGAGCGGTCCACGACCGTAAACATGCCGGACCACCCACCGCAAACACCGGAATGCGGACGGCCGGTGCGGGACCGTCCGCATTGCGTGCCCCGCCGGGCGTCCGATCAGCCCTGCGAATCGACAGAACCGCTGGTGGAAGCGGTCTGCCGGAACAGCCATTCGGATTTCAGCTCCGCATAACCCGGCTTGACGACGTCATTGATCATGGCGAGTCGTTCATCGAAAGGAATGAACGCTGATTTCATCGCATTGACGGAGAACCACTGCAGGTCGTCGAGCGTGTAACCGAACACCTCGATGAGGTGCTCGAATTCCCGGCTCATACTGGTCCCGGACATCAGCCGGTTGTCCGTGTTCACGGTGGCCCGGAAGTGCAGCCGGCGCAACAGCCCGATCGGGTGCTCGGCGTAGGAGTCGGCGGCCCCGGTCTGGAGGTTGGAGCTGGGGCACAGCTCCAGCGGGATCCGCTTGTCACGGACGTAGGAGGCGAGGCGGCCGAGCTTTACCGTGCCGTCCTCGTGGACCTGGATGTCGTCGATGATCCGCACACCGTGCCCCAGCCGGTCGGCGCCGCACCACTGGAGGGCCTGCCAGATGGACGGCAGTCCGAAGGCCTCGCCGGCGTGGATGGTGAAGTGGTTGTTCTCGCGCTTGAGGTACTCGAAGGCGTCGAGGTGCCGGGTGGGCGGGTAGCCGGCCTCGGCGCCGGCGATGTCGAAGCCGACGACGCCCAGGTCCCGGTAGCGGTTGGCGAGCTCGGCGATCTCCAGGGAGCGGGCCGCGTGCCGCATGGCGGTGAGCAGGGCACCGACCCGGATCCGCCGGCCGTTCTCCCGGGCGAGGGCCTCGCCCTGCCGGAAGCCCTCGTTGACGGCCTCGACGACCTCTTCGAGGGACAGGCCCTTCTCGAGGTGCTGCTCGGGCGCGTACCGCACCTCGGCGTAGACGACGCCGTCCTCGGCGAGGTCCTCCGCGCACTCGCGCGCGACCCGCACCAGGGAGTCCCGGGTCTGCATGACCCCGACGGTGTGCGAGAAGGTCTCCAGGTACCGCTCCAGCGAGCCGGAGTCGGCGGCCTCCCGGAACCAGACACCGAGCTTGTCCGGATCGGACTCGGGAAGCTCGGTGTACCCGGTCTCCCGGGCGAGGTCGGCGACGGTACCGGGGCGCAGACCGCCGTCCAGGTGGTCGTGCAGCAGAACCTTCGGTGCCCGGCGGATCTGCTCCGGTGTCGGGGTGTTCGCGATGCTCTGGCTCGTCATTTCCGCACTGTAACTCCTACGCGCGTAGATCGCTCGGCCCTCTGCGAATCCCGTTCCCTGTCGATACGTAACGGTGACCGCACGGACGGGTCGCGTACACCGCTTCTTCTGACACTGTTCTGTCATGGCACAGCAAGCGACGCCGGTCCGAACGGCCAGCCTGACCAGGGCAGTCGGCCAGGAGCCGACGACGGTGAGCGGAGCGGTCCTGCTGCTCCCGGGCGGCGAGGAGGTCTCCGCCCGCAAACCGTCCCTCGTATGGGCGACGCCCTTCGTCCGCGCACTCGGACGCCGGCTCGCCCGGGACGGCCGGGACGAGGGGCTGGCCGCGCACATCGTCCACTACCGCTATCGCGGCTGGAACGGCAGCGAGGCGCATCTCGCGGGGGACGCGAGCTGGGCGGCCGACGAGGTGGTACGGCGGTACGGCGATGTCCCGGTATGCCTGCTCGGTCTGGGCATGGGCGGCCGGGCCGCGCTGCGCGCGGGTGGCCATGAGGCCGTCAACTCCGTTGTCTCCATCGCCCCTTGGCTGCCGGAGACGGATGTGGCGGCGCCCGAGGAACCGGTACGGCAGCTGGTGGGGCGCCGGGTGCTGATCGTGCACGGCACGAACGACGAGCGGACGGATCCGGAGCTGTCGTTCCGGCTGGCGGCGCGGGCGAAGAAGGCGAACCGGGAGGTGTGCCGGTTCGAGGTGCACTCGGACGGGCACGGGCTGCATCAGCACCGGGACGAAGTGCTTGCGCTGGCTTCGGACTTCGTCCTGGGGGCGTTGTTCGGGCATGCGGTTTCGCGGCCGGTGGAGGATGCGTTGGCGGCTCCGCCGCCCATCGGGTTGCGGATGCCGTTGGCTGCGGGGTTCGGTAGGTCGTTGCGGCGGTAGGGGGCGGGAGGCCGTGTCGCGTCCGGACTACGGGTGATCCGTGGCTGGTCGCGCATTCACCTAGGTCGGGAGCAGGTTGCCCTTCCTCATCAGCAGGAACTTCTTGAAGGCGGCCACCGGGGGTGTGTCCGGGTGGCCATGGAGCCACGCCACGCCGATTTCCCGGGCCGCCCTCGGGGCCGTGACCGTCAGTTCGGCGACTCCCGGGCGGGGGAAGACCGGTGGGGGCAGGAGGGCCACGCCCAACCCCGCCGCCACCAGGCCCCGTAGCGTCTCCGCCTCCTCGCCCTCGAAGGCGACGCGTGGCCGGAAGCCGGCCTCCTTGCACAGGTCGTCGGTGATGCGGCGCAGACCGTAGCCCGGCTCCAGGGTCACGAAGGTCTCGTCGGCCGCCTCGGCGAGCCGGATGCGCTTGCGGGCGGCCAGGGGGTGGTCCGCGGGAACCACCAGGCGCAGCTTCTGTTCGTCAAGGCGGCGGCCGACCAGGTCGGGGGCGTCCGGCACCGGGGAGGTGAGGCACAGGTCCAGCTCCCCCGCCCGCAGCTTCTCGATCATCGCCTCACCGTAGTTCTGGACGAGGCTGAAACGGACGCGGGGGTGGTCGACGCGGAACGCCTGGAGGAGGCCCGGGACGGTCTCCGCGCCCATCGTGTGCAGGAAGCCGAAGGCGACCTTGCCGGTGGTGAGGTCGGCGTCGGCGCGTACCTCGTCGGCGGCGCGCCGGACCTCGGCGAGGGCGCGGTCGACCGAGGTGAGGAAGGTCCGGCCGGCAGGGGTGAGGGAGACGGTGCGGCCGTGGCGGGTGAAGAGGTCGACGCCGAGGTCCTGCTCCAGACGTGCCATCGCGCGGGAGAGGGTGGACTGGGGGACGTTGAGCTCCTGCGCGGCCCTGGTGACGTGCTCCGTGCGGGCCACGCCGGCGAAGTACGCGAGGCGTGGAGCCAGCAACGTCGTCATGTCTTCTGTGTCACTGGACGGTGACAGGCGCTCCGCTGACCTCTGCTGATGCTCCATGGGAACGATTATGGCGATTCCATGCATTGGACGGATCAAAGAGGGGTCCGTACGTTCGAGGTATGTCTCCCGCCAGTACCGGGGCGTCCACCACCGTGGGCGCCGCAGCGACCGTCCCCGCCTCCGACGTCTCCGACTCCCGTATGACCCCGGGCGGCCCCGGCTACCGCCGGATGAGCTTCGCCCTCTTCCTCTCCGGTGTCGCGACCTTCGCCCTCCTCTACTCCACGCAGGCCCTGCTGCCGCTGATCTCGGACGGCTTCGGGGTGAGCGCGAGCGACGCGAGCTGGACGGTGGCGGCGGCGACCGGCGGTCTGGCGCTGTTCGTCATCCCGATGAGCGCCCTGTCCGAGCGCTTCGGACGCCGTACGGTCATGACCGCGTCGCTGGCGGTGGCGGTGACCGTGGGCCTCCTGGTCCCCTTCGCGCCGTCGCTGGGCGTGCTGGTGGTGCTGCGGGGCATTCAGGGCGCCGCACTGGCCGGGCTGCCGGCCTCGGCGCAGGCCTACCTGGCCGAGGAGGTCCGCCCCAGGGCGCTGGTCACGGCGATAGGCCTGTTCGTGGCGGGCAACAGTGTCGGCGGGATGAGCGGCCGGGTCATCACGGGCTGGGTCGCACAGGAGTGGGGCTGGCGGGTCGCCGTGGGCGTCATCGGCGTGATCGCGGTGGGCTGTGCGGTGGCCTTCCGGCTGCTTCTCCCGGCCCCGCGGCACTTCAAGGCGGGCTCGCTGCACCCGCGCCGGCTGCTCGGCACGATCCGCGACCACCTCGCCAACCCGCTGCTGCGCCGCCTGTACGCGATCGGCGCACTGTTCATGACTGTCTTCGGCGGCGTCTACACGGTGATCGGCTACCGCCTGACCGAGGAGCCGTTCTCGCTCCCCCAGGGCATCATCGGCTCGATCTTCCTCGTCTACCTGGTCGGTACGGTGTCGGCGTCGACGGCGGGCCGTCTGGTCGGCCGCCTGGGCCGCCGGGGCGCCCTCTACCTGGGCGGCGGCACGACGGCCGCGGGCCTCCTGCTCTCCCTGGCCGACTCGCTCCCGCTGGTCCTGCTGGGCCTCGTCCTGATCACCGCGGGCTTCTTCGCGGGCCACGCGGTGGCCTCCTCGGCGGTCAGCAAGACAGCCACCCACGGCCGGGCCCAGGCCTCCGCCATCTACCAGTCCGCGTACTACATCGGCTCCAGCGCGGGCAGCACGGTGGGCGCGCTGGCCTTCCACGCGAGCGGCTGGTCGGGGACGGTGGGCGTGGGCCTGCTGGCGATCCTGGGCGTCGTGACGCTCACGGTACTGGGCTCGGTGGCGGCCCGACGGGAAGTCGTGGCCACAGCCGGCTGAAGCTGAGGGGCGCGGGCTGTGTCTGACATGCGGCTCCGCCGCGTGGGCGCGATCAACGTGTTCGTCACATGCAGTTCCGCATGCCGGCCCTGCGAGCTACAGGAACTCGCTGCGGTAGGTCGAGGCCAACTCGGCCGCGCGGCGGCGGCGCTCCGCGAGCTCGTCCTCCGACAGCCGCGGCGGCGGCGCGTCCTTGCCCGCGACGACATCGCCGATGCGCAGGAAGTACTCGTCCTGGCCGGCGGGGGTGCACATGCACAGCATCCGGGCCGGCGCACCCGAAGTGTTGCGGAAGTTGTGCGGCGCGTTGGCCGGGATGTTGATCGTGGATCCGGCCCGCACGGTGTGCTTCTCGCCGCGGAAGGTGAACTCGATCTCGCCCTCGAGGATCGTGAACATCTCCTCGAAGTCGTGCCGGTGCGGCGGCGGGCCGCCGCCGTCGGGGACGCGCATGTCGAGCAGGCAGTACCGGCCGTTGGTCTGCTCGCCGGTGACCAGCACGGCGTACGTGTTGCCCACCAGCGAGATGTACGTCGTGCCGGGGTCGTCGGGGTCCGCCACGGTCAGCGAGCGGGCCGGGTCGTCGTCGGGGATCATCGTGGTCGTCTCCTCGGAGGTCAGTCGGGTGGGAGTCAGGCGCCGGGCGCGACGACGACCTTGCCGCCGGGCAGTGCGCCCGCGGCGGCGTCGGCGTGCAGGGCCGGCAGCTCGGCCAGCGGCACCCGCCGGGCGACCTCGACGCGCAGTTCGCCGCGGTCGATCAGCTCCACCAGGTGCGACAGCTGCTCCGCGTCGCTGCGGACGAACAGGTCGATGCCGCGTACGCCGCGCTCCTCGTCGGTGGGCGCGGGCATCCACACCGTGGTGTTCACCAGGACACCGCCGGGGCGGATCAGGCCCAGGAGCGCGGCCAGCTGTGCCGGTTCGACCGGCGCGAGGTTGAGCACGATGTCGACCGGCCGGCTCACCGCCGCGACGACGTCGGCGGCCGTGTGGTCGACGACCTCGTTCGCGCCCGCCGCCGTGACGCGCCGGCTGCTGCGCGGGCTGGCCGTGGCGATCACGTAGGCGCCGGCCTGCCTCGCCAACTGCACGGCGAAGTCTCCGACCGCTCCGCCCGCACCGTTGATCAGCACGCGCTGCCCGGCGGTCAGCTTGGCGTGCTCGAACAGCGCTTGCCAAGCGGTCAGGCCGACCAGCGGCAGCGCGGCCGCGTCGGACAGCGCGACGCTCTTGGGCGCCGGCGTCAGGGCCTCAGCCGGTGCCAGGACGTACTCCGCGGCGGCGCCGGCCTCCGTCATCGGCAGGAAGCCGACGACCTGGTCACCGATCTGGACACCGGTCACGGCCTCGCCGAGCGCGTCGACCGTGCCGGCGACGTCGATACCGGGTGTGTGCGGCAGCGTCACAGGGATCGGCCCCTGCATGAAGCCGGCGCGGATGTTGGCGTCGACCGGGTTGAACGACGTCGCCGCGACACGGACCCGCACCTGCCCGGCGCCGGGAACCGGCTGCTCCACGTCCTCGTAGCGCAGGACGCCGGGGTCGCCGTACTGGTGGAAACGCACTGCCTTCATGGTTTTTCTCGCTTTCGCCCGAGAGGTCGCGGTCGCGTCGCTTCGCATGCGAAGCGCGGCATCGCGTGGGTGGCGCCGGGCACAGCCGGCAGGCGGTAGATCGTTGTGGGGATCGAAGCGCTGCCAAGCGTAGGAACGGCCGTGTGTAGAACGGGTGTACCTTCGCGACACCGGATGGGATTCCGGCGACAACTTCATCGGGGCGGAGGACACATGATGAGCAGGCCGCGTTTCCTTGGACCAGGCGGCAAGCAGGGCACGTTCACCGTCGACGCCGACTCCACCGGCACCGGTCGGGGAACGTGGGAGCCGTTCATCGACACCTGGAACGACCGTATGGGAGACCTGTACCCGCTGCCGGAGTTCAGTGCTTCCACGGTCGACGGCTTCCAGGGAACGATGCGCTCGGTGGCGCTGGAAGACACCGCCGTCAACGAGCTCTGGGCGTCCTCACCCGTGAGCACCCGGGCAGTCGGGACGTACGAGCACGATCAGCTCAGGTTGTACGTCGGGCTGCGCGGCGCGGTCGCCCTGCGGGACCCGCACGATCAGGGCGGTGACGCGTACGTCTCGGCCGGCACCTACTTCATGCACCACGTCGTGACGGAGAATCACTTCCACACCACGCCGGTGATCGGCACCCGCATCTTCATCTTTCCCGGCGACGCCCTGCGGCCCCTGGTCGCTGGGAAACCGCGCACCGGCCAGGCCACCTCGCCCGCGGCGCAGATCCTCATGGCACACACCAGCATGGTGCAGCGGACCCTCAGCGGCCTCAGCCCGGCGGCCGCGCACGCGTCCCGCAACGCTCTGCTCGAACTCGCCAAAGGGCTGGCCTTCGACCACTTCGACGACCGCGAGGCCGCCTTCACCCCTGCGCTGGCGCAAGCGGCCAGGGACCTGGCCGATGCCCGGCTCACCGACGCCGAGTTGTCGCCGGCCACGATCGCGGCCCGACTGCACGTCTCGGTCCGCACCCTGCAACGGGCCTTCGCGAGTCTGGACGAGTCGTTCAGCGCCTACATCCGCCGCCGACGCCTGGAGGAAGCGGCCGAGGCGCTCACCGCCTCCGGATCACGGCTCAGCGTCTCCGAGGCCGCCGCGCGCTGGCACTTCACCGACAGCAGCCACTTCATCCGCGCTTTCAAGCAGCAATACCAGGCGACACCAGCGCAATTCGCACGCCGGCTGACATGACGACGCGGCCGGCCGCCGGAGGAGGTGGGCGGGGCCTTCGACCCGGCGTACCTGCTGGACGCGCTGAACTCCTTCGAGGGGCCCGGCCGCGGCTGGAGCCGCTCGGGGCCGGGCAGCGGGCGCCGCTGTCTTCCGGCAGCGCCCACCAGTATCTGCTCATGTCCGTGAAGCAACTGGTCTGACCTGGACTTTTCCGTACTCCGGGGACCATTGTCAGTGGGCTGCGGTAGCTTCCAAGTGCTGGAGCGCGACGGCGCGCGAACAGGAACGGCCACAGGGGTGGGTGGACGGCAATGAGTGACAGCACGGCGACGGCGGAGCTGGATGTCGCACTGGAGAAGCACCGGACCGAGCTGACCGGATACTGCTACCGGATGCTCGGCTCCTCGTTCGAGGCCGAGGACGCCGTGCAGGACACCCTGGTGCGGGCCTGGCGGAGCTACGCCACGTTCGAGGGCCGCGCCAGCCTCCGCTCCTGGCTCTACCGGATCGCGACCAACGTCTGCCTGGACATGCTGTCCGCGGGCAACAAGCGTGCCCGCCCGATGGACATCAGCGAGTCGACGCCGCTCGCCCAGGCGGCGCTCTCGCCCCGGGCCGACAACACCTGGCTGGAGCCGGTGCCGGACGCGCGGGTGCTGCCGACCGTGGACGACCCTGCGGAGGCGGCCGTGGCCAAGGAGTCCATCCGCCTCGCCTTCATGGCCGCGCTGCAGCAGCTGCCGCCGAAGCAGCGGGCGGTGCTGATCCTTCGCGAGGTGCTGGCCTGGAAGGCAAGTGAGGTGGCCGAGCTGCTCGGCACCACCGTCGCGTCGGTCAACAGCGCCTTGCAGCGGGCCCGGGCCACGCTGGCGGAGCAGCAGCAGTCAGGTGCCGCGGCCGAGGTCTCCGACCCGCTCGACGACGAACAGCGCAAGCTCCTGGAGCGCTACGTCGCCGCCTTCGAGGGTTATGACATGACGGCGCTGACGGCACTCCTCCACGAGGACGCCATCATGACGATGCCGCCGTTCGACCTGTGGCTGACCGGCCACGACGACATCGCCGGCTTCATGACCACCATCGGCTCCGCCTGCGAGGGCTCGCGGCTGTTCCCGGTCCAGGTCAACGGCCTGCCCGGGTTCGCCCAGTACAAGCCCGACCCGGACACCGGCGGCTGGAGCCCCTGGGCGGTCCAGGTGCTGGAGATCTCAGACGGCCGGCTGACCGGGTTCCACTTCTTCCTCGACACCAAGCGCTGGTTCCCGCTCTTCGATCTCCCCCTCCACCTGGAAGCGAAGGCCGACGAGGAGGAGCAGGGAGCGTAGGGCGGGGTCGGGGCCGCGCAGCCGTATCCGCCCTCCGGCCCGGCGGGCCGCCAGCTCCAGCCGGGCCAGCAGATCGACGACCGCCAGCCCGGGCGGCCCGATCCCGGCGACATCGCAGACGACGACCCCGGCCGCGCCGCCCTCCAGCAGCGCCCGCACCTCGGCACAGAGCCCGGCCACCGCGTCCTTGACGACGGGGCCGCGCAGCACGAGCACGGCGGGGGTCATGGCATCCACGAACCGGTAGACCGCCGTCGGCTCGACAACTCATCGGTAGGGTGCCGGGTTTCCGCACGGCCGTCGCGCGGATCACAAGGATCACAACGTTGACCTGCACCTGACCGACCCCGAGGGTTGGCTATGCCCCACGGATCAGCGAAGCCCAACCCGCCCGACGGTCTCCTCCCCCGCGGGGGGTCCCGTGCAGGGGGTGCTGAGCGGCTTCGCGGTCATCGCGATCGTCATCGGGGTCGGATACGTCCTCGGACGCGGTGGCCACCTCGGAATCAACGGCCGCGAGGTCCTGACCAAGCTGGCCTTCCACATCGCCTCCCCCGCCCTGCTCTTCACCACGCCCGCGAGGGCCGACCTGGCGGTCATCTTCTCCAGCCGCCTCCTGGTCACGGCCCCGAGCACGGCAGCGGCGGCGGGCGCGTTCGTGGCGGTGGGTGTCGGGCGCCACTGGGGTGCGGGCCGTACGACGATCGGCGCACTCTGCTCCAGCTACGTCAACTCGGGCAACCTGGGCATCCCGATCGCGGTGTACGTGCTGGGCGACGCGTCCCTGGTGGCCCCGGTCCTGCTCTTCCAGGTGGTCGTCCTGACCCCGGTCGCCCTGACGATCCTGGACCTGTCGGGCGTGGGCGAGAAGGGCCCCTGGTGGGGCAGGCTCCGCACCACGCTCCGCAACCCGATAGCCGTCGGCTCCGTCACCGGAGTCCTGGTCTCGGCGCTCGGCATCCGCCTCCCCGGCCCGGTGATGGACCCCCTGACCCTGATCGGGAACATGTCCGTCCCCGCCGTGCTGCTCGCCTTCGGCATCTCCCTGCACGGCAGCACCCCGCCCGTCCGGGGCCGCGACCGCCATCCGGTGTTCCTCTCGGTGGCCCTGAAGTCGGTGGGCCAGCCGCTGATCGCCTGGGCGCTGGCGTCAGCGGTCTTCGACCCTGCACGGCGCCCCACTCCTCGACGTCACGGTGACCTCGGCCCTCCCGGCCGCGCAGAACCTCTACACCCACGCCAGCACCTACCAAGTGGGCGAGGAACTGGCCGCTACTCGATCCTGCTGTCGACGGTGCTGGCGGTACCGGTGCTGGTGGTGGTGGCGGCACTGCTGGGGTGACGGGCCGTCAGTCGACGGGGAACTCGGCGGTGTCGATGGTGAGGTCGAACGGCTCCGGCAGTTTGATGGGGTCACCGAACTTGACGGCGCTGAGCACCCGGTAGACATCGCCCTTCGGCTCGCCGTACAGCGTCGCGGTGGGACCACCGGGGGCCCAGCGGTCGATGAGGAGGTACAACGGGATGCCCGCGGTGGCGTAGGCGGCGGGCTTGCTGACGCGGTCGTGCCGGGCGTTGGACTTGGAGGTCACCTCGACGACCAGTTCGGCGGCACCCGCCGGAATATGGGATTCCCCCTCCACGCACTCCTGCACAGGCGCCACCACCAGGTCAGGAATAAGCATGCCCAGACGCGACGGCACAGCAATGGCCAACGTCTGGTACACCCCCCAGTCCTCGGGGATCACGCTGTAAAGCCGGCGGTGGATGCGTTCAGCAATCATGTTGTGGCGGGACGCGGGAGCAGGTGACACGGTGATGATCCCCTCGATGATCTCCACCTTGCTGCCCTCGGGCCATTCCATCTCCTCCCAGTACCGGACAAGTTCGTCCCAGTTCTGGTCGGGGTCCTGGCCCACGGTGAGTGCGCTCATGGCGGTCTCCTTCGGTTGCGTCACCGATCCCAGCATGCCGAACGGGACCGGCGCTGGTCCACCGATCCCGTTCACCCGAATGAGGAAATGCCTGGTCAGGCGATGCGTTCCAGCACCACCGGCGCGGCGGTGAACTCCGTGCCCGCCGGCGCGATGTCGTACGACCCCTCCACCGACTGGAGCGCGTACTCGAAGCGGTCCGGGGTGTCCGTGTGGAGGGTGAGGAGGGGCTGGCCCGCCGTGACCGTGTCGCCGGGCTTGGCGTGGAGTTCGACGCCCGCGCCCGCCTGCACCGGGTCCTCCTTGCGGGCGCGGCCCGCGCCCAGGCGCCAGGCGGCGACACCGATGCCGTAGGCGTCGAGGCGGGTGAGGACACCGGAGGCCGGCGCCTTGATCACGTGCTGCTCCTTCGCCACCGGCAGCTCCGCGTCCGGGTCGCCGCCCTGGGCCGCGATCATCCGGCGCCAGACGTCCATCGCGGAGCCGTCGGCCAGCGCCTTGGCCGGATCAGCGTCCTTCACACCGGCCGCGTCGAGCATCTCGCGGGCCAGGGCGAGGGTCAGTTCGACGACGTCGGAAGGCCCACCGCCGGCCAGGACCTCCACCGACTCGCGGACCTCCAGCGCGTTGCCCGCCGTGAGGCCGAGGGGGGTGGACATGTCCGTGAGGAGCGCGACCGTCCTCACTCCGTGGTCGGTGCCGAGGCCCACCATCGTGGAGGCCAGCTCACGCGCGTCCTCGATCGTCTTCATGAAGGCGCCCGTGCCGACCTTCACGTCCAGGACCAGGGAGCCGGTGCCCTCGGCGATCTTCTTCGACATGATGGAGGAGGCGATCAGGGGGATCGCCTCGACCGTGCCGGTGACATCGCGGAGCGCGTACAGCTTCTTGTCCGCGGGGGCCAGGCCGTCACCCGCCGCGCAGATCACCGCGCCGGTGCCGTCCAGGACGCTCAGCATCTCCTCGTTCGACAGCAGCGCGCGCCAGCCCGGGATCGACTCCAGCTTGTCCAGGGTGCCGCCGGTGTGGCCGAGGCCCCGGCCGGAGAGCTGGGGCACGGCCGCGCCGCAAGCGGCCACGAGGGGCGCGAGCGGGAGGGTGATCTTGTCTCCGACACCACCCGTCGAGTGCTTGTCGGCCGTCGGGCGGGACAGGGACGAGAAGTCCATGCGCTCGCCGGACGCGATCATCGCCGCCGTCCAGCGGGCGATCTCCCGGCGGTTCATGCCGTTGAGGAGGATGGCCATCGCGAGCGACGACATCTGCTCGTCGGCGACCTCGCCGCGCGTGTACGCGTCGATGACCCAGTCGATCTGTTCGTCGCTGAGCTCACCGCGGTCCCGCTTGGAGCGGATGACGGAGATGGCGTCCATGGCCATGACGTTCCCTTCGAAGCATTGCGAAGCGCGCGGCCCCTCCGGGCGAGGAGGGGCCGTACGGGAGTTACTTGGTGAGATGGTCCGGGCCGAAGGCCTGGGGCAGCATCTCGGAGAGGGGCAGGACGCCCTCCGGGGTGTCCAGGAGGAGGTCCGGGCCGCCGAACTCGTAGAGCAACTGGCGGCAGCGGCCGCACGGGACGAGAAGCCCGCCCGTGCCGTCCACGCAGGTGAAGTGGGTCAGCCGGCCGCCGCCCGTGCGCTGGAGCTCGGAGACAAGACCGCACTCGGCGCACAGACCCAGGCCGTACGACGCGTTCTCCACGTTGCAGCCGGAGACCGTGCGGCCGTCGTCGACCAGGGCCGCGACCCCGACCGGGAAGCCGGAGTAGGGCGCGTAGGCGTGGGACATGGCTTCCCGCGCCTCGGCCCGCAGGGCCTCCCAGTCGAAGCCGGCGGCGGTCGTCACTTGCCCTGTCCCTTCCGGTAGGGCAGGCCGTCCGCCTTCGGCATCCGCAGGGACTGCGCGGACAGCGAGAGCACCAGCAGGGTGACGAGGTACGGGGTCGCGGTCACGAGCTGACGCGGGACCTCGTTGGTGGAGGCGTACCAGACGAACATCAGGACCGAGATGACGATCGTGATGACGGCCGGGACGTACTTCTTGCGCCAGGCCAGGTAGGCCGCGCCGAAGACCAGCAGGATCGCGAGCAGCAGGATCAGCGCGTGCACGTTGACCGTGCCGCCGCGCAGGTTGAGGCTGTCGGTGTAGCCGAACAGGCCCGCACCCAGCGCAAGGCCGCCCGGCATCCAGTTGCCGAAGATCATCGCGGCGAGACCGATGTAACCGCGGCCGGCCGTCTGGCCGTCCAGGTACACGTTGGAGGCGACGATCGAGAGGAACGCCCCGCCGAGACCGGCGAAGCCACCGCTGATGATCACCGCGATGTACTTGTACTTGTAGACGTTGACGCCCAGGGACTCGGCCGCCACCGGGTTCTCACCGCAGGAGCGCAGCCGGAGGCCGAAGGCCGTGCGCCACAGCACCCACCAGGTGATCGGGACGAGCGCGACGGCGATGACCGTCAGCGGGGAGAGGTCGGTGAGCAGACCGCCGACGAGGCCCCCTAGGTCCGAGATCAGGAACCAGTGCTTCTCGTTGAGCGTGTTCAGCCAGTCGGACAGGCCCGGCACGCTGAACGTGCCGAGCGAGTCGATCGGCGGGGACTGCTTGGAGGAGCCGCCGGGGGCGTTCTCGAAGGTGAACTTCGAGAGATAGCGGGTGGCGCCCAGGGCGAGGATGTTCAGGGCCACACCGGAGACGATGTGGTTGACGTTGAAGGTGACGGTCGCGACGGCGTGCAGCAGGGCGCCGAGCGCGCCGCCGAGGATGCCGAAGGCGACACCGGCCCAGGGACCCCACTGGTAACCGGCCCAGGCGCCGAACCAGGTGCCGAGGATCATCATGCCTTCGAGGCCGATGTTGACGACGCCCGCGCGCTCGGCCCACAGACCGCCGAGACCGGCGAGGCCGATCGGCACGGCGAGGCGCAGCGCGGTGGACATCTGGCCGGTCGAGGTGATGCCGTCGGCGCCGGTGATCAGGCGGACGGCCGAGGTCAGGATCAGTACGCCGGCGATGACCAGCAGGAGTACCGGGAGCGACATTCGGCGGCCGCCCTTGCCGGGCTGCTTCGCCTGCGGCTTGGCGATGGTCGCGGTGGACATCAGGCCGCCACCTCCTTCTTGGTGTTCTGGGCGGCGGCCGCGGCGAGCTCCGCGCCGACCTGGCGCTGCTGGCGGCGCAGGCCCCACTGGCGTACGGCTTCGTAGGAGATGACCACGGAGAAGACGATCAGGCCCTGCATGATCGTGGCGATCTCCTTCTCGTACGCCACCGGGGTCGCGTAGTCGAGGGCGGGCGAGGCCTTGTCGAGGAAGGCCCAGAGCAGGGCGGCGAAGGCGATGCCGCCGGGGTTGTTGCGGCCGAGCAGGGCGATGCCGATGGCGGTGAAGCCGAGGCCGGCCGGGAAGCTCAGGCTGTAGGTGTGGGTGTCGCCGAGCAGCAGCGGGAGGCCCGCGAGGCCGGAGACCGCGCCGGAGATCAGCATGGAGACCAGGACCATGCGCTTGGCGTCGACGCCGGAGGCGGCCGCGGCGGACTCGGAGGCGCCGGTGGCGCGCAGGTCGAAGCCGAAGCGGGTGCGGTTGAGGACCAGCCAGAAGACGATGCCGAGCGCGATGGCGACGAAGACCATGCCGTAGATCTCGCCGACGTCGGAGCCCAGGTTGATGCCCGGGAACCAGCCGGACTTCTTCATGTCGCCGGTCGTCATGTTGTTGCCGACCTGGACACCCCAGACGTCGGCGAGGGTGACATAGCCGATGACGCTGGTGGCGATGGCGTTCAGCATGATCGTGGAGACGACCTCGCTGACCCCCCGGGTGACCTTGAGGACACCCGCGATACCGGCCCAGAAGGCGCCGGTGAACATGGCGACCAGGAGCAGCATCGGGATCTGCAGGAAGGCGGGCAGGCCGATGTTGGCGCCTACGACCGCGGTCATCACGGCGGCGAGACGGTACTGGCCGTCGACGCCGATGTTGAACAGGTTCATCCGGAAGCCGAGGGCGACCGCGATGGCCGCGATGTAGTACATCGCCGCCTGGTTGATGATCAGCACCTGGATGTCCGAGTACGGCAGCTGCTGGAGCATCAGCACGTACGGCTCGAACGGGTTGCGGTTCGAGGCGAGCAGCACGATCGACGTCAGCGCGATCGCGAGGACGAGCGCGATGACCGGGCCGGCCACCGCGAGGAGCACCCGCTCCTTGTCGAACTTCTTCATCGGGCCTCGTCCTCCGGACCAGCGGCGCCTTCGTCGGTGGTTTCTACGTGTTCCAGGTGGCCGGACGCGGCACCCGTCATGGCGGAGCCCAGCTCCTCCGGGGTGACGGTGGCCGGGTCGGCGTCCGCGACCAGCTTTCCGTCGAAGATCACGCGCAGGGTGTCCGACAGACCGATCAGCTCGTCGAGGTCGGCGGAGATCAGCAGCACGGCCAGGCCCTCCCGGCGGGCCTCCCGGACGCGGTCCCAGATCTGCGCCTGGGCGCCGACGTCCACACCGCGGGTGGGGTGGGCGGCGATCAGGAACTTCGGCTGGTGGCTCATCTCGCGGCCGACGATCAGCTTCTGCTGGTTGCCGCCGGACAGGGAAGCGGCGGTGACGTCGATGCCGGGGGTGCGGACGTCGTACTCCTCGACGATCCGGCGGGTGTCGGCCTGGGCGCCCTTGATGTCCAGCCAGAAGCCCTTCGCGTTGGGCTTCTCGGTGACATGGCCGAGGATGCGGTTCTCCCAGAGCGGCGACTCCAGGAGCAGGCCCTGGCGGTGCCGGTCCTCGGGGATGTAGCCGACGCCCCGCTCACGGCGCTTGCGGGTCGCCCAGGGGGTGATGTCCTCACCGAGGAACTCGATGGTGCCGGAGTCGGCGTTGCGGGTTCCGATCAGCGCGTCGATCAGTTCGGTCTGGCCGTTGCCCTCGACACCGGCGATGCCCATGACCTCGCCGGCGTGGATGGTGAAGGTGACGTCGTCGAGGACGCGCTTGGCCGCGCCGGGGGTGGTGGCCTCGTCCAGCACGTCGCCGCGGGCCGCGGCGCCGGCCGCGCCGGGCGTGGCGGTCTCGGCGAGCGCGCCGATCTCGCCGAGGGAGGCGCCGCTGGCGTAGACGGTGAGGTTGCGGACGGTGATGACCGGCTTGTCGGTGACCGTGGACTCGGCGGTCTCCGGGGTGGGCAGCTCGCTGCCGACCATCAGCTCGGCGAGCTGGCGCGGGGTGGTCTCGGAGGGGATCGCGGTCCCGACGGTCGTACCGCGGCGTATGACGGTGATGTCGTCGGCGACGGACAGCACCTCGCCGAGCTTGTGGGAGATGAAGATGACCGACAGGCCCTCGGACCTCAGCTCGCGCAGGTTGTCGAAGAGTGCGTCGACCTCCTGCGGGACGAGGACGGCGGTGGGCTCGTCGAGGATCAGGGTCTTGGCGCCGCGGTAGAGGACCTTGAGGATCTCCACGCGCTGCCGGTCGGCGACACCGAGGTCCTCGACCAGGGCGTCCGGGCGGATGCCGAGGCCGTAGCGGTCGGAGATCTCGCGGATCCTCTTCCGGGCGTTGCCGCCGATGCCGTACAGCTTCTCGCTGCCGAGCACGACGTTCTCGAGGACGGTCAGGTTGTCGGCCAGCATGAAGTGCTGGTGGACCATGCCGATGCCGCGCGCGATGGCGTCGGCCGGGGACGAGAAGGTGACCTGCTCGCCGTCGATCGCGATGGTGCCCTCGTCCGGCTTCTGCATGCCGTAGAGGATCTTCATCAGGGTCGACTTGCCGGCCCCGTTCTCACCGACGAGGGCATGGACGGTGCCCTTGCGGACCGAAAGGTGGATGTCGTGGTTGGCTACGACACCCGGGAATCGCTTGGTGATCCCCGCCAGCTCGACCGCGGCTGTCGTCTCTGCGGTGAGCGGAGGGCTGCTGGACGCGTCGATGGCGCACTCTCCTCGGGAAAGGGGTCGCTCTACGCGCGTAGCGCCCCTGCTTTAAATAGCGCCCGGACCTGACCGAGCTTTTTTGACTCTCGATCCGTTCCGAGCATTCTGCCGCGCGAACGGGGTGGGTCCCCGCCGTAGCCCGTCGGGATCGGGGTCTACGGCGGGGGCGCGGGAGGAAGATCCTGCCCGCACCCCGTTCCGTGGCCGTAACGCTGCCATTACGGCGCGCCTTTGACCATGCCTACGACATGGTCATGACCCCTGGGTCAGGAGGTCTTGACCGTGATCGAACCGTTCTTGATGCCGTCCTCGGCCTTCTTGATCGCGGCCTGCAGGGTGGCGTTGTTCTTGAAGACGGGGTTGGAGTCGGCCAGGCCGACGCCGCCGTTGGCCAGGGAGCCACGGACGACACCGGACAGCGGCTTCTTGTCCTTGATGACGGACTTGGCGAGGTCGTACACCGCGCCCTCGACGTTCTTCAGGGCCGAGGTCAGGATGTAGTTCTTGTACTGCGCCAGCGCGCTTTGGCTGTACTGGTCGGAGTCCACGCCGATGGCCCACACCTTGTGCCCGGCCGCAGACTTGATGACGCCCTGGCCGGACAGACCGGCGGCGGCGTAGATCACGTCGGCACCGGCGCTGATCTGGCCGTCGGCGGCGGCTTCGCCCTTGTCAGGGCTGGAGAAACCGCCCTCCTGGGCCGTCTGGGTCAGATACTGCGACTCGACCTTGATCTTCGGGTTGACGGACTTGGCACCCTGGACGAAGCCCGCCTGGAACTTGTGGATCAGCGGGACGTCCACACCGCCGACGAAGCCGATGTGGTTCTTCTTGGTGACCGAGGCCGCCGCGACACCGGCCAGGTACGAGGACTCCTCCTCGTGGAAGACCATGTCGGCGACATTGCTCGCCTTGTCCTGGTCGTCGTCGATGATGCCGAAGGAGACCTTCGGGAACTTCGCCGCGACCTCCTTGACGGCGGGGGCGTAGGCGAAGCCGACGCCGATCACCGGGTTGTAGCCGGAGCGGGCCAGCGTCTCCAGACGCTGCACCTTGTCCGCGTCGGACTCGCCGTCCTGCGGTTCGACGTCCTGGCCGCTGACGCCGAAGTCCTTCTCCGCCTTCTGGAAACCGGCGTACGCGGCGTCGTTGAAGGACTGGTCGCCCTTGCCGCCGACGTCGTACGCGAGACCGACGCCCTTGGACTTGCCGTTGCCGCCGGTGGACTCGCTGGACGAGCCCCCACAGGCGGAGACGGTGACGGCAAGGGCTGCGGTTGCAACGCCTGCAACCGCTATACGGGATACCCGGCGCATGGAACGAGACTCCTTCGTGCAAGCGCCCATACCAGGCGCTGGTTCCGCGGCAGCGTAACGCGCGTAGACCAGACGGAAAACCCCCAATGTCCGGTCCGTTATCTAGCTGTGGCCACAGTCACGGTCCAAGGTTACGGAAAGCCATGCGCCCCTTGCAGGAGGCAAGGGGCGTAAGGACCGCAACGGCGCTCGGGGGGCCACAGATCCACTACGGCCGGCTCACCCGGCCGTAGATATATGTCGGATCACTTCGTGTTGACGGTGACCTTGCCGGAGATGATGTCCTGCTTGGCCTTGTCGACGGCCGCGACGACCTTGGTCATCGCCTTGTACTTCGGGTTGGTGTCCGCGAAGCCGACGCCGCCCGACTTGAGGGTGCCGCTGACGACACCGCTCTCCGGCTTGCCCTCGTAGACCGACTTGGCCAGGTCGTACACGGCACCGCCGACGTTCTTCAGCGCGGAGCCGAGGATGTAGTCCTTGTACTTGGCGAGCGCGGACTGCCCGTACTGGTCGGAGTCGACACCGATCGCCCATATCTTGGCCGACGCGGCGGCCTGGATGACGCCCTGGCCGGAGAGGCCGGCGGCGTGGTAGATCACGTCGGCGCCCGCGTCGATCTGACCCTGCGCGGCGGCCTTGCCCTTGTCCGGGCTGGAGAAGCCGCCCTCCTGGGCCGTCTGGGTCAGATACTGCGAATCGATCTTGACCTTCGGGTTGACGGACTTGGCACCCTGGTCGAAGCCCGCCTCGAAGGTGTGGATGAGCGGGATGTCGACGCCGCCGATGAAGCCGATGTGGTCCTTCTTGGTCGCGGACGCCGCCGCGACGCCCGCGAGATACGACGACTGCTCCGCCGCGAAGACCATGTCGACGACGTTCTTCGCCGTCACCTCGTTGTCGTCGATGATGCCGAAGGTGATCTTGGGGTACTTGGCCGCGACCTCTTTGACCGCGGGCGCGTACACGAAGCCGACCCCGATGATCGGGTTGTAGCCGGCCTTGGCGAGTTCGTCGAGCCGCTGCACCTTGTCGGCATCGGTCTCGTTGTCGGCCGGCTCGACGTCCCGCCCGCCGATCTTGAAGTCCTTCTCGGCCTTCAGGAAACCGTTGTAAGCGGCGTCGTTGAAGGACTGGTCGCCCTTGCCGCCGATGTCGTACGCGAGTCCGATGCCCTTGCCCGAGTACTTGCCGGACGAGGACGAGCTGCCGGTCGACTCGGTGCTGGACTTACCGCACCCGGCAGCCGCGAGGGCGATGACCGCCATGGTCACCGCGGCTTGGGAGAACCTGGTCCTCCGAGAGAAAGTACGCACAGCAAGCACCCTTCGTCCCCACGGCACCGTCACCGGCCCGCTTCCCCGATCGGCCACCACTGGTGGCGATTTCGGCGCACAGTAACGCGCGTAGAAGGGGAGGGGAACGGGGTTTCTCATTGCCGTTATCGAACCGTGCCGACCCCGGGTTACAAGGAGAGATCGCCGGTTACGCCGGGGTGACACAAGGGGACGAAGAGGTCCTGATCGGGCACCTTCGTCCCCTGTGGCCGGCCGACCGTTTCTCCAGCCGCTGCTGCTAGCGGGTCGCGTCGAGGAGAGCGGCGGCCGTGAACAGCTCCACCCCGACCGTGATGGCCCGCTCGTCGGCGTCGAAGTCACCCTGGTGCAGGTCACGCACGGTCCGCTCGCCCGGCGTACGCACCCCGAGCCGCGCCAGCGCGCCCGGCACATGCTCCAGGTACCAGGAGAAGTCCTCGCCGCCCAGGCTCTGCTCGGTCCCCTCGATGGAGTCGGTGCCGCGCCGGGCGGTCATCGCGTCCCGGAGCAGTTCGGTGATCACCGGGTCGTTGACGACCGGCGGCACCCCGCGCAGGTAGTTGATCTCGGACTTGGCCCGGTGCAGGGTCGCGACCTCGTCGATCGCCGCGTGCACGACGTCCGGAGCCTGCCGCCAGGCCGTCAGATCCAGGCACCGCACGGTCCCGGAGAGCTCGGCGTGCTGCGGGATGACGTTGGGCGCGTGCCCGGACTCGATCCGCCCCCAGGTCACGGCGAGCCCGCTGCGGCTGTCCACGCGCCGCGCGATGAGCGCAGGCACGTCGACGGCGACCCGGGCGGCGGCGGTGACCATGTCGGTGGTGAGATGCGGTCGGGCGGTGTGCCCGCCGGGCCCGTCCAGGGCGACCTCGACGCGGTCGCAGGCGCTGGTGATGGCCCCGGTCGTGAGCCCGATCCTGCCCACGTCCACCCTGGGGTCGCAGTGCACGGCGATGATCCGCCCCACCCCGTCCAGCACCCCGGACTCGATGGCGTCGGCGGCACCGCCGGGCAGCACCTCCTCGGCGGGCTGGAAGAGCAGTCGTACGGGCCGCGGCAGCAGCCCCCGCTCGTGCAGCTCGGCGAGGACCAGCCCGGCGCCCAGCACCACGGCCGTGTGCACGTCATGCCCGCACGCGTGCGCCCGGTCCGGCACGGTGGACCGGTAGGCGCACTCGGTCTTCATGTCCGGGATGGGCAGGCCGTCGATGTCGGCGCGCAGGGCGAGCACGGGCAGCCCGTCGGCCTCGGGACCGATGTCACAGATGAGCCCGGTTCCCACGGAGAGGACGCGAGGCCGCAGGCCGGCCTTCTCAAGCCGTTCCTTGATCGCGGCCGTGGTGCGGAACTCCTGGTTGCCGAGCTCCGGGTGCATGTGCAGGTCGCGGCGGAAGGCCACGAGTTCGGTGTGCAGCTCCTCGCTGAGCACGCCGGGGAGCACATCCCCTGGGAGGTCGGCCTCGGACTCTAGGGACATCAATTGGTTCACCCTCTGAAGGGTAGGACGCCCGGAGGGTCAACTGCCCGGAGATCAACAAAAGTTCAGCCCGTTAGGGGAAGAAATGCTGACCGCGGAAGCATGACCTCGGACGTGGCTGGGTAAAACCTATGTTTCCTCTTCCACGCATACCACGCCGTGCGGCAATCACGCCGTTTCTGTCCACGTACCGGAACGGAAGCGGGCCGGAACGACGACATCGCCACGCATGGGCCGCCCGCCCGGTAGCGTGCGCGACCGTGACGGACTCGGAGACGACCGACTTCATAGAGACCACCCGTACGTCCTACGACGCGATCGCCAAGGACTACTCCGCCGCCTACCCCGGTCTCCCCGACCTACCGGTGGACCTGTCCATGATCGCCGCCTTCGCCCAGCTGGTGAAGGCGAACGGCACCGCCCCCGTGGCCGACCTGGGCAGCGGCCCCGGCCACATCACCGCCCATCTGAACGACCTGGGCGTCCCGGCCTTCGGCATCGACCTCTCCCCCGCCATGGTCACCCTCGCCCGTGAGGCCCACCCCGCCCTGCGCTTCCACCGGGGCTCGATGACGTCCCTGGACCTGCCCGACGAGACCCTGGGCGGTGTCCTCGCCCTCTACTCGATCATCCACATCCCCGACGACCACCTCCCGGCGACCTTCGCCGGCTTCCACCGCGTCCTGGTCCCCGGCGGCCATGTCCTGCTGGCGTTCCAGAAGGGCGAGCAACCCGGCCTCCACCTCACCGAACGCTTCGGCCACGAGATCGACCTGCACTACCACTGGCGCCCGGCGTACGTTGTGGGCGACATGCTCGCCAAGGCGGGTCTGGAGGTGGCGGCCACCCTGATCCGGGAGCCGCTCGACCCGGAGAAACGGCCGCGGGCGTTCGTGCTGGCCCGCAAGCCGGGCTGACCCGGCACCCCGCAGCCCGGGACGTCAGGCCTGGGTGCGGTGCACACACTCGGTGACGACGTCCCGCAGGCTCCCGGTCTCCTCCATCAGCCGCCGCTGCTCGTCGGCACCGTTGCCGTCCCGCAGCAGCCGCTGAACAGCCTCTTCCGCCATCGCCAGGTCACCGCTGTCCACGAGGGCGTCCCGGGTGTGCGCCAGCAGCGCGCCCAGGACCGCCTCCGCCGCCCGGGGCCGCAGGGTGACGGGATCGAGCAGCTCCCCGCCGAGCCCCGAGCGGGCGGCCCGCCAGCCGGCCAGCCGCGCCAGCCCCACACCATGGTCGACGGGTTCCTGTCCGGCCCGCCACTCGCGCGCGGCGGTCTCCACCAGCGCACGGGCGAGCGCGGCCACGAGGACGGCGGTCTCGGCGCGCAGACACACATCGGCGACCCGGATCTCGACGGTCGGATAGCGCCGGGCGAGCCGGGCGTCGAAGTAGACCATCCCCTCGTCCAGGATGACGCCGGTGGCCACCATGTCCTCGACCAGCCGGTGATACCGCGCGGGTGACCGGAACAGCTCCACCGGACCGGCGGACGGCCAGCGCGCCCACACCTGGTTGCGATAACTGGCGTACCCGGTGTCGTTGCCCTGCCAGTAGGGGGAATTGGCGCTGAGAGCGACGAGCAGGGGCAGCCAGGGCCGCACCCTGTCCAGAACCCCCACGCCCTCCTCGTCGGACTCCACGGCAACATGCACATGGCAGCCGCAGACCAGTTGCTCGCGGGTGGCGATCCCGTACTGCTCGGCCATCCACTGGTAGCGCCCGTTCACGCTGACGGAGGGGCTGACCGGCAGCGGGGAGGTGGCGAGCGCGGCCACGGTGCACCCGAGCTCCCCGGCAAGCCGGGCGGCCTCCTTCCGGCAGCGCACGATCTCCTGGCCCAGGTCCGCCATCTCCGACTGCGGTTGGGTGGCGAACTCCAGCATCTGCCCGTAGAGCTCCTTCTCGAACACGTCCTGCCCCGGATCGGTCAACGCGGCCCGGGCCAGCACCGCGGCCGCCGACGCCTTGGGCTCCCCCGTGTCCGGGTCGACGAGCAGAAGCTCCTCCTCCACTCCGACGGTACGCACGCGAACCCGCCCTCCATCCACACCACCACCGAACGCGGATCCTCCGCACCCCCCGACTTCCCAGCCCGGCCGAGGAGACACCTCGGGCAGCCGACCGACATGAGCCGCCCCAGGGGACAGGCGACGGCAGCGATGGGAGGATCCGTGCCGCTCCCGCCCACGCCCTCCAGCCCCAGCCCAGGCCTCTCCGCCACCCCGACTGGCACGCATCCACCAGTCACCCCCCACGACCCGCAAGCCGCCGATCCCGCGCGGCGTGCCCCCGAACCACGCCCACGCCCACGCCCACCGGCGATCCCCCGATCCACGGCTCCCGCAAACCCCGGCAGGGCCCCGTCTCTCCGGGCCGCCCGCTCGCTTCTACCCGTGCCGGAACGAGCCGTGTCAAGGGTGACCCGAAGGGTCATCGCCGAAGGCGACGCGCAGCGCCCTTGACTCGGCTTGCGAAGGCACGACACTGCCGGGAAGCGGGCGGCCCCGACGGTCACTCTTCGACGAACAGCTCCGCAGCGTCCGTAACGTGCATGGCGCGCTGGGCCCAGACCTCAAGCTGGTCCAGCTCGGTGCAGGCGCTCACCCGCTCACGCACGGCGTCACTCACCGGGATGCCACGCCACTCCAGGATGCGGAGGATCATCTCAGCCTTGGCCTCGGCCCGGCCTTCCTCGCGCCCTTCCTCGCGCCCCTCCTCGCGCCCCTCCTCGCGCACCTGCTCCGCCAGAGGGTGTCGCCAGAAGTACTGGATCGCCGTCATCAGGTCCCTCCACATCTGCTTCGCCTGAGGATCAACCAGGCACGAATCGACGAACTGCGCGAAGACCGCGGCACCTCGTGCGTCGACCCCACCATCACGCCACCCCCAACTCACACCAGACGTACTTGCCTCGGTCCCCGAACCGGGCCGACGGCTGCCAGCCCCAGCAGTCGGCACACGCCACCACCAGCCCCAGCCCCCGCCCCGCCTCGAGATCCGTCACCACCTCCAACGACCCCGGCGGCTCCGGAGGCACAGGATCCGCATCCCACGCCCCGATCCACACGACGCCCTCCGCCGAACGCCGCACCCTGAGCGCCGCAGGCCCCTTCGTATGCCGTACGGCATTGGACACCAGCTCCGCCGCCAGCAACTCCGCCGTGTCCGCCAGACCGATCAGACCGTGCATCGTCAGGATCAGGCGGAGAGTGCGGCGGCAGATCGTCACCGCTCTCAGGTCGTTGGGGATGGAGAGCGTGTAGTCCCAGCTTTCGGGCATGCGTCATCAACTCCGGTGAGATGAAGGGGATTTCACGCACGGTGGCATCGCCGCATGACGATGCGGTGCACTTCCGCAGCGTGTGCGTTACGTCACCGACAGTAGGGCTAATTGTTTATGCTTCGCAAGCCGGTCCCGTAAAGTGACGCCGAACGAGCCACGCGCCAAGGCGTTTTGGGAGGGCAGTCGATGACACTGAGGAGCGAGCCGACAGCGCGTCAGCTCCGACTGGCGGTCGAGCTGCGCAGGCTCCGCGACGCGGCAGGCCTCACGGCGCGGGAGGCAGCAGCCCTGCTCGGGGTCACCGCTCCGGCCATCAGCCAGATCGAGTCAGGCATCGCGGGTGTGAGCGAGAAGCGGCTGCGCCGTCTCGCCTCGAACTACTCGTGCACAGACCAAGAGTTGATCGACGCCTTGGCGGCGATGGCGACCGACCGGACCAAGGGTTGGTGGGAGGAGTACCGGGAACTGCTGCCGACGCCGTTTCTCAATCTCGCCGAGCTTGAGCACCACGCGACCTTCTTGCAGGAGGTGCAGTTCCTGTTCGTTCCCGGGCCTCTACAGACGGAGGATTACGCTCGCGCCGTCTTCTCCGACCGGGTTCCGGAACTCCCCGCCGAGGACGTCGAGTTGCGCGTCCGTCATCGGATGCAACGCGCGGCAGCCGCCGCCGAGACTCCTTACGAGGCAGTCATACACGAGGCGGCACTGCGGATCATGGTCGGTGACCGCAGCACCTCACGGGCTCAGCTCACCCACGTTCTGGAGGCGTCAGAAGCGGAACATGTCACCGTCCGCGTCATCCCGTTCCACCTGGAGGGGTTCACCAGCGCCGCGAGCGCCATGACGTACGCGGGAGGCGCCGTACCGAAGTTGGACACGGTCGTACGCGACGGCCCGCAGGGAGCCGCCTTCATCGACTCCGAGGCACAGTTGGGCGCCTTTCGAACGCTCTTTCATAAGGTGGAGTCCGCATCGCTCGACCCCGAGCGCTCGCGCGACTTCATCCACAAACTGTCGAAAGAGCTATGAGGCACCCGATGGACACCTGGCGGAAGTCGTCCTACTCCGGACCCGGTGACGGCGACTCCTGCGTAGAGATAGCGAACTTCCCCGCCCACATATCCATCCGCGACTCCAAAGCCCCCGCCAGAGCTGTCCTCAGCTTCCCCGTCGAAGCCTTCGCACCCTTCCTCCAAGCCCTCAAAGCGACGCAACGTCCCTAGCCTGATCCGCTCCCCGAGCTCCCGGCTTCCGGCTGGAGCCGGCCGGCCGCCGCGGCGAGTGTGCGGGCCGTTTCGATCACCGTCCTGCGGCGGCGGGCGAGGGCGGCCTCGGTGGTGTCCTCGTCCAGGACCATGCGGCACATCCCGGGCACCGCGAAGTTCCAGGAGATCAGGCCCATGAGGGTGAACAGCAGATCCTGGGCGGCGCGGACGCGTGCGTCTTCGGGGAGGTGGTGGGCCACGCCTCCGTCCACGAGCTGGTGCGTCTTGTCGCGGAAAGCGTCCCGGCGCTCCCACCCGCTCTCCTCGGACTCGTCGCCCGCCTCCAGCGCCTCCCACATGAGCAGCCTGATCAGCTCCGGATGCTGCTGATAGAAGTCGAACATCTGCCCGACCGATTCGGCGACCGCGTCGGGGGCGATGGAGATGGAGACGCGGACCTCCCCCAGCTTCGCCCGCACGACGGCGGCGAACAGCTCTTCCTTGCCGCCGTAGTAGAGGTAGATGGCCTGCTTGTTGGCCCTGGCGGCGGTCGCGATCCGGTCGACTCGGGCCCCTGCCAGGCCGTGCTCGGCGAACTCGTCAGCGGCAGCGGCGAAGATCCGCCGCCTGGTGTCCTCCGCGTCATAGGCCATGGCTGAATTAAACCATTCGGTTGACTCAGGCCCGCCCGGGCAGCAGACTCCAGTAAAACAACTGGATGGTTTATTCCATCTCCGCCGGTCGAAAGGTCTGCCATGACCACCGCACCTCCCGTCCCCGTCCGTTCGCCGCTGCCGAGCGCCCTCTCCGGCACGACCGCCGTCCTCGTCGGCGCCAGCTCCGGTATCGGGCTGGCGGCGGGCGTCCTGCTGCGTTCCGTCGGCGCCCGCGTCGTGCTGGTCGGCCGCGATCCCGACCGGCTGAAGACCGCCGCCTCCCGGGTGCGCGACGCGAACCCCGCTGATGACTCCGACGACGCCGTACTGGCCGTCGCCGGCGACGGCGGAGACGAGCGGATCCTGGCCGAGGCCTACGACCGGGCGGGCCACGTCGACCACGTGTTCGTCACCGCGGGCGGCCTCAGCGGCGTGGGGCCCGTGACCGCGCTGTCGGCCGACGACATCCGGTCGGCCTTCGACTCCGTCCTCCAGAGGGCCTTCGCCATCGCCCGCACCGCGGCGTCCCGGCTGCCCTCGGGAGGCTCGCTCACGTTCAGCTCGGGGATCCTCGTGGCCCGCCCCCTGCCCGGAATGACCGCCCCGCTGTCGGCCGGCGGCGCCGTGGAGACCCTCACCAGGGCCCTCGCCGTGGAGCTGGCCCCCGCCCGCCTGCGCGTGAACGCCATCCGCTACGGCCGGATCGACACCCCGCTCCTGCGCTCGCTGCCGGGGCTGGACTCCGACGAAGCGGTCACCGCCGCCGGCTCGGCCGTTCCCGTCGGCCGCTTCGGCACCGCCGAGGAAGCCGCCGCCACGGCCCTCTTCCTCATGGCCAACACCTACGTCACCGGTCAGATCCTCACCGTCGACGGCGGCGAGACCCTCACCTGACAGACCGTGGTCCCGGCCGGCCTCCGTACTCACAGGCCGGCCGGCACGGGGCCGGCCGCCTCGCCCCCAACGCCGCCTACGCCGGGCTCGTCACCGCCGCCAGCCGGTGTACGTCCTTCGCCGTGCCCGTGACGCCCGACAGGAACCCCTGCGCGCGAGGTGACGCGTTCGCCGTCAGCCAGGCCGGGTCGATGTCGCAGACCGCGACGCGGACGCCCGTGCCGACCAGGGCAAGGGGAAGCGTGTGGACGACCGTCGACGGGAAGCTCAGGATCGTACCGCCGATCGGGCCGCGGCGGGCGATCAGCTCCAGCGGGAGATCCGGGCGGACTATCTCCAGTCCCGTCTCGGCCGCGAGCCGGTGCAGTTTCTCCGTGCTCTCCCGGCGGTGCGCGAAGTAGCGCGTGGCGCCGTGTGCCTTGGCCAGGGACTGGACGGCCTCCAGGTAACGGTCGCCGTCCACGACGCCCGTCTCCACCAGCGACGTACCGACCATGTCGGCGCCCTTGGTGATGCGCGGCGGGCCGAAGCGGGCTCTGGTCCAGCCGAAGTCGTTCGCGGTGACCGTCACTCCCGCCGGGGTCTCCGTCATCGGCATGGAGGAGAAGACCTCCACCCGGCGGCGGTCACTGGGGGTGAGGCGGCGACGGGCGGAGGACGCGACAGGGGCGAACAGCAGATCCCTCGCCCCCGGGCGGCCGCCCTTGCGGTGCCAGCGGACCAGGCGTTCGCCGCGCGCCAGTTGGGAGACGAACTCCATCGTCGCCGTGCCGTCGTCGACGACGACCAGGTCACGGGCGCGGGTGATCGTCAGCAGAAGCTGTACGTAGCGGGAGAAAGGATCCCCCATGACGATCCGGTCGGCCCGGCGGAGGGAACCCGCCAGGCCGCCGATCGTCTGGAAGGGGGCGGTGGTGCCGCCCCGTGCCTCCTCCCAGCGGACCCGGTAGCCCTCGTCACGGGCCAGGTCCGCCATACGGCGCAGCTGGCCCCGGGTCATGGGGTCCGTCGGGGACAGGACGACGATCGTGAGTTCCGCGCCGGGTGCCGCCGCCGATATGGCGGCCGATGCGCGGCGGGCCTGAGAGGGCACCGTCGGCACCGGCTCCACCGCCCCGCGCAGGGCGTGGACATGCGCCCACTCCAGCACGTTCAGCAGCTGCACCGGACTCTCGACGAACGCGAGTGTGTGGGGGCCGGGGTTCCCGGCGCGGGGGCTCATCGACGTACGACCGTCCCGTCGTCGTAACACAACAGACGTAACTTCAGGATTTCAGCGGTGTCAGACCTGGACCGGCTCGCCGGCGGCCGCGGCGATCTCCGCCTCGGCGACGACACCGGCGACACGGCGCAGCTTCTTCATCGGGCCCAGCTCGGAGTCGTAGACCTTCTTGACGCCGTCGCCCAGGGAGGCCTCGATGGTGCGGATGTCGCGGACGAGGCGGACGAGGCCCTGCGGCTCGACGGAGGCGGCCTGGTCGGAGCCCCACATCGCGCGGTCCAGGGTGATGTGACGCTCGACGAAGGTGGCGCCCAGGGCGACCGCGGCGAGGGTGGTCTGCAGGCCCGTCTCGTGGCCGGAGTAGCCGATCGGGACGTTCGGGAACTCCTTCTCCAGCGTGTTGATCACGCGGAGGTTCAGCTCCTCGGCCTTCGCCGGGTAGGTCGAGGTGGCGTGGCACATGAGGATGTTGTCCGAGCCGAGCACCTCGACCGCGTGGCGGATCTGCTTCGGCGTCGACATGCCGGTGGAGAGGATGACCGCGCGGCCGGTGGCGCGCAGCGCCTTCAGCAGCTCGTCGTCGGTGAGGGACGCGGAGGCGACCTTGTGGGCGGGGACGTCGAACTTCTCCAGGAAGGCGATGGCCTCGGTGTCCCACGGGGAGGCGAACCAGTCGATGTTCTTGCTCTTGCAGTACTCGTCGATCTGACGGTACTCGTCCTCACCGAACTCCACGCGGTGGCGGTAGTCGATGTAGGTCATGCGGCCCCAGGGGGTGTCACGCTCGATGTCCCACTGGTCGCGCGGGGTGCAGATCTCCGGGGTGCGCTTCTGGAACTTGACGGCGTCACAGCCGGCCTCGGCGGCGACGTCGATCAGCTTGAAGGCGTTCTCCAGCTCACCGTTGTGGTTGATGCCGATCTCGCCGCAGATGTAGACGGGCTTTCCGGGGCCGACCTCACGGGAACCGAACGTGCGCAGGCGGGAGTTGCTCATGACTGTGGGGTGTCCTTACTTCGGGAGGGAATCGAGAGAGGGGCCGAGGATCCAGCTGGCGATCTCTCGGATCGCGCCGTCGCCACCGGGGACGGTGGTGACCGCGCGTGCGGCGCCGCGTACGACGTCGTGGGCGCTCGCGACCGCCACGGGCCAGCCCACGAGGGCGAAGCACGGGAGGTCATTGACGTCGTTTCCGACGTAGAGCACGCGCTCGGGAGCGATGCCCTGCTCCTCGCACCACTGCTTGAGGGCGAGGTCCTTGCGGTCGACGCCGTGCAGGACCGGGATCTGGAGTTTCCGGGCCCGAGCGGCGACGACCGTGTTCTGCTCCGTGGAGAGGATCAGCATCTTGAGCCCGCTCTTTCGCAGGGCGGCGATGCCGAGTCCGTCGCCGCGGTGCACGGAGACGAACTCCTTTCCATCGGCGTCGATCAGCACCCGGTCGTCGGTCTGGGTGCCGTCGAAGTCCAGTACGACCGCGTCGATGTCGTCGGCGGTCGGCAGCGAACCGGGGCGGTCCGCGTCGAAGAGGGGGGCCAGTGCGCGGGCGCGGGCCAGGTCGTGCGGGTCGTCGATCTCCAGGACGCGGGCCGGGTCGGTGCGCACCAGCTCGGTGTGGCCGAAGAAGCGGTGCTGGTGCTCGCGGAAGCCGTCGGCGCGCATCGCGTAGGCGGCGCCGGTCTCCAGGAAGTCCTGGGGGCGGTCCTGGCGGCGGGGGCGGAAGGACTTGTCGTGGTTGACGCCGAAGCCGCCGCTCGCCGAGGCCGCGTCGGCGCCGGCCGGCACCGGGGCGTCCACCTCGTCGCGCCAGACGAAGCCGTGGAAGGGGGCCACGGTGAGGGCCGTGTCGGCGCCGTTCTCGACGACCGCGCCGGCCACCCCGTCGAGGTCCTCGCGGATGATGAACGGGCTGGTGCACTGCACGAGCAGCACCACGTCGACCGGGGCGCCGTGCAGGGCCTCGTGGGCGTCCATGGCGTGCAGGACGGCGGCCTCGGAGGTGGCGGTGTCGCCGGCGATGGCGGCGGGGCGCAGCACGACCTCCGCGCCGGCGGACCGGGCGGCCGCGGCGATCGCCTGGTCGTCCGTCGAGACGACGACGTCGGTCACCAGGCGGGAGGCGCGGCACTCGCGCACCGCGCGGGCGACCAGCGGGACGCCGCCGACCGGGAGGAGGTTCTTCGCGGGCACGCCCTTGGAGCCGCCGCGCGCGGGGATCACGGCGAGTACCCGGGGTACGACGGCCGTTTCGGGGTGGGACATCGGCTCTGTTCCTTCGGATGCGTGGAGCTGGGCTCCTTGGCGCGGGATCCGGTCGCTCACAGCTCTCCCATTCGTCGGATCACGGGGGCCACCCGCTGGACGCCGTGGCGGTAGGCGCCGCGTGCGGCCCGTCGCACGATCTGGCGGACGGGGCCCGGGGCCTTGTCGGCGGCCGGTGCGCCGGGCAGCGGCACGCCGTCGGGGCCGAGGTGGTGGCGGCCCAGGATGCCGGGCAGATAACCGGGCGCGGTCTCGGGTGTGTAGTACGGGTTCAGGGGCGGCAGACCGCCGGGCCGGCCGAGCAGCTTGGCGATCCGCTCACGTCCCGCGTCGAACGCGGTGGCGTACGTGCCGTCGGCGGCGACGCCCTGCCGCGAGACCCACTCGGCGTCGGGCACCGGGCGGTGTCCGGCGTCGAGCTGGTCCCAGGAGGCGAGGCAGCCGGAGCCGACGAAGTGGTGGTTGCCGAGCATCTCGCGGACACCGAGGTCGGTGAGGACCACGGTGGGGATCCGGCGGTGCAGGGCTTCCAGAGCGGCCGTCGAGCTGACGGTGACGAGGAGGTCCGTGCGGTCGAGTACCTCGCCCATGTGTCCATACACCAGGCGGAAGTTGGCGGGCACGTCCTTGCCCTGGACCAGCTTCTGGTACGGCAGTTCCTCGATGTGGGTGGTGTGCTCGCCGGGCTTGGAGCGCAGCTTGAGCAGCACCTCCCGCTCGGGGTGCTGACGGGCGTGCTGGATGAGGCGGTTGAGCAGGTAGGTGCGGTCCTTGCGGCTCTCGGGGACCGAGGGCTGGGCCGCGAACACCACGGTGTACGGGTCGTGTTCGCCCTCGTAGGGCGCCCCGCCGAGGAACGGCAGCGCGACCTCGGTCACCGCGGAGGAGTCGGCGCCGACCCCGTCGTACACGGCCCGGAACCGGTCCGCGTCCTGGCGGGAGTTGGCGAGGACCAGGTCCGCGCCGTGCCGCAGCAGCAGGCCGTCGGCGAGCTTCTCGTAGACGACGCCGACATAGCCGGTGACGACGACGGGCCGCTTCTCGCGGCCGGCCCAGGCACTGCGCAGCCCGTGCAGCATCGCCTGCACCCCGCCGCCGACGAGGGAGAGCACGAGGATGTCGTACGACTCCGTGCCCTCGGGGTCGGCTTCCGAGCCCGAGGGGCCGGCTTCCATGGCACGCAGGAACTCGACGGCCGTCACTTCGCGGAGCGAGTCCGCGTGGACGCCGACTTCCTGGAGCTGGCGGGCGGTGGGGGTGGCACGGCCGCGCAGAAGGTAACCGTCGAGCCGGGCGTCCGAATTGTCGCTTTCGTCGGGAATCAGGCGCTTCGCGGTGAGCGCCCCCCACTTCCACCGAGTATCGGAATCCGCCAGGACGGCCACCCGCAGGGACTTCGTTGCACTTGCTGGCACACCCAAGACGCTAGGAAGGCATTCCGAGGATCTCCCGAACCCGAATCCAACAAAAGGTTAACAACACATCGCCGAATGGCGAATCAGCCCGGGATAAGCCCTGAAAAAGGCCCGGTTCATAGCTTCGCCACATGTCGTTCACCTGATGTCAAGGCGACGGTCAAGACGGATGACGGGCGCCCATCTAACGTCCTGCACGTGGTCAAGCTCTCCGTCATCGTGCCGTTCTACAACGTGCAGCAATACGCGCCCGACACCCTGAGGAGCCTGCGTGCGAACGCGCGTGAGGACTTCGAATTCATTCTCGTCGACGACTGCTCGACCGACGGGACGCCAGAGATTCTCGCGCGAGCCGAGCGCGAGCTGCCAGGCGCGGTCCATGTCAAACACGAGCTGAACGGAGGGCTGGCCACCGCGCGCAACACCGGTATCGACAAAGCACGCGGCGAGTACGTCACCTTCCTGGACGGCGACGACTGGCTCGCGCCCGGCTACTACCCGGACCTCGTGGACGCGATCGAGTCGCTGGGCTGCGACTTCGTCCGCACCGACCATGTGCAGTGCACCGCGCGCGCCCGGATCGTGCACCGGGTGCCGCTCGGCCGCCGCAACACCGTGATGAACCCGCGGGACGCGATCCTGCCCGCCGACCGGTCCACCTCCGTCGACTACGCGTACGCGTGGGCGGGTGTCTACCATCGCCGTCTGGTGGACAAGGGGCTCATCCACTTCACGGACGGGCTGCGCACGGCCGAGGACCGGCCGTGGATCTGGAAGCTGCACCGGGAGGCCGAATCCTTCGCGGCGGTGAACCTGCTCGGCGTCTTCTACCGGCGTGGCGTAGCCTCGTCACTCACGCAGATCGGAGATGTCCGTCAGCTCGATTTCATTCGCGCGTTCGACCAGGTGATCGAGGAAACCGCACAGGACGCGGACGCGAAGGAACTCCTGCCGAAGGCCGTCCGTACCTACTGCGCGATCATTTCCCATCACCTGGGATCCATCGAAAGGTTCGAGCCCGCGGTGGCGAAGAAGCTGAAATCCATGAGTGCCGCCGCACTGCGGCGCATGCCGCAGGACGTGCTGGCCGAGGCCCTGGACTCCATGGACCTCCAGCGCGCCACCAAGCTGCGCCGGCTGCGCCGCCGTCCCGCTCCCGCGGGGGCCGCCGCGTGACCACCCAGATCTTCCAGGCGTCCACCCTCTACGGCACGGCCACCCTCGCCGCCGCACTGGACTCCGGCGCCTTCCGCCCGGCCGACCGGCGCATCCTGCTGGTCTGCAACAACGCGGCGACCCCGGAGACCACCCCGGGCCTGGACGAGGCGCCCGGCTTCGAGCGGCTGCGCGAGCGCTTCGACGACGTGATCTCGTACAACGAGACGATCTTCCCGTTCCACCCCGGCGGCTGGGCCCCGCGCCTCGAGGACCTCCCCCTGTGGGAACGCTTCCTGCGCCACGAGTGGCGGCTCGGCGACGACGACGTCGAGTTCGCCGTCGAGTCCATCCAGGTCAACCCCTCGCTCAGCCTCACCCAGATGTTCACCGGTGCCCCGGTCACGGTCTACGCCGACGGCCTGATGAGCTACGGCCCGACCCGCAACAAGATCGACCCGCTGGTCGGCACCCGGGTGGACCGGGTCCTCCACCTCGACCTGGTGCCGGGCCTCAAGCCCATGCTGCTCACCGAGTTCGGCGTCCCCGGCGAGGTCGTGCCGACCGCGGCCTTCACCAAGGTGCTGGCCGAACTGGCGCCCAGTGGCGACGCGTTGCCGCAGATCGAGGAACCGGCCATGCTGCTCGGCCAGTACCTCTCCGCGCTCGACATCCTCTCTCCCGAGCAGGAGGAGGATCTGCACGTCCGGATGTTGAAGGGCGCCGTCGAACTCGGCCACACCAAGGTCGTGTTCAAGCCGCACCCCTCCGCCCCGGCCCGCTTCGCGCGGACCCTGGAGCAGGAGGCCGAGAAGCTCGAGGTCGACCTCACCGTCCTGGACACCACGGTCCTCGCCGAGGTGCTGTACCAGAAGATGCGCCCGGCGCTGGTCGTCGGCTGCTTCTCCACCGCGCTGCTCACCGCGTCCGCGCTGTACGGCCTGCCGACCGCCCGGATCGGCACGGACACGCTCCTCGACAAGCTCATCCCGTACGAGAACAGCAACCGCGTCCCGGTCACCGTCGTCGACGCGCTGCTGCCCTCGCTCACCGACCGCAAGGCCGTGGAGGAGCAGCGCGCGCTGCTGACCGTCGCGGAACTCGGCGAGCTGATCCGCGCGGTGGGCTTCGCGATGCAGCCGAAGATCCACCCGCAGCTGCGCCAGGAGACCGAGCGCTATCTCACCAAGCATCTCAACGACACGACCATCCGCTACTTCAAGCGCAAGCGCCTGACCTCGCTCGCGCTGCCCGGCGGACTGCCGGCCCAGCTGGGCTTCCTGCCGCGCAACGCGACCGTCCGCCGGATGGCCCGCAAGGCGCGCACCCTGCGCCGGGGCGTCCGCCGCTAGGCGCTCCGCTGGAAGCGGCGCGTCATGCCGTCGTTCGTCTGCGGCGCCGTTGTGGCTGGTCGCGCCCACGCGGCGGTAGCCGCACATCCCATACAGCCCCGCGCCCCTTTGGGGCGCTGTCGAGGGGGCGGGTCCGGATCGGGCCCGCCCCTTCGGCGTCACCGGCCGAGGATCTGCTTGATCCGGGCCGCGTTCTCCTCGGTGACTTTCCACAGCTGCTGCTGCCGGTCGTGCACATCGGCGACCGTACGGCTGTGGTTGTCGAGGATGTCGATCGCGCGCTCGGTGAGGATCTCGCCGAGGTCGCGCTCGTGGACCGAGACACCCCACTCGGGCCGCTCGATGTCGTTGAGGAAGTACGCCATCTTCGGGTGCGAGATGAGGGAGACGATGGGCGTACCGACACCGAACGGGATCATGCCGGCGTGCCCGCGCATGCCGATGACCAGGCGGGTCTTGGCGTACGTCTCACGGATCTCGTCGTTGGAGAAGTCGTACATCGGGATCACCGGCAGCGAGATGCCGTGCTCGCGGCGCAGGTCGAAGGCGATCTTCTCGTCGTCCAGCGAGTGGGCGACGCACTTGACCTCGGTGTGCTCGCCGATCTTGCGGACGGCCTTGGCCATCTCGGCGAGGAAGTGGGCGTAGTCGTGGCCGAAGCGCAGCCCCGCGCGGTCGTAGGCCGCGTTGAGCATGACCGTGTCCTCGCGGTACAGCGGGTCGCTCCAGCCGGCCACCAGCTGGCGCATGACCGTGGTCGGACAGGGCTGGAAGACGACCTTGTCCTGGAGCTCCAGCGGGAGCATCCCGCGGACCTTGGCGATGGAGCCGTGGTTGCGCAGGCCGAAGAAGCTGGACTTCTCGACCAGCAGCCGCAGGCTCTCGTTGAACCGGGTCGCCCGGTAGGACTGGCCGTCGAAGGCGTTGAAGCCGACCGCGTAGACCATGATCGGGACGTCGATGGCGCGCAGGTGCTCGTCCGGGACGTTCCACTGCCAGGCGCTGTTGCCGTTGGGCATGGTGTCCGGGATGAACAGACCGCCGCCGCCGATGACCAGACCCCGGCGGGCGTTGACCCGCTCCAGGGCGGCCTGGTCGAAGTACCGGTGGGCGTGCACGGAGTGCCAGCGCCGGGAGGTGGTGTCCGGGCCGAAGCCCAGCCGGACGGTCTCCGGGAGCAGCTTGTCGCCCGCGTTGCCCTGCCGGTCCATGTAGAACGCGACGTGCGCCAGCTGGTCCTCGGCGCTGCCCTGCTCCTGGGAGGGGACGGCGGCCGCGCGCTGGGCCCACAGGCGGCTGGAGCGGTGCGTGGGGTCGACGGTGAGGCCGGCGGTGGCGTACCGCAGGGCCCCGGTGTTGTCGCCGTTCACCCAGGCCATCTGGGCCAGCCGGGCGTAGGCGGTCGCGGCCCGGTTGGGGGCGGCGGTGGCGAGCAGCAGCTGGGTCTTGGCCTCGTCGTAGCGGGAGACGCTCATCAGGGCGTGGCCGAGCACCTCGTGCGGCCAGGCCTCGTCCAGCGGGATGCGGACGCTGGTGAGGACGTCGACGGCGTCCTGGTAGTCGCCGGACGCGATGTGCGCGGCGGCCACCTTGCGGGCGATCTCGACGTCACCGGTGCGCTTGACGTGCGGGGCGCCGAAGTGGACGACCAGGTCGTGGTGGAGGCCGCCGGAGGAGGCGAAGTAGGCCGCGTGGAACTCGGCGTCGGTCATCTCGAACTCGCGCCAGCGGTCCTCGGCCTGCGCGTAGCCGGACTCGCCGCCCTGCCAGGGCTTGTGGCGCCCGGTGAAGTGCAGGATCTTCGTGTCCTCGGGGACCGGGAGGTCGCCCGAGAGCCGCCGCTTGACGAAGTTGTACTTGGCGTCGAGGCGGACGAAGTCGCCGTCCAGGACGGCGTTCAGGATGCCCTGGTCGTGCTTGTCCAGCTCGTAGTCGCCGCTGCGGCCCGTCTTGTCGATCTTCGCGCAGAACTCGTCGGACAGGTACTCCTTCTGGATCACCAGAAGACCGGAGTTCAGCTTGTGCTGCCCGTAGAAGAACTGCGGCACGGCCGCGAGGCCCTCGCGGAGCTCGAGGAGTTCGTCGAGACCACCGAGGACGACCATGTCGGTGTCCAGGGTGATGATCGTGTCGTAGTCGCGCAGCCGGAAGATGTCGAGGATGAAGTACGCCTTGCGGACCAGGTAGTTGTCCTGGTCGCCCTTGACGTACGAGTCGTAGTGCGTGTCGTTGACCCGCTGCAGCACGATGCGCGGGTGCAGGGCGCGGATCTTCGCGATGGAGGCCGGGCGCAAGTCGTCGTAGAGCACGACGAAGTCCTCGCAGACGCCCGGGTTGGACAGGGCGAGGCTGCGCAGCAGGACCAGGAAGCCGGGGAGGTAGTTCTCGTCCACGTAGGACGCGAAGGCGATCCGGCGCTTCTTGGTGAGGGCGCTCGCGTTGGTGTTGGGTATCGCCGGGGTGAAGGTGGTCGTCATCGCAGGGAGATCCTCATGTCGGTCACGCTCTGGGCCCGCTGCATGACCCAGTCCTTCTCGCTGGTGTATTCGTGCACGGAGGTGATGGCCAGCTTCATGGCCTCCTGCACGCGGTAGGCGCCACTCTCGTAGAAGTCGAACCCGATCAGGTCCAGGGTCGGACTGACGTCCAGGAAGTCCAGCAGCCACAGCATGTTGAACCCGGAGGTCGGGATGCCGGACCAGGCCTCGGCGCCGACCTGCCCGATGTTGCGCAGCGGCCAGCGCAGCGATTCGTCGCCGAGGAACTTCTGGGCGCCGGGCACCAGCTTGTTGCGCAGCGAGTGCTTCCAGTCGCCCGAGATGCCACCGAAGATCAGCCGGGTGGTCACCGGCTTCTCCCAGTTGAAGGCGTGCTTGTGGATGCTGACGTGGATGTCGGTGCGCTCGCCGGTGTGCTTCGGGTCGATCTTGTACGAGTTGAAGCGCACGACCAGGTCGTAGTCGTCGATCTCCTTGCCGATGCCACTGGCGCCCACGCGGCCGGAGTTGGCGATCAGGCAGACGGACTTGCCGGCGATCTGGTTGCGGAACTCCCCGAGGGTGATCCACTGCACGCCGTCGATCGTCGGGTTGCCGACCGGGCCGCGCATCCGGAAGCGGCGCTGCTCGGCGTAGAGCGCGACGGCCTCGCTGAGACCGGCGTCACCGCCCTCGGCGAGGCGCAGGTCGAGGTACTGGCTGAGCAGCTCCTGCCGGTCGTTGACCGGCGCCTCGTCCGCGGAGAGGGCGAGCAGGGCGCCCACCAGGCGGGGCTCGGCGGCCTGCCAGTCGCCGATGGCGTGCAGGGCGAGACCCTCGGCCCAGGTGGCCGTGGCGGGCTCGCGGACGTGGTCCGTGGCGGTGGGGACCTGACGCCTGAGCAGGTCCAGGAGTTCGCGCTCGCGTTCGGCGGCGCGGCGCATGCCGGAGATCCGGTTGGCGACGCCGAAACCGTCGTCCTTGGTGAGCTCGAGGTAGCGCTCGTAGGCCTCGACGGCCTCGCTCTCCTCGCCCAGACCCTCCAGGATGCGGGCGCGCAGCCGCCAGCCGGCGCGGGAGTTCTTGCGCTGGGCGAGCACGGTGTCGCTGATCACCAGGGCGAGGTTCAGCTCGTCGTTGTAACCGCACTCCAGAGCCTTGTTGGCAACCGCCAGCAGGGCGTCGAGCAGGTCGCTGTTGATCCCGCCCGCGGGGGTCGCGGCACCCTTGACGGCCCGCTTGAGCAAGGTGGTCGCGCCGCCGGCCGGGGCCGCTGCGGGGGCGGTGACCCCTTCCGTGGCGACCACCACCAGCAGCTTGCGCAGCTGCTCGGCGAGTTCGCTGCGCCGCCGGTCGAGGCTGCCGACGAGTTTGCCACTGTGCACGGCGCAGGCGTGCAGGCAGTCGTCCAGCTCCCCTCCGCGCGCAGGTGCCCGCCTGTTCTGGACCCTCGTCATAACTCTCCTGTTTTTACCAAGCAAAGCTTGTGTAACCGCTGTGTGTGGTGGGGTGACCCGCAACGGGGGGATGGATGGAGAAACTAGAAAGCCAAAACGACTATATGGTTAACAAACCCCGACTGGTAAGAGAATGGTTAGGAGGTTCACCGGGCTCTTCCTATGATTCCCCCAGGTGACGGTATTGGGCTTCCCACGTCCCGGGGACCTGACGAACAGATCGGATGATTAACCGCCCGGTGCCGGGTAGGGGTCTCTGACCATGTCTCTCGCGACCCCCACCAAAGAGCTCTCGCCTGCGAAGATCGCCGTCGTCCCGGTCCCACCCGGACGACCGCGCACCCGACTTCTGGCCCTCGACGGACTGCGGCTCCTGGCCGCGCTGATGGTCTGCCTCTACCACTACACAGGGCGCGGCGGAGTCGTCTCCGCGTCCTGGCACCAGAACCCCGCCCATGTCTTCCCGACCCTGTCCCGGGCGGCCGTCTACGGCTGTCTCGGCGTCGAGTTCTTCTTCGTCATCAGCGGCTTCGTGATCTGCATGAGCAGTTGGGGCCGCTCCCTGGGCGACTTCTTCCGCTCCCGCGTCGCCCGCCTCTACCCCGCCTACTGGGTCGCCCTGGTGCTGGTCACCGGCGCGTCCCTGGTACTGCCGGCCGTCGTCCACGCGGTCCGGCTCGACGAGTTCCTGGTCAACCTGACGATGCTGCAACAGCCGATGGGCGTACCCCGCGTCCTCGGCGTCTGCTGGACGCTCTGGGTGGAGGTGCGCTTCTACGCCCTGTTCGCGCTGCTCGTCGTCCTGCCCGGCGTCACCTACCGCAGGGTGGTGCTGTTCTGCTCGGTGTGGACCCTGGCCGCCGTGCTCAGCACCTCGGCCGGCGGCGCCTGGACCGAGCTGGTCGTCATGCCGCAGTACGCCCCGTACTTCATCGGCGGCCTGGCCCTCTACCTCGTCCACCGCTTCGGCAACCAGCTGCTGCCCTGGGGCATCGTGACGCTCTCCTGGATCCTCGGACTGCGCATGGCCACCGAGGGGTTGTGGCACGCCGGCTCACCTCGGAACCCGTACGTGGTGATGCTCGTCGTCACGCTGGCCTACGGCGCCGTGGCGGCGGTGGCGGCGGGCTGGACACGGTGGGCGGCCTGGCCCTGGCTGACCACGGCCGGGGCGCTGACATACCCCTTCTACCTGGTGCACGAGCACCTGGGCTGGTTCGTGATCCGGGTGCTGCACCGGGGCTGGGGGCTGCCGCCGTGGCCCACGCTGGCGGTGACGGTGCTCACGATGCTCGGGCTCGCCTGGCTGATTCACCGCTTTGTGGAGACACCGTTCGGTCCGAGATTGAAAAGGGCCTTGAAAAACTCGTGATTCAACCCGAATTCATCTGTCGTTAACTTGGGAAGGTCTTGGCCCGCCGTTCATCTCTCCGTTGATTTCGGAATCGGACGGCGGGAAGGCACCGTGGAGTCTGCCGGTACACAGCCACCGCGCAGGATTCCCACAGGCTGCCGATCGCGTATCGAGGGAGTGCCTCCTCCGTATGGCCACCACCCAGGAAACGACCCGACTGCCCCGCCGTCTCGACGACGTGCCCGGCTGGTTCCCCGTGCTCGACCAGGTGCTCTTCGACTGGTTCCTCGGCCGCCAGGAGGCCGTCGGCATGCGCGGCGACCTCCTGGAGGTCGGGGTCTACATGGGCAAGAGCGCGATCTTCACCGGCCGGCACCTGCGGCCCGGCGAGTCCTTCACGGTGTGCGACCTCTTCGAGGGCGACGCGCCCGACGACGCGAACCGGGCGGAGTCGACGAAGTCGTACAGCAAGCTGACCCGGCGCCTCTTCGAGGAGAACTACCTCGCCTTCCACGACGAGCTGCCCCGCGTGCTCCAGGGCCCCAGCTCCGTGGTTCCCGCCGAAGTGCCGCCCCGCAGCTGCCGGTTCGTGCACGTCGACGCTTCGCATCTGTACGAGCACGTGCACGGCGACATAGGAGCCGCCCACGACCTGCTGCTGCCGGACGGGATCGTGGTCCTCGACGACTTCCGCTCCGAGCACACGCCCGGGGTCTCCATAGCGACGTGGGAGGCGGTCCTCAACCGCGGACTGAGCCCTGTCTGCATCAGCACGCAGAAGCTGTACGGCACGTGGGGCGACCCCGGGCCGGTGCAGGAGGAGCTGATCGAGATGGCGCGGGGGCGGACCGACTGCCATCTGAGCATGCAGGAGGCCGCGGGGCACCGGATCATACGGCTGAAGTCGAAGAGGATGGAGGTACCGGAGTTTCCGTTGTCCCGGTACGCGGATGTGCCGGACGCGCCGGAGGCACCCGAACCGGCCCCCGCGCCTGCGGCGCCGGTGGTGGCGCGTCGGCGGAGCCGGGTGCGGCGGGTGGCTGTGGACCTGCTGCCGCCCGTGCTGACGCGGGCTCTTCGGAAGGCGATGCGGTAGGGCGGTGGGGGTGGTCGCGCCCGCGCGGCGGAGCCGCATACCGGTACGGCCCCGCGCCCCTTACAGGGCGCTCTTGTACCGTGCCTCGATTCCCGCGATCACGATTTCCAATCCCTCCTCGAACCGGCTGCCGTAGTCGGTGAAGATCTCCCGGCCCGCCGCCGCCGACAGGGGGAAGTCGGCCAGCAGGCGGGCTCGTTCCTCCACGTCGTAACCCTCCCGGCGCTCGCCCGGGAGGGGCTGGACGCCCTGTTCCTCCGTGACGAAGCCGATGGTGTAGGCGTTGGCGGTCGCGCCGATCACGGCCGCCTGGGCGAGGGTGAAGCCGGCCTCCGTGAGGACCCGCAGGTTCGCCTCCATCTCGGGGGCGTGGTCGGTGCCCGTGAAGCGTGAGCCGCTGAAGACCTTGGCGCCGTCGCGGTAGCCGAGCAGGGCCGCGCGCAGGCCGTGGTTCGCCTTGCGCAGCCGGTCCTGCCAGGTGTCGGCGGGGTCGAGGTGCGTGTCGGCGACCATCCGGCGGTACATCTCGGTCGCCATCTCGTCGAGCAGCGCCTGCTTGTCCTTGAAGTGCCAGTACAGGGCCGGCGCCTTGACGTCCAGCTCCCTGGCGATGGCCCTCAGGGTCAGGCCGTCCAGGCCGACCTCGTTCAGCAGGCGCAGGGCCGTGTCGGCGACCCGTCGGCGGTCGAGGGGCGCGCGTCGTTCCGTACTCACGCCGGACAGCTTGACAGCTTAACAACGTTAAGCGCAACCTTGTCGTCGACGGCACTTAACGATGTTAAGGAGATTTGCGATGGATGTTCTGATCGTGGGCGCGGGCCCCACCGGACTCACCCTCGGTATCGACCTCGCCCGGCGCGGGGTGGACGCACTGGTCGTGGAGGCGGGCGACAAGCTGTTCCCCGGCTCGCGCGGCAAGGGGATCCAGCCCCGCACCCAGGAGGTCTTCGACGACCTCGGTGTGCGCGAGGCGATCCGCGCGGCCGGCGGCCCCTATCCGCCCCAGCTGTTCTGGAAGAACGGCGAGCGGGTGGAGACGCGGCCGATGTTCGACGAGGTGGCGGCGGACGAGGGCGCGCCGTACACCGAACCGCTGATGGTCGCGCAGTGGCGGACGCAGGAGGTGCTGTACGCGCGGCTGCGGGAGCTGGGCGGGCGGGTCGACTTCGGGCGCGCCCTGACCGGCCTGGAGCAGGACGCGGACGCAGTGACCGTCCGCTCCGCCGACGGGACGACCGACCGGGCGCGGTATGTGGTGGCCGCGGACGGGGGACGATCGACCATACGGCGTGCGGTGGGCGTCGGGATGACCGGCGAGTCGGTCGACCCGAGCCCCTTCCTGGTGGCCGACCTGCGGGTACGGGGCCTCGACCGCGACCACTGGCATGTCTTCGTCGGCGACGACGGCAACGGCGTGGCGCTGTGCCCGCTGGCCGGCACGGACGACTTCCAGCTGGCAGCGAAGCTGCCGGAGGGCACCGAGGCCGACCTGTCACTCGCGGGCGTACGGCGGCTGGTGTCGGCGTACACCCCCCTGGACGCGGCGGACGTCACCGAGCTGCGCTGGGCCTCCGACTTCCGCCCCCGTGCCGCCCTGGCCGACCGGTTCCGGGTGGGCCGGGTCTTCCTGGCCGGAGACGCGGCCCATGTCCACTCCCCGGCCGGCGGCCAGGGTCTGAACACCAGCGTCCAGGACGCCTACAACCTGGGCTGGAAGCTGGGCGCGGTGCTCGGCGGCGACGCCCCTGACGCGCTCCTCGACACCTACGAGGAGGAGCGCCGCGCGAACGCCGCGACCATGCTGAACCTCTCGACGGGCGTCCACCGGGGCGAGGTACGGCGCGGCGAGGCGACGGTCCAGCTGGGCATCGGCTACCGGGAGTCCTCGCTGGCGGAGGAGACCCGGGCGAACCCGGGCCCGGTGCGGGCGGGAGACCGGGCACCCGACGGGCGGAACGCGGACGGGGTGCGGATGTTCGACGCGTTCCGGGGGCCGCACTGGACCCTGCTGACGCCGGACCCGGTGGACGGCATCCGCAGCCTTCGGGCCCCGGAGTCTTACGGCCCCGGCGTGTTCCTGGTCCGCCCGGACGGCTACGTGGGCTGGGCGGGCGAGACGTCCGGCGACTTCACGGGGTACGCGGCGCGCGTCGGCCTCTGAAAGAGGACGCCGGTTCAGTCGTTGCCGTCGAGCAGGGCGTCGACGGAGAACTCGGCGGTGACCCCGACCGACTCCGGAACCGGTACGCTCTGCCCGCGCTTGAAGCGCTGGGGGCCGGGGTACTTGCCGTCGACCGGATCCTGGTAGCAGAGCACTTCGCCGTCTTTGCGGTCGGCGATCAGGTAGGCAGGGATCCCGGCCTGGGCGTAGCACTCGACCTTGGGACCAAGGTCGTCGGACCAGTTCGACGATGTCACTTCGACGACCATGCGGAACACGTTCGGAGCGTAGTAGTTCTTCGCGACGTGGGCGTCTCGGAAGTCCTCGTCCACGATCGAGAGATCAGGGATCGCGAAGTCCTCCGGCAGCGTGGGCAGCCACAATCCGACACCTTGGACCCACTCAGCCCCGCTTCCCGCGATACCCGCACGTTCGAGTGCCCGGCACAGCTTTGTCAACGACAGCGGGTGCGAGCCGTCCGGCGGCGGTGTCACAGTGAGCCTCCCCTGGAGAATCTCCACGCGGTGCCCAGGCAGTGCAGGGGAGAGCAGGTCGGCGGCTTCGCCCAACGTCAGCTCGTGTTGCGGTAAAGCCACGGATCCTCCTTCTCGGGGGCTCGCTCTTCACGAGCGCAACCGGCAGTGTGCGGACTCCGCCCATGATCACCCGTATGGGGTATCCACCCAGGTCAGCGTACATCCACTGACGCCTCAGGCGCTCGCCAGCGTCAGCTTCACCGCGAAGCCCAGGAACAGCGCCCCCGCCGCCGAGGTGGCCGTCGCCGCCAGGCGCTTGCGGCGACGGAAGGCGGCGGCCAGCTTGGTGCCGCCGAATATCAGGGCGGTCAGATACAGGAAGCTGGCCAGCTGGGCGAAGGCACCGAGGACGACGAAGGACAGCGCCGGGTAGGCGTACCCCGGGTCCACGAACTGCACGAAGAAGGCGACGAAGAACAGGATCGCCTTCGGGTTGAAGAGGCTGATCACCAGGGCACGGCGGTACGGCCGCTCCTGTGCCGGGGCGACGGCCGGTGCCGACTGCTCCGCCGCCTTCTCCTTCCGCGTCCGCCACATCCCCCGGGCCGCCCGCAGCATGCCGAACGCCAGCCAGGTCAGGTATCCGGCACCCGCGTACTTCACGATCCCGAACAGCACGGCGTTGGCCTGGAGCAGCGAGGCCACGCCGGCCGCGGACAGCGTCATCAGCACGGTGTCGCCGCACCACACGCCCGCGGCGGCCGTGTAACCGGCCCGTATGCCCTGCCGGGCGGCGACGGACAGCACGTACAGGGAGTTGGGGCCGGGCAGCAGGACGATCAGGACGAGGCCCGCCAGATAGGTGGGGAGATCGATGACGCCGAACATGCGAGGAAGTCTCGCACGGGCGTCTGACAACGCAGGTGCCGCGGGTCAGAAGACGTCCGCCGGGACGTACACGCCCCACACCTCCCGCAGCGCGTCGCACACCTCCCCCACCGTCGCCCGGGCCCTCAGGGCCGCCTTCATCGGGTGCAGGACGTTGTCGTCGCCCTCCGCGGCCTTCTTGAGGGCGGCGAGGGCCGAGTCGACGGCCGACTGGTCCCGTTCGGCGCGCAGCCGCGCGAGCCGCTCCGCCTGCCGGGCCTCGATGGCCGGGTCCACACGGAGCGGCTCGTACGGCTCCTCCTCGTCGAGCCGGAAGCGGTTGACACCGACCACCACCCGCTCCCCGGCGTCCGTCTCCTGCGCGATGCGGTAGGCGTTGCGTTCGATCTCGCCCTTCTGGAAACCGGCCTCGATCGCCGCCACCGCGCCGCCCAGTTCCTCGACCCTGCGCATCAGATCGACGGCCGCTCCCTCCACGTCGTCGGTCATCCGCTCCACCGCGTAGGAACCGGCGAAGGGGTCCACCGTCGCCGTGACGTCGGTCTCGTGGGCCAGGACCTGCTGGGTGCGCAGGGCCAGCCGCGCGCTCTTGTCCGTCGGCAGGGCGATCGCCTCGTCGAAGGAGTTGGTGTGCAGCGACTGGGTGCCGCCGAGGACCGCGGCCAGGGCCTGGACGGCCACCCGGACCAGGTTCACCTCCGGCTGCTGGGCGGTCAGCTGGACGCCCGCCGTCTGGGTGTGGAAGCGGAGCATCAGCGACTTGGGGTTCCGTGCCCCGAACTCCTCCCGCATGACCCGCGCCCAGATCCGGCGCGCCGCACGGAACTTGGCGACCTCTTCCAGCAGCGTCGTACGGGCCACGAAGAAGAAGGACAGGCGGGGTGCGAAGTCGTCGACGTCCATACCGGCCGCGACCGCCGTGCGCACGTACTCGATGCCGTCGGCGAGCGTGAAGGCGATCTCCTGCGCGGGGGAGGCCCCGGCCTCGGCCATGTGGTAGCCGGAGATCGAGATCGTGTTCCACTTCGGCATCTCGGCCCGGCAGTACCGGAAGATGTCCGCGGTCAGACGCAGGGAGGGCTTGGGCGGGAAGATGTACGTTCCCCGCGCGATGTACTCCTTGAGGACGTCGTTCTGGATCGTGCCGTTCAGCCGGTCCGCGCTCACCCCCTGTTCCTCCGCCACCAGCTGGTACAGCAGCAACAGCACGGCTGCCGGCGCGTTGATCGTCATCGATGTCGACACCTTGTCCAGGGGGATGCCGTCGAACAGCACCCGCATGTCGTCGATCGAGTCGATCGCCACGCCCACCTTGCCGACCTCGCCTTGCGCCAGGGGGGCGTCGGAGTCATGGCCCATCTGGGTGGGCAGGTCGAAGGCGACGGACAGGCCCGTGGTGCCGTGGGCGATCAGCCGGCGGTAGCGGGCGTTGGACTCGGCCGGCGTGCCGAAGCCGGCGTACTGGCGCATGGTCCAGGGGCGGCCGGTGTACATCGTCGGGTAGACGCCCCTGGTGAAGGGGTACGACCCCGGGTCGCCGAGCTTCTCGGCCGGGTCCCAGCCCGCGAGCGCCGCCGGGCCGTAGACCGGCTCGACGGGCAGCCCTGACTCCGACTCACGGACCATGGTGACCGCCCTCCGGGGTGCGTCAGTACGCCGATGCGTCTCTCTTCCCACCATGCCCCGTTGTTGGGCGGCGGTCACGCGGGGAAGCATCCTCGGCATGAAGGTCTCGGGATACTCAGGGCTCGTGGGGCGGCCCGCCGGCGCGCTCGCCTCGGCCGCCGTACTCGTGGCGCTCACCGCGCTCTGCGGCTGCACCGTGCGGCCGCCGGACGCCGCGGACGGCAAGGGAAACGACTCGCCCGTCCATGTCGGTCTTCCGCACAGCCGGACACCCGGTCGTACACCCGACGACAAACCCGGCAGGACGCCTGCCCAGACCCCTGCCCCGACCCCGTCCGTCGTCGAGACCACCCCGCCGCACATCGTCTTCACCCGCGGCGACTCCGGTACCGGCGTGCGTGAGCTGCAGGCCCGGCTGCGCCAGGCCGCCTGGCTGTTCGACGGGCCGACGGGGACGTACGACGACCTCACCGCGCAGGCCGTCAAAGGCTTCCAGGGCAAGCGCGGGCTGCCGCAGACGGGTGAGACCGACGCCGTGACCTGGCAGCGGCTGCTGCGGATGACGCACGAACCGGGGAAGTGGGAGCTGTATCTGATGGGCGGTCAGCCGGCCGCCGCGCCCGACCCGCGGTGCCTGACCGGGCGGGTGCTGTGCATCAGCAAGACCAGCCGGACACTGCGCTGGATGATCGACGGGCGTACGGTGTCGACGATGTCGGTGCGGTTCGGCGCCCAGTACACCCCGACCCGTGAGGGCGTGTTCCAGATCTACTGGAAGTCACGCCACCATGTGTCGACGCTCTATCACTCCCCGATGCCGTACGCGATGTTCTTCAGCGGCGGCCAGGCGGTGCACTACTCGTACGACTTCGCGGCCCGGGGTTACGCGGGCGGCTCGCACGGCTGCGTCAACGTGCGGGACGAGGCTGCGGTCTCGGCTCTCTTCGCGCAGGTGCGCAACGGCGACAAGGTCGTCGTCTACTGGTGAGTGCCGGAAAGTGAGTGGGGCGCGGGCGGGACCGGGGGAACGTGTCCCGCCCGCGCCGATGCACGAGCCACGGGTACGGGGGGAACCCCGGCTCTGTGCGACGGCCGATGACCAGTCGGCTCACTCTGTACTGCGCCGCCGCCGCCGAAAACGTCACACACCGCGGGAAGAAAATTGAGCGAGTTTCAAAACCGCAGGTCACAGCGGTGTGTAAAGGTCAAAGTGCGCTGTATGTGGGGTCGGGCGAGGTGGCGGGCTGGTTCGGCAGCAGGGGCGTGAAGGCCGTCGGGAGGGGTGAGGCCACACCGTCCTGGTGGTGGTCGTTGCCCCGGCCGCCGCCTCCGCGCCGGCCTGGCCGACCGTCGTCACCGCCCTGGGCGTCGCCGCTGCCGCCCTGGCCGGCGTTCTGGCCGCCCTTGCCGTCGCCCTTGTCGTCGCCGGAGATGCCGGTCTTGTCGGCCGCGCCGGTGCCGAGGAGGACCTTGCAGAACTTCTCGACCCGTTCGGCACCGCCCGCCAGGCCCCCCAGGGCACGCCTGCGCTCGGCGCCCAGGGACTTGCCGTCCTGGACGTCCCGGCAGTACGCCAGCGCACGGCTCCGCCCGTTCCCGGAGGTGCCGGCCGACCCGTTGCCCCGGTCCTTCGGTTTGCCGGACGGGTCGGGCGAGGGCTGTCCGGAGGCGTGGGAGGTGGCGCCGGAGGAGGGTGCACCGGTCTCACCGCCGAGCAGGGACTCGGTCGAGGGCGAGCCCTGGGGGCGTGCGGGGGTGCCGTCGGCCGAGACGGAGGCTCCCGGTCCGGGGCGGTTGCCGTCGAACGGCGTCGGCAGCACCCCGGTGCCGGCGGCCACCGCGACCCCGCCGAGCATGCCCGCGGTCAGTGCGGCGGCGAGGGCGAACCGCGCGGGGCGGGCCCAGGCCGGGACACGGGGCGACCTGGGTCCGGCGCCGATGCGGAAGAGACCCGCGTCGGAGCCCCGTCCGAACCTGCCCGGCTGCCGTACCAGGGCGGTCCGCTCGTCCTCGGCGGATTCGCGCGCTTTACGGAAGGCAGCCAGCGCGGCTTCCTCGCCGGGGAGTTCGGCAGCGGCCGGCACGGTGTGCACGGAGAGCGCGCCGAGCGCCTTGGCCAGGCGTTCTGCCTGGTCACGGGCGGAGTCATCGACGGCTTCCAGCGACTCACCGCGCAGCAGAAGTTCCGCCGTCAACCGGTCCAGCCACTTGTCCTGCTCGTCGGCCATCACATGTCCTTCTGCGTCCGCGAACGCGTATGCGTCACAGTGGCGGACGTCACCGCACGATCCTTCGGTTCTCGCTGGGGCGGGAGCGCGTCGAGCACGCCCTGCGCCTGCTCCGGGTCCGCGCCGAGCAGTTCCGCGAGTTTCTTCAGGCCTCGGTGGGCGGCCGTGCGGACGGCGCCGGCGCGTTTGCCGAGCGTCTCGGCGGCGGTCTTGGCGTCGAGGCCCATGACGACTCTGAGGACGACCGCCTCGGCCTGGTCCTGTGGCAGCCGGGCGATGAGGGAGAGGGTGGAGTCGGTGGTCAGCGCCTCGATGGCCTCGCCGGCGGTGTCCGACTCGGCGGCCCGGCCGGTCAGTTCCGTCTCGTCGCCGCCGATCGCGGGGCGGCGGCCGCGCATCCGTATGTGGTCGAGGGCGCGGTTGCGGGCGATCCGGGCGGCCCAGCCGCGGAACCGGTCCGCGTCGCCCTCGAACCGGTCGAGGTCGCGGGCTATCTGCAGCCAGGCCTCGGATGCGACGTCCTCGGCGTCCGGATCACCGACCAGCGTGCGGACGTATCCGAGCAGGCGGGGCTGCACCGCGCGATAGACGATGCGGAACGCGGTTTCGTCCCCGTCCTGTGCCGCACGTACCGCGGCGGTCAACTCCGCGTCGTCCCCCAGCACCCGTCGTATCCCTCTTCGCGCCTAAACCGGCGCCGCTCTCGCGGACGTGGTTCTCGCCGTCGTGGTTCCTCAATTGATGGTTGCGGTGTTCGGGACCGTGGATGGTTGCGGTGGTCATGCGCCCTCCGCGCCCCCGGCGCGAAAGGCACGTTACGACCTGAAACCGCTCGCCGTCCACGTCCGTACGGAGTGCAACTGACTCGTGACGCCCTGGGGTGTGACAGAAAACGCACTCATGGCGCTGAACAGAGTACGGGCCGCCGCGCGGTCCGTGCCGCGCGACGGCCGGGGCCTCTCCTGTGGGGGGTGGCGGCCCCGGCCGTTGCTTCGGTGTCAACGCGCCGACCGATTGCGGCAGTTGGCTTGCGGGCCCTTCGAGCCGACGCCTGCCGGGCTCTCCCGCGGGGTCAGTCCTGCGTGGGCTGCCGGAGCATGGCCAGGGTCAGGACGTCGCCGCCGATGCCCCAGCCGCCATCGGTGACCTCCTCGACCAGGACCATGGTGTTGGCCCGGGCGCGCTCGCCGTAGATCTCGACGTACAGCTCGGTGGTCCGGGTGACGATCGTCTCCTTCTGCTTCTCGTCGAGGCTTCCGGCGGGGACCTTGAAGTTCGCGAAGGGCATGGTGGTTGTCTTTCGGTACGTGGTGACGGGAAGTTGCCTGCGGGGCGCCGGTGCGGTGTCCCGCTCGTGGCTTCAGAGTGGTTCGGCGGGGCCGCCCCCGCCAGGGCTGTCCCCACCCAGGGGTTGCCGTCCCCTGGCTCGCGTCGACCGGTACGCGCGACGATGGGAGACGTGAACCTCTCCGCACTCGCCGCGTTCCTCAAGTCCCGGCGCGACCGGATCCGCCCGTCGGACGTCGGCCTGCCCACCGGCCCGCGGCGCCGGGTGCCCGGGCTGCGGCGCGAGGAGGTCGCCCAGCTGGCCGGGCTGTCCGCGGACTACTACACGGAGTTGGAGCGCGGGCGCGGCGCCCAGCCCTCGGCCCAGGTCCTGGTTGTGCTGGCCCGGGCGCTGCGGCTGGACGGCGATGAACGCGACCATCTCTTCCACCTCGCCGACCGGCCGGTCCCCCCGGCCGCGCACGGCCCCACCGCGCATGTCCAGCCCGGTCTGCTCGGCCTCCTCGACCAGCTCACCGCCACACCGGCCCAGGTCATCACCGACCTGCACGAAACCCTCGTCCAGAACCCACTGGCCGCCGCCCTCATAGGCAGGGCCCCGGCGCTGCGCGGTCCCCGGGCGAGCCTCGTCTTCCGCTGGTTCACCGAGCCCGGGACCCGGAGCCTGTATCCGCCCGAGGACCACGCCCACCACTCCCGGGTCTTCGTCGCCGACCTCCAGGCAGTCGCCGCCCGGCGCGGCGGCGACCGGGAGGTGAGCCGGATGGTGGCCGTACTGCGCGAACGCAGCCGGGAGTTCGCCGCCCTCTGGGACACCCACGATGTCGCCCTGCGGCGAGCCGATCACAAACGCATCGTCCATCCCGCCCTGGGCGTCGTCGAACTGGACTGCCACAGTCTGTTCAGCGAGGACGGACGCCAGCGCCTGCTGTGGTTCAGTGCCCCACCCGGCAGCGAGGGCGCGGCCCAGCTGAGTCTGCTCTCCGTCATCGGCACGCAGGACATGACGGCCTCGACGCCCGCCTGAGGGGCGCCGTCACCGCGGGAGGCGGGCTCAGGTCGCCGAGTCCACCGGTTCCGGCGTCCGCTCCTGCGCGTCCCGCGGGGCGGGTGCCCGGTCCGCGTTCACGACCACGCCGGCCACGAGCGCGCCCAGCAGCAGCGCGGCCATCGCCCACCAGGTGGCCACGTTGAAGCCGTGCACCGTGGCCTTCGCCGCCAGCAGCCGCCGGTCGGGGATGCCGGCCGCGTGGGCGGTGGCGTACCGGGTGGTGACGCTCGCGGCGATGGTGTTGAGCAGCGCCGTGCCGATCGAGCCGCCCACCTGCTGGGCGGTGTTGAAGGTGGCCGAGGCTGCGCCCGAGTCGCGCGGGGCGACCCCGCCGGTGGCCAGGGAGACGGAGGTCATCATCGCCGTACCCATGCCGAGGCCGAGCATCAGCATGCCGGGCAGGATGTGCGAGGCGTACGCGGGCTCGACCCCGACCTGGGCTATCAGCGCCAGCGCCCCGGCCGCGACCAGCAGCCCGGGCACCAGCAGCAGGCGCGGCGGGACCCTGTGCAGCAGCCGGGCGGCGATCTGCGTGGAGCCGGTGACCATGCCGACGGTGATGGGGAGATAGGCGAGGCCGGTCTTCACGGGCGAGTAGCCGAGGACGCCTTGCATGTAGTACGTCAGGAAGAGGAAGACGCCGAACATGCCGATGGTCACCAGGAGCACGGTGAGGTAGGCGCCGATGCGCTGCCGGTCGCGTACGACGGTCATCGGCAGCAGCGGGACCGGGGCACGCGTCTGCCGGAGACCGAAGACGCCGAGCAGGGCGATCCCGCCGACGAGCAGCGTCAGGACCAGGGAGTCGTGCCAACTCCGTGACTCCGCCTCGGAGAAGCCGTAGACCAGGGCGAGCATCCCGCCCGAGCCGAGCAGTGCGCCCGGCACGTCGAGACGGGCGTCGGGGTGACGGCCGCCGCCAGGCAGCAGCACCCAGGCGCCGGCGAAGGCGACCAGCGCGATCGGCACGTTGACGTACAGGCACCAGCGCCAGTCCAGGTACTGGGTGAGGAAGCCACCCGCGAGCAGTCCGACCGCGGCGCCCGCGCCGATGATCGCGCCGAAGATGCCGAAGGCCTTCCCGCGGTCCTTGGGGTCGGTGAACGTCGTCGCGATCAGCGACAGCGCGGCCGGTGCCAGCAGCGCGGCGAACACGCCCTGCAGGGCCCGCGCTCCGAACAGCATCCCCTCGTTGGCCGCGGCGCCGCCGAGCGCGGACGCGGCCGCGAAGCCGACGAGCCCGGTCATGAACGCCGGTTTACGCCCGGCCAGGTCGGCGATCCGGCCGCCGAGCAGCAGCAGTCCACCGAAGGCGAGCGTGTAGGCGGTGATCACCCACTGCCGGTTGCCGTCGGACATGTGCAGATCGGCTTGGGCGGAGGGAAGCGCGATATTGACGATGGTCATGTCGAGTACGACCATCAGCTGGGCCAGCGCGATGACGACCAGGGCCCACCAGCGTCGGTTGTCGGCCATGGGCCAATCGTGCTCCCACCCACACCACTTGGGAACGCCCGCGTCTCTTATTGCGGGGTTTTTACCAAGTCCCCCGCTGTCCAGGGCTGTCCCCGCCTACCCCATGGCGTCCCGGCACAGCAGCCGCAGCGAGCCATGGCCGCCGTAACACCGCCGGGCCTCGTCGACGGGATCCCAGAGCCGGCCGTCGGGGGTGCGGACCCAGTGGTCGCCGCCGGACGACCACCACTCGGCGCCGGTCTGACGGGCGATCACCTCGCCGGCGTAGGCCCCGAGGCCGCGCAGCATCTCCCGTACGGCGTCGTACGGCGCGCCCTCCCGGCGTATCTCCTCGATCATCCGGTCGACCCGCCACAGGCTCTGTGCCGAGTAGTCGAGCCGGACCCGCGCGCCCTCGCGCATCATGGCCACCGCGTCCGCCGCCCAGCGGGCCGGTTTCGTGGCGGCGTGCGGCCTGGTCTGCTGCTGTGCTGTCACGTAGTGGGCTGTCACATAGAGAAAAGCGAGGTCAGCAGCGGCTTTGTCACTCCGGTTCGGGGTGTTTCGGCAACGGGTGCAAGACCCCCGCAAGTCCGCCGCAGCTCCGCCGCACCGCACCCACAGGAAGCTCTCAGGTCGGTCTTGCGGGCCCGGTTCAGCCGCGCCCGCGGGCCCGGCGTGACACCACCGCGCGCAGTACCCGGCGGCCCTCGGTGGAGACGTCCAGCGCGCGGCGCAGCCCGGCCGCGCCATGGCCTGCGAGCAGTTCGAGGACGGTGACCTGGCGGCGCAGTTCGGCGGCGACCAGCGGGGACATACCCTCGGTGCCGCCCTCGCGGCGGGTGTCGACGGAGAGTGCCGGGTCCTCGGCGGGGTCGAGCAGCCGGTGGATCCGCAGTGAGGCGACGGAACAGGCGTCGGCCCACCGCCGTACCTCGTCGGGGGCGCGGTGCTCGGGCGCGGCGTCGAGCATGCGGCGGGCGAGCAGTTCGGCCTCGGTCTCGGCCCCGGTCTCGCCGGTGCCGAGCGCGCCCCGGGCCTTCTCCAGACCCGCGTCCCATCCGGAGCCGTCGGCGAGGCTGGCCCACAGCGGCCGCAGCACCAGGTCGTCACCGCCGAGCAGCGGCACACACCGGTCCAAACAAGCCAGTCCGCTGGCGGCCAGACCGCGTTCATCGGCCTGAGCGATCAGCTCCACCAGGCTCATCCAACGCCTCCACAACGGTATGTACCAAGGCGCCGACCTGTACGGAGCCCGCACCTCCCCTTACTGCGTGCAAGGGCCCGGGAGTGTCACAGCGGTACGACACCCAGCAGACCGAGCAGCCGGAAGAAAGGGTTTTCGGCCAACAGCGCCGAGGGATCGGGGTCGGCGGTCAGTACGGCGAGGAGCTCGTCGGGGTCCGCGGTGTGCCCGGCCTCGGCGGCCCAGGCGACGGCGCGGCCGGCGGCGTCGCGCGGTTCGAGGAAGTAGTCCTCCAGGGACAGCCCCTGCTCGTCGAGCCCCAGCAGGCGGGCCGCGGCCCCCCGGCCCAGGCAGGTGGTCCAGCCGCCGCTCTCCGGCGCCGCCGCCTCGACGACCACACAGGCGCCGTCCATCACATAGCCGAACAGCGCGGGCGAACCGGTGCGCGCGGCGAGGGCGTTCATGCTGCCGACGTCGGCATCGGGGCTGTCGTACTCCCAGACCCGCCAGCCGTCCGGCGCCACGGTCCGCACGGTGCCCCGGTCGGGCGGCGATTCACCCCGGCCGACGACGAAATACCCCCAGTGGCCCATGTCTGTCCCCCCACTCGTCCCGGGCCGAATACACCACAGGGAAAGGCGAGTTCGCCAGAGGTGTGCGGGCCGCGGATCAGAGCGCGACCGGGGCGGCGCCCACCAGCGCCTTCTCGTGCTGCATCCGGGTCAGGCGTACCACGACGAGGATCGCGAGGACGGCGGCGGCGATGTCGACGAAGTCCGCGATGAGCATCTCCCCGGTCACGGCGTGCACCCAGGCCGCGCCCTCGGCGTCGTCGTAGTCGCCCTTCGCCATGCGGCCGAAGAACAGCGAGACCAGCCACATCGGCCACCAGACGTTGACCAGCAGGTGCGAACGGGTCGTCCCCCACGGGCTGCTGGCGTCCCATATCTCGAGGGTGATCCGGCGCGGGAACCAAAGGCTCACGACCGGCGCGAACCAGCCGCCGATCGCCCAGCCCGGCGACATGCTCTGGCCGAGCGGGTCGAACACCTGGGCGTTGGCCCGTACCCGCTGGAACCAGCACAGGTACACGACCACGCAGGCGACCATCGCGACGGAGTGGCCGCCGGCGGCGAGGCCGACCAGCCTGTAGGCGCGGTCGGCCCGCCGGAACACTCCGGCGCCGCCCTCGCCGTCCATGAGGTCACCCACGGCGTCGTACTGCAAGAAGCCCGCCCAGACGGCGAACAGGTCGGCGGCGATGACCACGCCGAGCAGCACGACGGCGGCCCGGCCGAGGCCGACCGGAGAGCGCAGCCACAGCCCCGGCGTGCGGCCGAAGACCGGGGCGGGCTCGGGCGATGCGCCCAGACAGCGGTGGCACAGGGCGGCGCCGGGCGCGGCGGCGAAGTGGTGACAGCGGGCGCAGATCAAGACGGTTCCCCCGGGGCAGGGCACGGGACCCTCCCCTGGTCCGCGCGCGGAAGCGGAACATACGGCCCGCCACCGCCGCACGTCCACCTCTCGTCGCGTGTCAGCCCAGCTTGGCCGCCAGGTTCTTGAAGTCGGTCCAGGACACCGTCGGGGCGCCCGGGTCCCAGAGCTTCTGGATCGTGGCCCGCAGCGGCATCCGGATGCCGGCGGCGACCTGGTCCTGTGTCTGGGAGTTGGCCAGATCGCACCAGACGGCGAAGGAGCCGCCGAGGATCTGCGGGTCGTACGCCGCCGGCACGGCCGTGGTGCCGCGCAGCACCCGCGGGGTCCACTGCTGGTAGATCCGCTGTCCGGTCGGGTAGACGAAGGTGTTGGGCTGCCCCAGGACGTAGTAGAGGAACTCGTCGTTGTAGTTGAGGACCTTCCGCCCCGCGCTCAGGTACTCCACCGGCTGCCGGGCGCCGATCTCCTTGCCGGTCCAGTAGGCGACCTGGAGGTCCTTGGCGGGCTGCACGGAGGTGCCCCGGAAGAAGCCGTCGTTCCAGACCCGCATGGTGCGGTCGTGGGCGCGGACGGTGTCGGCGCGGTCATTGAGCCAGCCGGTGGTGAGGTCGGCGGCGGTGCCCGAGGCGCCGTACGCCTCCCGGGCGTCGGCCGCCAGCTGTGGGTAGGAGGCCTGCGGGTCGGCGACGGTGAGGGCCTGGTACTCGTCGCCGCCGAGGTTCCAGTAGGAGCCGGGGAACAGGTCGGCGTACTCGTCGAGCAGATCGTCGACGATCTTCGCCGAGTCGTCCTGGGAGATGTCGATGGCGCCCTTGGTGGCGACGCCCTGCACATTGCGCAGCCGCAGATCCGGGTGGGCGGCGATGACGGCGCCCAGGTGTCCGGGCGAGTCGATCTCGGGCACCACCTGGATGTGCCGGCTGGCCGCGAGGGCGACGATCTCCCTGACCTGTGCCTTGGTCAGATGGTCCGCCGAGACGATCTCGGGATGGGTGGCGGACTCGATCCGGAACCCCTGGTCGTCGGAGAAGTGCAGCCCGAGCTGGTTGAACTTCAGATCGCCCAGTTCCCTTATCCGGTTCTCGATCCACCCGGCGGTGAACGGCTTGCGCGCGATGTCCAGCATGAACCCGCGCTGCGGCTTGGCCGGCTGGTCCTTCACGACCCCCTCCGGGGCGCTGCCGCTGCCCCGCACCTCCTGTTTGAGCGTCCGGGTGCCGTAGAAGACGCCCGCGTCACCGGGCCCGCTGATCCGCACCGACCCGCCGCTCACGGTCATCGTGTACGACTCCGGGTCCCCGGTACCGCCGAGGTCGAGCCGCAGGTCGCCCGCCTTGACGTCCTCGTTCGCCCCCTTCTGGCCGGCGTACGACAGCCCCAGCTCAGCCGCTGTCAGCCGCCCCTCGTCGACCAGTGCCGCGTTGCTCACCACGACTCGCTCGCCCTGCCGGGGGCGCCAGCCGGGCCCACGGGCGGCGGTGTGGGAGCGCACGGCGGGGATGGTGCGGGGGGCCTGGGAAAGGGGGTACCTGCGGGTGGGCGTGGGGGTCGGGGTCGGCGCCGCTGCCCGGTCGGCGGACGAGGCGGCCGGGCTGCTCGGGGACGGTTGCCGGGCGGCCGATCCGGCCGCGGTCTTGCCGGCGCCGCCCGAGGTGGCGGCCCATACGCCGATGCCGGTGCCGAGCGCGACGGTCGCGACGAAGGCTGCGGCGATCACCGTCCGCCTCCGTGCGACCTGCTGTACCGGGGGCCTGCGCTTGTGCTGGCTCACCGGCCCAACGTACGACGCATCCACCGCGCAGGCGTCATGCACTCGCTCTGAAACTCTCCCGTTCGGGTGAAATTCAGGCAACCAACGGACGCGCCGTGAACGTCCTCGATAACGTCGACGACACAGCTCTCACAGCATCCCCTGCCACACCGCATGTGACGCGAGGACCCACGCTGCCCGCCCACCGTCTGCCCCACCTCCCCACCCCGCTGGACGCCTTCAACGCCGCGCCCGACGACGAGGTCGGCGGCCTGCTCCTGCACTGCCTGCGCAGCCTGCGCTGGTCCCGCCGGCTCGCCGCCCACCGCCCCTACCCGGACGTGGAGTCCCTTCTGGCGGCGGCGGACGAGGCGGCGTACGACCTGTCCCCGGCGGACCTCTCCGAGGCCCTGGCGGGAGAGTCCCTCCCCGAGCTGCCCGAGGACACCTACTCGGCGGCCTACACGGCCCTGACCGCGGCCCACGCGGCCTACGAGGCAAAATTCGGACACGTGTTCGTCATCTCGCTGGGCGAAACGCCCCACGGGGAATCCCTGGACCGCGTCCTGGAAGGTATCCGGTCACGTTTGACGAACGATCCGGAGGAGGAACGGGTCGTGGCGGCGGATGAGCTACGGCGCCTGGCCAGAGGACGGCTGGCGGAGAAACTGAGGGGCGCGGGGCCGCATACATCGGCGGCTCCGCCGCGGGGCGCGACCGGCCACGAACAACCCGCACCCGGCAAATAGCCGAACCTCCCGCCCCCGGATGCCGCCCGGCTCACCCATACGCGTGCCACTTTGATCACACCGGTAGGCCCGGCGTAAGCCCGGCCGCAGCGCATCGCTACGATGCTGGGGGCCGGTGGACCGTACCCGGCCGGGCCCGACCGACACCAAGCCGGCGCGGCCCCAATCCCCGCTCCCGGAGGGACTTCCGTGCCGGCTGGAACGCTGTACCGCGGCCGGGAAGGAATGTGGTCCTGGGTGGCTCACCGAGTCACCGGCGTCCTCATTTTCTTCTTCCTGTTCGTTCACGTGCTGGACACCGCTCTCGTCCGTGTCTCCCCCGAGGACTACGACAAGGTCGTAGCCACGTACAAGACGCCGATCGTCGCGCTGCTGGAGTACGGCCTCGTGGCCGCCATCCTCTTTCACGCGCTCAACGGCCTGCGTGTCATCGCCGTCGACTTCTGGTCGAAGGGCCCGCGCTACCAGAAGCAGATGCTCTGGACGGTCGTCGGTGTCTGGGTCGTCCTGATGGCCGGGGCCGTTTACCCCGTTCTCGGCCACGCCGCTCGTGTCCTGTTCGGGAGCTGACGCAGATGTCGACCACTGAAACCACCGCAGCCGGCGTCGGCCCCGTCGAGGGCGCCCCCGTCTTCAACGTCGACAACCCGGCCCCGCTGATCGAGGCCCCGCGCAAGCGCACCAAGAAGTCCCCGAAGTCCACCCGGGGCAACTTCGAGATGGCCGCGTGGCTGTTCATGCGTCTGTCCGGCGTCGTGCTGGTCGTCCTGGTCCTCGGCCACCTGCTGATCCAGCTGGTGCTCGACGGCGGCGTGTCGAAGATCGGCTTCGCGTTCGTCGCCGGCCGCTGGGCATCGCCGTTCTGGCAGGTCTGGGACCTCCTCATGCTCTGGCTGGCGATGCTGCACGGCGCCAACGGCCTGCGCACGGTCATCAACGACTACGCGGAGCGCGCGAACACCCGGCTGTGGCTGAAGGGCCTGCTCTACACCGCCACGGTGTTCACCATCCTGCTGGGCACGCTGGTGATCTTCACCTTCGACCCGAACATCCGCTAGGCACGGGGCTGCGAGAATCATGAAGATCCACAAGTACGACACCGTCATCGTCGGCGCCGGCGGCGCGGGCATGCGCGCGGCCATCGAGTCGACGAAGCGCAGCCGCACCGCGGTCCTGACCAAGCTCTACCCCACCCGCTCCCACACGGGCGCCGCGCAGGGCGGTATGGCCGCCGCGCTGGCCAACGTGGAGGAGGACAACTGGGAGTGGCACACCTTCGACACGGTCAAGGGCGGTGACTACCTGGTCGACCAGGACGCCGCCGAGATCCTGGCGAAGGAGGCCATCGACGCCGTCCTCGACCTGGAGAAGATGGGCCTGCCGTTCAACCGGACGCCCAACGGCACGATCGACCAGCGCCGCTTCGGCGGTCACAGCCGCAACCACGGCGAGGCGCCGGTCCGCCGGTCCTGCTACGCGGCCGACCGCACCGGCCACATGATCCTCCAGACGCTGTACCAGAACTGCGTCAAGGAGGGCGTGGAGTTCTTCAACGAGTTCTACGTCCTGGACCAGCTGATCACCGAGGTCGACGGCGTCAAGAAGTCGGCGGGTGTCGTCGCCTACGAGCTGGCCACCGGCGAGATCCACGTCTTCCAGGCGAAGGCCGTCATCTACGCCTCCGGCGGCTGCGGCAAGTTCTTCAAGGTGACCTCCAACGCGCACACTCTGACGGGCGACGGCCAGGCCGCCGTGTACCGCCGGGGTCTGCCGCTGGAGGACATGGAGTTCTTCCAGTTCCACCCGACCGGCATCTGGCGGATGGGCATCCTGCTGACGGAGGGCGCCCGTGGTGAGGGCGGCATCCTCCGCAACAAGGACGGCGAGCGCTTCATGGAGAAGTACGCGCCGGTCATGAAGGACCTGGCGTCCCGTGACGTCGTCTCCCGGTCCATCTACACGGAGATCCGTGAGGGCCGCGGCTGCGGTCCCGAGGGCGACCACGTCTACCTCGACCTCACCCACCTCCCGCCGGAGCAGCTGGACGCCAAGCTCCCGGACATCACCGAGTTCGCCCGGACCTACCTCGGTATCGAGCCGTACACGGACCCGATCCCGATCCAGCCCACCGCGCACTACGCGATGGGCGGCATCCCGACGAACGTCCAGGGTGAGGTCCTGATCGACAACACCACCGTCGTCCCGGGCCTGTACGCGGCCGGCGAGGTCGCCTGTGTGTCGGTGCACGGCGCCAACCGTCTGGGCACGAACTCCCTGCTGGACATCAACGTGTTCGGCCGTCGGGCGGGCATCGCGGCCGCGGAGTACAGCCACACGGTGGACTTCGTGGAACTGCCGGAGGACCCGGCCGAGTTCGTCGTCTCGCAGATCGAGCAGCTGCGCACCTCGACGGGCAACGAGCGGGTCGCCACGCTCCGCAAGGAGCTGCAGGAGACCATGGACGCCAACGTCATGGTGTTCCGCACCGAGCAGACGATCAAGACGGCCGTGGAGAAGATCGCGGAACTCCGCGAGCGCTACCTGAACGTCTCGATCCAGGACAAGGGCAAGCGGTTCAACACCGACCTGCTGGAGGCCATCGAGCTCGGCAACCTGCTGGACCTGGCCGAGGTCATGGCGGTCTCGGCGCTGGCCCGCAAGGAGTCGCGCGGCGGTCACTACCGCGAGGACTACCCCAACCGCGACGACGTCAACTTCATGCGCCACACCATGGCGTACCGCGAGGTGGGCGACGACGGCACCGAGTCCATCCGTCTCGATTACAAGCCGGTCGTCCAGACCCGCTACCAGCCGATGGAGCGTAAGTACTGATGGGAACCCCTGTTCTGGACAAGGCGGACGCGGCCGGCCAGCCCGAGCCCGGCTTCGCCGACTCCCCGTACATCACGGTCACCTTCCGGATCCGCCGCTTCAACCCGGAGGTCTCGGCGGACGCCGTCTGGGAAGACTTCCAGCTGGAGATCGACCCGAAGGAGCGCGTCCTCGACGGCCTCCACAAGATCAAGTGGGACGTCGACGGCACGCTGACCTTCCGCCGCTCCTGCGCGCACGGCATCTGCGGCTCGGACGCGATGCGGATCAACGGCAAGAACCGCCTTGCCTGCAAGACGCTGATCAAGGACATCAACCCCGAGAAGCCGATCACGGTCGAGCCCATAAAGGGCCTGACGGTCCTGAAGGACCTGGTCGTCGACATGGAGCCGTTCTTCCAGGCGTACCGGGACGTGATGCCGTTCCTCATCACGAACGACACCAACGAGCCGACGCGTGAGCGTCTGCAGTCGGCCGAGGACCGCGAGCGCTTCGACGACACCACGAAGTGCATTCTGTGCGCCGCGTGCACGTCGTCCTGCCCGGTCTTCTGGAACGACGGCCAGTACTTCGGCCCGGCGGCCATCGTCAACGCGCACCGCTTCATCTTCGACTCGCGTGACGAGGCCGCCGAGCAGCGCCTGGAGATCCTGAACGACCGTGACGGCGTCTGGCGCTGCCGTACGACCTTCAACTGCACGGACGCCTGCCCGCGCGGCATCGAGGTCACCAAGGCGATCCAGGAGGTGAAGCGAGCGCTGATCACGCGCCGCTTCTGATCCCGGCTCCGCCGCGACGTGGAAGGGCCCCGCTCCCGGGAAGGAGCGGGGCCCTTCCGCGTGTCGGCCGCCGGTGCGGGTGCACGGTTCTAACCTGACGGTATGTCAGATGACGAGTCGTACGAACTGCTCGGGTTCGACAACGTGCTGCTCCCCGTCGGGGACCTCGCGGATGCCGTCGGCTTCTACGAACGTGCCGGGTTCACGGTCGGGTTCCGGTTCGACGAGGGCGGGATCGCCCTGCTGAAGGTCGGGGGTGAGACGCCCGGGATTCTGCTGCGGGCCGAGGCGGGGCTGGGGCAGCGGACGCCGGTGTGGGCCGCGCCGCGGCTGTGGCTCGAGGTGCCGGACGCGCGGGTGGCGGCGCGGCGGCTGGCGGAGGCCGGGATCGCCGTGCTCGACGCGCCGTTCTCCGTCGCCACCGGGTGGACCGTCGAGATCACCGACCCCTGGGGGAACGTCCTCGGGTTCACCGACTACAGCAAGCGGCCGGAGTTGGCGCGGCGGGCGTGAACCGGGTTACTCCGCAACCGAGTTGAACATGTTCAAAAGCAGGTCTACAGTCATCCCTGTCAGCGTTTTGAACGCGTTCAAGAAGGGGTGGGGCATGGACCGCACGGTCATCGCCTACGTCATCTACCTGCTCGTCAGCATCGGACTGACCATCTGGGTGGCCCGCACGCTCAGCCGCAACGGGCGGATCTTCCTCTCCGACGTACTGCACGGGAACGACCAGCTCGCCGACGCCGTCAACCACCTTCTGGTGGTCGGCTTCTACCTCGTCAACCTCGGCTTCGTCGCGCTGTACCTGCACACCAGCGACACCGTCGACGACACCCGGGAGATCTTCGAGGCGCTGTCGGCCAAGCTCGGCGTCGTCCTGCTGGTGCTCGGCGTGATGCACCTCGGCAACGTGTACGTCCTCAACCGGATACGGCGGCGCGGGGTCATGGAGAAGGAGCAGCTCCCGCCCGTCCCGCCGCAAGGCTGGACCGCGCCGGCGGCCGGGGCGTGAGCACCGTGCCGACCACCGACGACCGGGGCGCCACGCGCGTCCCGGTCCGCGGGCTCACCGTGCTCTACGACGCCGAGTGCACCCTCTGCACCCATCTGCGGGACTGGCTCGTACGGCAGCCGCAGCTGGTGCCGCTCACCCTGGTCCCGGCGGCGTCGGACGAGGCCCGCGCCCGCTTCCCGGAACTCGACCACTCCGCCACCCTCGACGAGGTCACCGTCGTCGGCGACTCCGGGCAGGTCTACCGGGACACCGCAGCCTGGATCGTCGTCCTGTGGGCGCTCCGGGAGCAGCGGCCGCTCGCTCACAGGCTGAGCACACCGGCCGGGGCCCGGCTGGCCCGGGGCGCGGTGCTCGCCGCCGCCCGGTGGCGGGGCGCGCAGTGGGGCGGGAAGGTCTACCGGCGTCAGGACGGCTGGGTGTACGACCCCGGACTCGGGTGGATCTACGACCCTCCGGGCTGTGCCGGCGGCGTCTGCGCCACTCGTTAGGCTCTGTCCGTGTCCGCGAAGAACGACGGTCCCGTCGAGGCCGATACGCCGAGCAAGTCCGAGCAGACCCGCGCGCTGATCCTGGAGACGGCGATGCGGCTGTTCCGGGAGCGCGGCTACGAGAAGACCACCATGCGGGCCATCGCCACGGAGGCCGGGGTCTCCGTCGGCAACGCGTACTACTACTTCGCCGGCAAGGAACACCTGATCCAGGGCTTCTACGACCAGCTCGCCGCCGAGCACCGGGTGGCGGTCCGCGAGGTCCTGGACCGGGAGACCGACCTGGAGGCACGGCTCGCGGGCGTCCTCAAGGTGTGGCTGGACATCGCCCGGCCGTACCACGAGTTCGCGGTCCACTTCTTCAAGAACGCCGCCGACCCCGACAGCCCGCTCAGCCCCTTCTCCCCGGAGAGCGAGCACGCGCGCGTGGAGGCGATCAGCGTGCACCGGGAGGTCCTGGCCGGGGCGAAGACCAAGGTGGCGCCCGAACTCCGGGACGTCCTGCCCGAGTTGATGTGGCTCTCGCAGATGGGCCTCGTCCTGTACTGGATCTTCGACCGGACCGAGGGGCGCGAGCGCAGCTACCGGCTCGCCGAGCGGGGGGCCCGGCTGACCGCGCGAGGCGTGTCCCTCGCACGGTTCCGGGTGCTACGGCCGCTCGTGCTGGAGGTGCACGAACTGTTCACGGACTTCCTGCCGGGGATGACGCGGGTGCTGCGGGATCCGGCGGTCAAGGGGCGCCGGGGCGAGTGATCACTTTCGGGTGAAGACTCTGTGCAGCACATGTCGGCTGCCCGGCGCTCAACAATGTGACCGTGTCTCCCAAAGCCATGACGCTCACTGCCGTTGCCGACGAGATCATGGAGCGCCTACCGGGCTGGCGCGCCGAAGTCATCCACGGTCAGCTCCTGATTTCTCCGCTCCGTGACGCCTCCCACGCCTGTGCCCTCACCGACCTCTTGGTCCGCTTCGCTGCGGTGGGACTGCACGGCACGGACACGGACGTCCTCCAGAATGTCGGCCTCCGGCTACCGACGGGCGCGGATGACTACGCGATCCCCGACCTCGTGATCGTGGACGCCGACATCGACGACCACCTCGTCGAGAACAACTGCTGTGCCCCTGCCTGCTTCCGGCTTGTCCTGGAAGTCACCTCCAGCTACAGGACAACCGATCTCCACATCAAGGCCTCGGCGTATGCCGCGGCCACGATCCCCGTCTACGTCACCGTCGACCGGGAGCAGCGCAGGCTGCACGTCCTCACCGCCCCCGTCGGTGGCGTGTACACGGACCACCGCGTACACGCCACCGACGAGATCGTCACCCTGCCCGACTCCATCGGCGCCAAGGTCACCCTCGACGTTGATCAGATCCTCAAAGCCGGGCAGCGGAAGGTCAGTTGACCGCGTCCACTTCCCCCTCCGCCAGCTCCACGTCGAACACCAGCGGCCCCTCGCTCACCACCACATGCCGGGCCTTCGAGCCGTACGACGTCGACGTCACCGCCAGCAGGTAGGAACCCGGCGCCGGGACCGACACGATGTAGGAGCCGTCCGCCAGGGACGTCACGCGGTCCAGTTGGCGCCCGCCCTTGGACATCAGGGTCACCGACGCTTCCTCCACCGGGTCACCGTCCGTCGTACGCACGAAGCCGTGGATCACCGTGGCCGGGCCGGCCGGCTCGGCGGGCTCCGGGGCGGCCGCCTCCGCGGGCTCCACCGCCAGGTGCGGCAGCCGCTTCTCCAGCCAGTCCGGCAGCCACCAGTTGGACGTGCCGAGCAGATGCATCGCCGCCGGGACCAGGGCCGTACGGAGTATGAACGCGTCGAGTGCCACCGCCGCCGCCAGGCCCACGCCGGCCATCGCCGCGCCCGAGTCGCCGCTCAGGACGAAGGCCAGGAAGACACAGACCATGATCAGGGCGGCGCTGTTGATGACCCGGCTGGTCTCGGCGAGGCCGACCCGGACCGCCCGCGCGTTGTCCCTCGTGTGCACCCACTCCTCGTGCATCCGGCTCACCAGGAACACCTGGTAGTCCATCGAGAGGCCGAAGAGGAGGGACAGCATGATGACCGGGAGGAACGCGTTGATCGGGCCCTCCTTGCCGAGGCCCAGCAGGTCCAGGCCCCAGCCCCACTGGAAGACCGCGACCAGGACGCCGAAGGAGGCCGCCGCCGCGATCAGGTTCATCACCGCCGCCGTCAGCGGGACCACCAGGGAGCGGAAGGCGATCAGGAGGAGCAGGAAGCCCAGGCCGATGATCGTGGCGATGAACAACGGCAGACGGTCGCCCGTGACCGTGGCGAAGTCCTTGGAGACCGCCGTCACGCCGCCCACGTGGGCCTGGGCGCCGGCCTTCGGGATCACCTGGTCCCTGAGCGTGTCGATCAGGTCGTCCGTCTCCTTGGACTGGGGGGACGTCGTCGGGACCACCTGGATGACGGTCACGCCCTGCGCGGGCGGGAGCGCGGCGACCCGGGCGACTCCGGAGGTCGCCTTGATGCCCTGGACCAGCCGCGCCGTGTCGCCGCCCGCGCTGACCACCTGGAGCGGGCCGTTGAAGCCGGGGCCGAAGCCCTCGGCGAGCAGGTCGTAGGCCTTCCTGGTGGTCGTGGACGCGTCGTCGTTGCCCTGGTCGGTGGCGCCGAGACGGAGGGAGAGGACCGGGATGGCGAGGACCGCCATGACGACCACGGCGAGCGCGGCGATACGCCTCGGGCGCTTCTCGACGTTCACCGACCAGCGGGCGGCCAGGCCGCTCGCCTTCTCCGTTTCCGGGCCCTCGGCGGCCAGCCGGCGGCGCTGGCGGCGGCTGAGGACGCGGGGGCCGAGGATGCCGAGCAGGGCCGGGAGGAGGGTCGTGGCGGCCAGGACGCTGAGCACCACCGTCAGGGACGTGCCGATGACCACGCCGTCCAGGAAGCGGAGCCTGGTGACCAGCATGCCGGCCAGCGCGATACAGACCGTGCCGCCCGCGAACAGCACCGCCCGGCCCGAGGTGTTGAGGGCGGTGACCGCGGACTCCTCGGGGTCCATGCCGCGCAGGATGCCCTTGCGGTGCCGGGTGACGATGAACAGGGCGTAGTCGATGCCGACGCCGAGGCCGATCAGGGAGGCGAGCAGCGGGGCGATGTCGGGGATGTTCGTGGTGTGGCTGAGGAGCTGGGTGGAGAACAGGCCCATGCCCACGCCGAAGACGGCGATCGCGATCGGAAGGGTCATCGCGAAGAACGAGCCGAAGGCCAGGAAGAGGACGACGGCCGCCGCGATGATGCCGACCATCTCGGAGAGGCCCTGGGGCGGCTCCTGGACGCGCTGGATGGCCTGCCCGCCCAACTCGACCTGGAGTCCGCCGCGTTCGGCGTTCTGGGCGGTGTCGACGACCTTCTGGACGACGTCCTTGGGGATCTCGTTCGCCCGCTGGACGAAGGTGAGCTGGGCGTACGCGATCCTGCCGTCCTGGCTGATCTGCGCGGCGCCCCCGGTGCCGGCGTAGGGGCTGGTGACCGCGCCGACGCCCTTCAGCTTCGCGATCGTGTCGAGGGCCGGCTGGATGCGGCTTTGGACCGCCTGGTCCTTGACCGAGCCGTCGGTGACCTTCCAGACCACGGTGTCCGTGTCGCCCGAGGTGTTCGGGAAGGCCTTCTGCATAAGGTCGTACGCGCTCTTGGAGTCCGTGTCGGGGAGGGAGAAGACGTTCGCGTAGTTCGTGCCCGCCGTCGAGGCCGAGAAGCCCACGCCGAACAGCGCCCCCACCCACAGCAACAGGACCACCAGCCGGTGCCGATAGCACCACCGTGCCAATGCCGTCACGCTCAACAGCTCCTTGATCGAAGTCAGTTCGGTCGGTTGGTCCCCCAGGTCCTGGGCAACAGGATTGGTGGCGGGACGCCCGCCGGGACACGCGGCGCGCACGACTCTCAAGGAACTCCAAAGCTGTGAGCCCCCGGCTGTCAGTGGTCGCGCCGATACTGGGGGCATGACGGCTCCAGGCAGCACCGTGCTGATCGTGGAGGACGAGCCGAGCATCGCGGACGTCCTCGCCATCGCCCTGCGCTACCACCGGTTCGAGGTGATGACGGCCGCTACGGTCCGGGACGCCCTCGCACTGGCCGAGCGCACCCGCCCGGACGCGGCCCTGCTGGACGTGATGCTGCCGGACGGCGACGGCCGGGCCCTGGCCCGCGAACTGCGCGCGCGGCAGCCGGACCTGGCGCTGGTCTTCCTGACCGCGCGGGACGCGCCCGCCGAGATAGTCGGCGCGCTCGGCTACGGCGACGACTACATCACCAAGCCGTTCAACATCGACGAGGTCGTCGCCCGCATCGGCGCGGTGCTGCGCCGCACCCGCCCGGCCGACGTCATCCAGCAGCGCCCGCCGCTGCGCTACGGCGACCTGGAGCTGGACGAGACGACGTACTCGGTGCACCGCGCCGGGCGCACGGTCGAGCTGACCCCGACCGAGTACGCGCTGCTGCGCTTCCTGGTGCGTAACGGCGGCCGGATCGTCCCCAAGGAGCAACTGCTCAGGCACGTCTGGCAGTACGAGCACGCGCCGTCCGAGTCGACCGTCGTGGAGACCTACATCAGCTATCTGCGGCGCAAGCTGGACACCCTGGGCGCGCCGGTGATCACCACCCGGCGGGGCGTCGGATACGGCCTGGCATGAACGTCGGGAAGCGCCGGCACCGGCACGGCATGCACTCGCTGCGCGGCAAGCTGACCCTGGCCAACGTGGGCCTCCTTGCCGTCGGCATCGTGGTGGCGACCACGGTCAGCATCATGGGCATGCGGCTGTACCTGCTCGACCAGGTGGACTCCTCGCTGCTCAAGATGCGTACCTCGCTGGGGAGTTCGGGGCTCACCCTGCGGCAGGTCGACTCGCTGGGCGCACTCGGCGTCATCCGCGACCGGGTCGTGCCGGCGCAGTCCGACCCGGCACCGGGCTCGATCTTCGCCGTGGTCGACACCAAGGGCAGCGCCGTCGAGGTCTTCGACATGGCGCCGACCGAGGCCCAGCGCGGTCTGGCGGCCGCCGTGCACGACCCGCGTGCCCTCGCCGCCGCCCCCGACCCGGGCGATGTCACCGTGCACGGGGCGATGTACCGGGTGACGGCGACCCGGCTCGCCGACGGCCCCTACATCCTGCTGGCCACCTCGACCGAGCTGCTGCACGAGGGCATAGCGAAAGCGCTCCGGCTCGACTTCGCCGTCGGCACGGTACTTCTCGCGCTGCTGGCCTGTCTGACCATGTTCAGCGTGCGACGCCGGATGCTGCCGCTGGAGGACATGGTCGAGACGTCGTCGGCGATAGCCGAGGGGGACCTGACCCGGCGGGTGCCGTCGAGCCAGCACCCGACGGAGGAGGTCGAGCAGCTGCGGCTGGCCCTCAATTCCATGCTGCACCAGGTGGAGACGGCATACCGGACACGCGAGCGCAGCGCGGCCCAGCTGCGCCGGTTCGTCGCCGACGCCTCGCACGAGCTGCGGACGCCGCTCGCCGCCATCCGCGGCTATCTCCAGCTGTACGACAAGGGGATGCTGCGTGAGCCCGGGGAGCGGCGGCGGGCCTGGGACCGGATGCACGGCGAGGTGGACCGGATGGGCCGGCTCGTCGACGAACTGCTGCTGCTGGCACGGCTCGACCAGCGGCCCGAGATCCGGTTCCGGAACGTCGACGTGAGCCGACTGGTGCGGGACGCGGCGGAGGATCTGCGGGCACAGCAGCCGGGGCGGCCGGTGGCGGTGACCGCCGAGGGGGCGGTGCTGGTGCGGGCCGACGAGTCGGGGCTGAGGCAGGTGCTGGGGAACCTGGTGGCCAACGTCCGTACCCATACACCCGTCGAGGCGGCGGTTCGACTGGGGGTGGAGCGGTCGGACGGGGTGGTGCGGGTGTGTGTGGCGGACGAGGGGCCGGGGCTGGCGGAAGAGGACGCCGCGCGGATCTTCGACCGGTTCTTCCGGGTGGGGAGCGCGCAGGGGAGCGGGCTGGGGATGGCGATCGTGCAGGGGGTGGTGGACGCGCATGGCGGGGAGGTGGCGGTGAACACCGCGCCCGGAGAGGGGCTGACCGTGACGGTGACGTTGAGGTGCGGGTGAGTTTCGGGTGCGGGGTGCCTACGGCTGGAGCCACGTTCAAGGATCAGCCAGAACCAGCGCCCACACCGTCTTTCCGTGTGCGCCCCTGCTCCATACCCCCCACGCCGCCGCGATCGTCTCCACCAGGTGCAGGCCCCTGCCCGTCTCGTCGTCGTCCCTGACGATCCGGAGCCGGGGCTCCACCCGGCCCTCGTCGGAGACCTCGATCAGGCACGAGCCGTCCGCCAGTGCCGTCACCGCCACCTCGAACTCCCGCTCAAGCAGCGGGCCGTGGCGTACGACGTTGGTGGCCAGCTCGGACACCAGCAGCATGGCGTCACCGACCGCCGGCTCGTCCGGGCCGTGTCCCCAGTCGCCCAGATGGTCCCGGACCCGGTGCCGGGCCACGCCCACGGACGCCGGGTGCCGGGGCAGCCGGAAGGAGTTGCGTCTCAGCACGTCTGCTCCTCACCCCACGCACACCTCCGTCACATGGTGCTGCGTCGGGTGCCCGCCCGTCAGATCCACTCCAGACTCCACAGCCGGAACACGCCCGTGCTGTCCGTGAGGTACTGGGTGCCGCCCACGTCCTCGCTGCTGACGACGTAGTCCGTGCGCTGCCAGAGCGGGATCAGCGGCACGTCGTTGGCCACGTCCGTCTGGATGGTGCGGAAGTCGTGGTCGACGCGGGCTCGGTCGGCGTACTGCTGGCTGTGCAGGATGAGGTCGTCGACGGCCTTGTTGCTGTAGCCGGTGCTCATCACGGAGTCGCTGCCGACCAGGGAGGCACCGAAGGTGTCGGGGTCGGGATAGTCGGCGACCCAGCCGACCGCCCAGGCGTCCATCTTGCCCGTGGCCCACGACTTCTGGAAGTCGGTCCACTCGTATCCCTTGACGTCGACCTTGAACAGGCCGCCCGCCTCCAGCTGCTTCTTCAGCGCGGCGGCCTCCTCGGCGCCCGCGCCGTGGCCGATGCCGTAGCCGAAGGAGAACTCGACCGGGGTGGAGACGCCGGCCTGCTCCAGCAGTGCCTTCGCCTTGGCGACGCTCTGCGTGGGGTACTGGTCGAAGAAGGACGTGGTGTGGCCGGTGAGGCCGGCCGGGATCAGCGAGTACAGCGGCTCCACCGTCCCGTCGTACACGGTGGCGGCCAGCTCCTCGCGGTTGACCAGCCAGGCCAGCGCACGGCGGACGAGAACGTCGCGCAGGGCCGAGTTCTTACGGGTGTTGAAGTAGAGGTTGCGGGTCTCGGCGCTGTCGGCCTCCGTGACCCGCTGGTCGGGGTCGCTCGGCGAGAGCTTGGACACCATGGCCGGCGGCAGCGTGCGGGTGGCGACGTCGACCTGCTTCGCCTTGTACGCGCTGCCGAGCTTCGCCGAGTCGGGGTAGTAGTCCAGCTCGATGGGCCGGCCGGTGCCGCTGATGTCGCCCTTGTAGTGGTCGTTGGGCTGCAGGGACGCCTGCTTGCCCTTCGTGTACGACGTCAGGCGGTACGGGCCGGTGCCGTCCACCGAGTTGTCGGTGCGCAGGCTGTTCGCCGGGTACTTGTCCTTGTCGACGATCGCACCGGCGCCGGTGGCCACCTTGAACGGGAACGTCGCGTCGGCGGACGACAGGTGGAAGGTGACGGTCCTGCCGGAGGCGGTGACCGAGGAGAGCGTCGAGAGCAGCGAGGCCGGACCGACATCGGAGTTGATCTTCTTGACCCGGTCGAAGGAGTACTTCACGTCCTCGGCGGTCATCGCCCGGCCGCTCGGGAAGGTGATCCCGTCCCGGAGGACGCAGCGGTACGTCCGCAGACCGGTGTCCGAGAACTTACAGCTCTCGGCCGCGTCCGGGACCGGCTCGACACCGCCGGGCTCGAAGGTGAGCAGCGACTGGAAGACGTTGTTGAACAACGCCCAGGAACCGGCGTCATAGGCGCCTGCCGGGTCCAGCGAGGTGACGGCGTCGGTCGTACCGACGGTGATCGTCTTGTTCTTGTTCTCCTGCGACGGCAGCAGCTGCCAGCCGCCGATCCCCACGATCGCCAGTACGAGAAGCGTCACGAGAATCCGCATGCGAACAGATCGCATGGTTGGTGCCCTCCCCAGGACCCTCACGGATCCGTTCCAGGCCCTACCCAGGCCCTCCACAAGTGCCACTCCCCTAAGTGACGCGGATCACCTAACCACAGGTGTTTCGTGTGGGGGAAGAGTGATCTGACTAGATGAGGAAGAACTTACCGAGCGCTTGTTTCCGCCGGATTTCACAGCTCCTCCACAGGCACCCGGCGTTCAGGCCTGCTTCGACGGCGCCTGTCCCTATGACGTTCGGCGCAGTGCGCGTACTCCACGCAACCCGATGACCCCGATGACCGTCCCCAATACGAAGGAAACGACGGCCAGCGTCAGGTGGATCCAGAAGTACGCCGTGGGGTGGCCGTCGTCGAAGGCAAGCCCGCTGCCGTCCTTGACCAGATTCTTGATGAAAGTGATCCAGATGAACCAAGACCACACTCCGAACGCGAGCAGGAACCAGGACACCGGGCGACTGAGCTTCATGGGTTCAGTATCGCCGTCGGCTGTCCGGTTCCGTGTCCGGGGTGGGGTCGGTGACGGGACTTCGCCCTCCGTGCCAGGTACGTTCTCGTCCGTGTCCGCACCGAAGCCCCATGCCGGCCGATCTCTGCTGGTCGCCTCCGCCGCCCTGCTGTCCCTGTCGCTCACCGCGCCGGCCGCGCTCGCCGCACCCACCCCCTCGACCAGTCCGTCGGCCACTCCCCCGGCGCACATGTCGACGGTCGGCGGCGCCCGGCTGGGGCAGCCCGGTACCCAGGTCGATCTGGCCGCCGGGGTGCCGGTGCTGCCGAAGGACATCACGGCGCGTTCCTGGATCGTCTCCGACGCCGAGTCGGGCGAGGTGCTCGCCGCGCACAACGCGCACTGGCGGCTGCCCCCGGCGAGCACCCTGAAGATGCTGTTCGCGGACACCGTGCTGCCGCGGTTCCCGAAGTCGACCCCGCACAAGGTGGTGCCGACCGACCTCGCGGGCTTGGGCGCAGGCTCCAGCCTGGTGGGGATAAAGGAGGGCCAGACCTACACGGTCCACGACCTCTGGCTCGGTGTCTTCCTTCGCTCCGGCAACGACGCCGTGCATGTGCTGTCCGCGATGAACGGCGGTGTCGACCAGACCGTCCGGGACATGCAGTCCCACGCGGACGACCTCCAGGCGCTGGACACGCATGTGATCAGTCCGGACGGGTACGACGCGGCAGGGCAGGTGTCGTCGGCGTACGACCTGTCGCTGTTCGCCCGTTCCGGGCTGCAGAAGAAGGACTTCCGGGAGTACTGCTCGACCGTGCGGGCCGCGTTCCCGGGCGAGACGACGAAGAACGCCAAGGGCAAGTCGGTCCGTGAGTCCTTCGAGATCCAGAACACCAACCGGCTGCTGAGCGGCGACACCGACCTGCCGGTCTACCAGGGCATCGCGGGTGTGAAGAACGGCAACACCACCAACGCGGGCGCCACCTTCACCGGGGTCGCGGAGCGGGGCGGCAAGGTGCTGCTGGTCACCGTGATGAACCCGGAGAAGAAGGAGCACAACGAGGTCTACAAGGAGACCGCCAAGCTGTTCGACTGGGGTTTCCAGGCGGTCGGCAAGGTGACTCCGGTGGGTGAGCTGGTCCCGCCGAAGGGGGCGGTGGACTCCAGTACCCAGCCGGGGACGACCGCCTCGGCGTCGGCGTCCGGGTCCGGGAAGGGTGCCGGGTCGAAGACGGTGGCCGCGTCGTCCACCGACGGCTCCAGCGGGGTCGGGGTCGCGCTGGCGATCGCGGGCGGGGCGCTGGTGCTGCTGGTGGGCGCGGCGTTCCTGGTCAACCGCCGTTGGCCACTGCCGGACCTGGTGCGGCGGCGGACTCGTCCGTGATCTCGGTGCTGCTCTCGGTCGCCGTCCAGGCGGCGCAGAACAGGACGAGTTTCGAGGTGAAGTTGATCCACAGCAGCAGGGCCACCGGGACGCCGAACGCGCCGTACATGCTCTTCGTTGCGACGCCCTGGATATAGCCGCTGAGCAGCAGCTTGAGGAGTTCGAAGCCGACCGCGCCGATCAGGGCGGCGACCAGCAGGCGGCGGCGCGGCGGTTCGACCCCGGGCAGCAGGGTGAGGACGTAGAGCAGGACCAGGAAGTCGGCGACCACCGCGACGACGAAGGCGATGACGCGCAGCAGCAGGCTGCCCCAGCTGTGCCTGTCGATGCCGAGCTGTCCCGCCGTCCAGCCGACGGCCGCCGAGGCGATCGTGGACACGACGAGGGTGACCAGCAGCGCGCCGCCGAGGCCGATCAGGATGCCGGCGTCCTTGGCCTTGGCGACGATCGGGTTCTTGTCCTTGTCCGGCAGCTCCCACACCGTGCGCAGACAGTCCCGCATCTGGCCGACCCAGCCGATGCCGGTGAACAGCAGGACGGCACCGGCGATGAGACCGACGGTGCCGGCGTTCTGCGCCAGGGAGTTGATGTCCAACTGGTCGGAGATCCCCGGGAACTGGTCGGCGATCTTGTTCTGCAGGCTGTGCTGCTGTGACTCGCTCAGTGTGGCGGCGGCGATGGCGGCGGCCACGGTCAGCAGCGGGAAGAGCGAGACGAAGCTGATGAAGGTCATGGCGGCGGCCAGCCGGGTCCACTTCACCCGGTCGAGCCGCTCGTACGACCGCCATGCGTGCGTGCCCATCAGCCAGCCGACGAGCGGGCCGACGACGGGGAGTTTTCTCAGCCAGTCCATGATCCGACTCTGCCCCCTGCGCGGAATACCAATGTGCGGGTACCCCAGAAGCGCAGAACTGTGGCGAGCGCCATGCCGATGACCGCGCCGGAGACCGTGTCGGCGCGCTGTGAGGTGAGGCCGAGGCCGTAGTGGCTGACGGCGAGGCAGAGCAGCTGGACCAGGGCACCGGCGAGGTTCACGGCGACGAAGACGGCGTAGGGGCGCGCCCCGGGCACGCGCGCCTGGCGGTAGGTGCCGCGCGCGTTGCCGAGGTAGGCGACCGTGCAGCCCGCCAGGAAGGACAGGGACTTGGCGGTGAGCGGGTCGAGGGCGGCCGGGCCGCGCAGGCAGCTGAAGAGGGTGAGGTCGGCGGTGTAGGCGAGCAGGCCGACGGTGGCGAAGCCGATCAGCTCGCGCGGGTGCGCGCTCACCAGTGGGCCACCGCGAGCCCGTACATCGCGAGCCAGGCCAGGCCGATCAGAGCGAGGGCGCGGTCGCGCAGGACGACGTCCTCGGGTTCGCCGGCGGTGCCCCGGTCGGCGAAGACGGCGTAGCGCAGGATCGCCAGGATGAAGGCGACCATGGACAGCTGGCGCCACGGCAGCAGGCCGGCGGCGGGGGTGCGGTGGCCCTCCAGAGCCCACAGGCAGTAGGCGAGAACGGCGACCCCGGCCGCGAGCTGCCAGACGAAGCGCAGGTAGCCGGTGGTGTACTCGGTGAGCAACGCGCGCGTGGCGCCCGCTTTTCCGGCCAGCTCCACGGCCTCGGAGTAGCGCTTGGCCGACACCATGAAGAGCGCGCCGAAGCCGGTGGTGATCAGGAACCAGCGGGACAGCGGGATGCCGAGCGCGACCCCGCCGATCACCGCCCGCATCAGGAAGCCGGTGGTGACGACGACGAGGTCGACCACCAGGACGTGCTTCAGGGCGACGCAGTAAGCCAGTTGCATGCCCAGGTAGGCGATCAGGAGGGCCGGGACGAGGGGCGGGGTCAGCCGGGTGGCGAGCAGCGGTCCAAGGACGGCCAGGACGCCTCCTGCCGCGTAGGCGACGGGGACGGGGACCTGCCCCGCGGCGACGGGGCGGCGGCACTTGGTGGGGTGGGCGCGGTCGGCGTCGGCGTCACGGGCGTCGTTGATCAGGTAGACGGCGGCGGCGCAGGCCGTGAAGAGGACGAAGGTGACGGTGAGGGTGAGCAGCGCGTGCGCGGAGAAGAGCCGGCCGGCGGCGGCCGGGGCGGCGATCACGAGGCTGTTCTTGACCCACTGCTTGGGGCGGGTGGTCCTCAGCAGGCCCTTGAGGAGACCGCCGGGGGTGACACGCGCGCGTGCCGGGCCGTGCGCCGGTCCCTGCGGTCGGGCAGGGTGGCCGCGCCGGTCGTGCAGATTCGTTTCAGCAATGCCGTCGGCTGTCGCTTCCGTGCCGTCGGCCGTCGCTTCCGTGGCGGCGTGCGCGGTCTCGGTCACACCCGCCTCCCCGCATACGAGGCACCTGGCACTCCCCCGCGCATCCAGCGCGCCCCGGCGCGCGCCGTGAGCGCCCCCAGGGCCGCGCCCGCCGCGACGTCCGTCGGGTAGTGCACGCCGACGACCAGCCGGGAGAGGCACATGGCGGCCGCCAGGGGCGCGAGGGCGGGCGCGCCGAGCATCCCGAAGGCGACGGCGGCGGCCGCGGCGGAGGTGGCGTGCGAGCTGGGGAAGGAGTGCCGGCCCGCGGTACGCACCCGGGGCCGGACATGCGCGGGGCGCGCACGGCGCACGATCCGTTTGACGCCCATGCTGCTGAGGTGCGCGCACGCGACGAGCGCCGTGCCACGCAACCAGGCGCCGCGCCGCGCGCCGTCCACGGCGGCTCCGGCGAGGCCCGCCGCGAGCCAGAGCGCGCCGTGCTCACCGGCGAGGGAGAGACCGCGCGCGGCCGACGCGACGCGTGGATCGGCACCGCAGGCGTGCAGCGCGGAGAGGATCCGGTGGTCCATGTCGTCCATTGGACTCACTGTTCACCTTGGCCACGCCAAAGCGACGACCATATTGAGCGACATTCCGATAATCACCCGTTTCGGGGAGTCAGGTGATCTTCCGTAACCAATCGCCAATAGCACTCATAACACCCATACGGCAGCGATACGGTCGTCCTCATGCCTGGAAAGCCTGGAGGGCCCGCAGGTCCCGCCGAGTCCGCACCCCCCGGAACCACCGTCCCCGTCACCGGCTGGGGCCGCACCGCCCCCACCGCCGCCCGTCTGATCCGCCCCCGGACCTACCAGGAGGCGGCGGACGCGATCCGGAACTGCGGGGCGCGGGGCGGTATCGCGCGGGGCCTGGGGCGCGCGTACGGGGACGCGGCGCAGAACGCCGGCGGTGCCGTGCTCGACATGACGGGCCTGGACCGCATCCACGCCATCGACGCCGACGGCGGCACCCTCCTGTGCGACGCGGGGGTCTCCCTGCACCGCCTGACGGAGGTGCTGCTGCCGCTCGGCTGGTTCGTCCCGGTGACCCCGGGGACCCGCCAGGTGACGGTGGGCGGCGCGATCGGCGCCGACATCCACGGCAAGAACCACCATGTCTCGGGATCGTTCTCCCGTCACGTGCTGTCCTTCGAACTCCTCACCGCCGACGGCCAGGTCCGTACGGTGAGCCGCGGCACCCCGCTGTTCGACGCGACGGCCGGCGGCATGGGTCTGACCGGAGTGATCCTCACGGCGACCGTCCGCCTTCTCCCGGTCGAGACGTCGTACATGGCGGTCGACACCGAACGCGCCACCGACCTCGACGACCTGATGAACCGCCTGACCACCACGGACCACCGCTACCGCTACTCGGTCGCCTGGATCGACCTGCTGGCGCGCGGGGCGGCGACCGGGCGCGCGGTGCTCACGCGGGGCGACCACGCGCCACGGGAGGCGCTCGGCGAGGACTCACGCGCCGGGCGTGCACCACTCGCCTTCCGCCCCCGTCGGCTCCCGGCCGCCCCCGCGTTCGTCCCCGAAGGCCTCCTGGGCCGCACCACCGTCGGCCTCTTCAACGAGCTCTGGTACCGCAAGGCGCCACGCGCGCGTACCGGCCGACTCCAGCGCGTCTCCGCGTTCTTCCACCCCCTGGACGGCGTCCCGAACTGGAACCGCGTCTACGGCCGCGGCGGGTTCGTGCAGTACCAGTTCGTCGTCGGATACGGCCAGGAGGACGTCCTGCGCCGGATCGTGGCCCGTATCTCCGAACGCCGCTGCCCGTCCTTCCTGGCCGTCCTCAAGCGCTTCGGCGAGGCCGACCCCGGCTGGCTCTCCTTCCCCGTGCCCGGCTGGACCCTCGCCGTCGACATCCCTGCCGCCCTGCCCGGCCTCGGCGCGTTCCTCGACGAACTGGACGAGGAGGTCGCGGGCGCCGGCGGCCGCGTCTACCTCGCCAAGGACGCCCGGCTCCGCCCCGACCTGCTCGCCGCGATGTATCCGCGGCTCGCCGACTTCCGTGCCCTGCGCGCGGAGTTGGACCCGCACGGGGTGTTCGTCTCCGACCTGTCCCGCCGCCTCGGCCTCTAGGAGCTGTCAGCTGTCATGAAGGACGCCTTCGGAATGCCCCAGTCCCTGCTCGTCCTCGGCGGTACGTCCGAGATCGCGCTGGCCACCGCGCGCCGGCTGATCGCCCGCCGCACCCGCGCCGTCTGGCTGGCCGGCCGCCCCTCCCCCGCGCTGGACCGGGCCGCCGAGCAGCTGCGCACCCTCGGCGCCGACGTCCACACCGTCGCCTTCGACGCGCTCGACCCCGAGTCCCACGAGACCGTCCTCGGCAAGGTCTTCACCGAGGGTGACATCGACATGGTCCTGCTGGCCTTCGGTGTCCTCGGCGACCAGGCGACCGACGAGCGGGAGCCGGTGAAGGCCGTGCGGGTGGCGCAGACCAACTACACGGGCGCCGTCTCGGCGGGCCTGGTCAGCGCACGCGCCCTGCAGACCCAGGGCCACGGCTCACTGGTGGTTCTGTCCTCGGTCGCCGGGGAGCGGGCGAGGCGCTCCAACTTCATCTACGGCTCGAGCAAGGCGGGCCTGGACGCGTTCGCCCAGGGCCTGGGCGACGCGCTGCACGGGACGGGCGTGCACGTGATGGTCGTACGGCCGGGGTTCGTGCGGTCGAGGATGACGGCGGGGTTGGAGGAAGCGCCCCTGGCCACGACCCCGGAGGCGGTGGCGACGGCGATCGAGACGGGCCTGCGCAGGCGCTCGGAGACGGTGTGGGTGCCGGGTGCGCTGCGGGTGGTGATGGCGGCCCTGCGGCACGCACCGCGGTCGGTGTTCCGACGGCTGCCGATCTAGTGTGGTGCGCCAGAAATCACGAGGGTAAGTTGCTACCCTGTTCGGGTGTCAGGTCCTGGGCCTTCTGCCGTGTCAATCTCGCTGTCTGAGG